>JASJBK010000187.1 GCA_030066555.1 Halieaceae bacterium
GGTACTGCGCAGCAAGGTCACGGTGATCTCGCTGGCAGATTTCCGCCGCGGCTGCAGCCGGGCCTGGTTCCAGTCATACATCTGGGGTCGCTTCGCCCAGCCTACCCGCATTGCCTGGAGTCGGGATGCCGCGACCCGCGGCCAGGTGGAAGAGTGCCTGCTGGATGCCGCCTATACCCTGCTGCACCGGGCACTGCCCGCGCTGCCCGCCAGCGGCTCGTTGGCATCCCTGTGGGAAGCCGCCCTGGGGCTCAGCTACAACACCGAATTGCGCACCGAGCGCAGCGGCCGCGCCCGGGAACTGGTGCTGGCGTCCGCGGAATTCTATGAATCTGTGACGCGAATCCACGCCGATTCGCTTGTTTTCCCGTTTCGCGTGTATGATGAGGAATACGTCAGCGACATCCCCCCGCGCCTGCAAATGACCAGTCGCTGGGCATGGCGCTTGCGGTTGGTACAGGGAAAGACACTGTCAGTGCTGCGCCTGGTCAAGGCACTGTTCACGTTCGAGGGGGGACTCGACTATATCGCATGGAAGCTCGAGCGCCATTCCGGGGAGACGATAACGATCCCGGATCGCGTGCGACGGCGACCACTGGTACACATGTGGGCGTTCTTCTGGGGCCTCTACCGTCGCGGTATATTCAAGTAGCAACAACAAGATGACTGTCAGCGCCACGATTGACCTGCGGGTCGCTATTTGCGTTTGCACCCACAGCCGCTCCCAGGGCCTGATGCGTCTGCTGGTCGCATTGCAGGACATCGATCTCAGTGGCTATAACCCCAGCTCGGTAGAGCTGATCGTGGTGGACAACAACCCCAACCCCGAGACCGAAGCGATCTGCCAGCGCGCCGCCCCGCGTCTGCCTATTGCCATCCACTACGTGACCGAACCCCGCTCCGGAATCACCTATGCTCGCAACTGCGGCGTCGAAGTGGCGCTGCAGCGCGGTGCTGATTTCCTCGCCTTTATCGATGACGACGACCAGCCCCGGTCGGACTGGCTGATCCAGTTGCTCGACCGCCAGGCGGTCACCGGCGCCGACATGGTGTTCGGCACCTGGGTACTGGACTCGCTGATGCCGCAGTGGGCGCGGGAGTCAGGGATTTTCCGCTCGCCGGTCAAGGCCAAGCATGAAAACAAGGGCGGCCGCTACGGCCTGCCTGGCTGCGCCTCAACCTGCAACGCGCTGGTGGGCCGCAGCATCCTCGAACGCGTGGCCACCACCGGCCCGGTGTTCAACCACACCTTCCGCTTCAGCGGCGGCGAGGACAAGGACTTCTTCATCCGCGCACATGAACTGGGCGCGAACCTGGCCTCGGCGGACATGTCGGTGATTCACCGCAACCATGAACCCGACCGCTATACCGCCCGCGGCCTGCTCAAGCGCGGCTTCAAGAACGGCTGCTCCCAGGTCAGCATGGCCCGCGCCCACGGCACCAGCGCGCGAGTCATCAAACTGCTGGCCACTTCCCTCAGCAAGATCCTTATGTCGTTGTTATTACTGCCTTTTTCGCTCTTCTCTAAGGGCATGCTCATGCATAACCTGTACCGCATGGCCAAGGCTTTCGGTGTGCTCTACACCTCCCTGACAGGGCGCAGCGTCAACTACTACTCCCGCTGACTTCCACCGCAGAGGGCGGCGCGTTCCACAGACCGCCCGGGGCGGGTTATTGCATAGAAACTCTGCCCGCTTTGCTTTATAGTTGCGCGCCATAAACACCCCTGCCAGACAGCCATGAAAGCCTGCGTATTCATCCAGACCAACCACAAGCAGATCACCGGCGCGATCGTCGCCGAACACGCCCTGCGTCGCTACTCCCGGAACAACGACAAGTTCGACGTCCAGATCATGGACAGTCGCGACTACCCGTTCTTCGCCGAGTTTGAAGGCAAGGAGTATCTGCGTGACGGCGTCAAGCGCACCTGGCTGAACGACGACCTGCAGTCATTTACTCCCACGCGCTTCATGCCACCCGGGCTGATGGGCTACGAGGGCCGCGCGGTGGTCATCGACCCCGACATTTTCGCTGCGGCAGATATCTGGGAGCTACTGAGTCGCGACATGCAGGGCAAGGCCATCATGTGCCGCATGCGCTCCGGACCCAAGGGCCTGGTAGACCGCTGCATGGCCTCCAGCGTCATGCTGCTGGACTGCGCCCAGCTGAAGCACTGGGACGCGGAGGCGAAGTTCCGCGCCATGTTTGATTTCACCCAGGACTACCAGCCCTGGGTCTGCCTGAAGGAAGAGGACCGCGACAGCATCGACTTCTTCGAAGCCGAGTGGAATGACTTTGACAAGTTCACCACCGACACCAAGATGCTGCACACCACCCGTCGCAAGACCCAGCCCTGGAAGACCGGCCTGCCCACCGACTGGCGGCCCGCAGAGCGCTTTCGGCTGTTCCCGCCGGTGGCCTGGGTCATGCGTGCCCGTCGCAAGCTGTTCGGTGAGTACGCCTTCCTCGGCAACTACAAGCAGCACCCGGACCAGAACCAGGAGAACTTCTTCTTCGGATTGCTCAAGGAATGTATCGAGCAGGGCAAGATCAGCGAGGAGTTCCTGCGCAACGAGATGCAACAGAACCATGTGCGCCACGATGCCTTCGAGGTGCTGGAACGCACGCCTGACCTGCCGCCGCCATCACAGCACCCGCTCAGCGCGGTAGCAAAAGCCGCCTGACCGCATCCGCCGAGCGCACCAGTTCGGCCTCACTGTCACCGCCTGTTCCGGCGGTACCGCCAGCTTCAAGCACGGATTCCGGGGTCAGCCAGCGGGCCTGGCGTGTGTCGACGAGGGCATCCTGTATGCGTCCCACGTCCCGGCGCATGCGCCGGGGCCCCAGAGTCATGGCCAGCCGGTGGCTAAGCGGTTTGTAGCCGTAATTGTGGGCCTGCCGCCACCAGCGTGCATCGGTGTCCGCCATATTGAAGATGAACAGCGGCTTGCCGGTGGCCCCGGCTTCACCCAGCATCGACATGGATTCACCGGTTACCACGAAGGCGTCCGCCAGCGACAGCAGGGCCTGGTAGGGATTCTCTCTACCCCAGGGGAACACCCGGGCTGAGTCACCGGCGCACTCCGCCAGCCTGGCGAAAGCCGAGGTCGGCGTACGCGGGCTGGCCACGCACACCAGCGTTCCGCCGGCACGCTCGGCAAGCCCCGCCGCAAGCTGCCCGAGGTGCTCGCCCTTGGCGTCGGTCATGACGAACTTGCCGCTGTCGCCGCCCACCAGCACTGCAATCAGCGGTGCTCGCAGCTCGCTGAAGCGCGCCCGCCATGCGTTGGCCTCGCTGGCCAGCTGTTCGGGATCCCTTCGGTGTAGCGGCAGGCGGTTGTGCAGGATATTGGGCTGCTCCGGCAGGAAGTACTGGGGCGTGGTCACGACCAGGTCCCAGGTATCGAGGGGTGCCCAGGGGCGGCCGATATGCACCAGCCGGGCCCGGCCACCGGACTGGTGCCTTATCCAGCGCGCCACCGGTTCATTGCGACGACCAGCGCTGATCACCAGGTCGGGCCAGGGCGGCACCAGCTCACTCGAGGCCGCCCGGTCGATACCGGCGAGCGTAGTGCGCAGCAGCAGGTGTGGCAGCAGTTCCCAGCTGCGAGCGGCAATGTGTTTTTCGGTAAAACTGGTGCCCAGGGCTTCTGCCAGGGAGCGCACCTGTGTATTATCGCCCGCCTTTCTGCCCAGCAGACACCAGACATTTGGCTCGTGTTCGCTCATGGCGCTAGACTATCCCAAGCTCTCAACTGCCGGAAACAATGAAACCCACGGTATTTATTCACACCAACCACAAGCAGATGCTTGGCGCGCTGGTGAGCCGCTACTCCCTGAAGAAGAACGCGAGGGACAAAGACGCCTTTGACGTGAAATTCATCGAGGTCAGGGATTTCGCCTGCATGGCGGAGCACGAGGGCAAGCGCTACCGCCGCGACGGCGAAATGCGTCCCTGGGTCAACGAGGACCTGCAGTCATTCACACCGCTGCGCTTCGCGCCCCCCCAGTTGATGAACTACCAGGGCCGCGCCGTGGTGATGGACCCGGATATCTTTGCGCTGGCCGACATCACCGAACTGCTGGAACGCGATATGGGCGGTAAAGCTATCCTCTGTCGCCCCAAGTCTGGCCGCAAGGGGCGCAAGGGCGCCTGGGCCTCCAGCGTGATGTTGCTGGACTGCGCGCAGCTGACCCACTGGCAGTTCGAGAAGAACTTCGACGAGATGTTCGAACCCGACGTGCGGCGGGATTACATGGACTGGGTATCCCTGAAGCTCGAGGACCCTGCCAGCATCGGCGTGCTGGAAAACGAGTGGAACGACTTCGACAATCTCACGGCGGACACCAAGCTGCTGCACAACACCAAGCGCAAAACCCAACCCTGGAAGACCGGGTTGAAAATCGACTACCGGCCGGCGGACACCTTTCAGCTGTTTCCACCGCGGCACTGGCTGCGACGGGCGCGCCGCGCCCTGTTCGGCGACTACAAGTTTGCCGGCACCTACGCACAACATCCGGACCCCGCCCAGGAATCTTTCTTCTTCGGGTTGGTGAGGGAATGCCTGGACGCCGGCGAAATCAGCGAAGACCAGCTCCGCGAGGAGATCCGCGACGGTCACCTGCGTGAAGACGCCTTCGCGCTGGTGGAAGCAGCGCGGGCCGCCTGAGCAAACCCATGGCCCATTACGACCTGATCGTTCTGGGCACCGGCGGCATCGGCAGTGCCGCCCTGTTCCACGCCGCCAGCCGCGGGCTCAAATGCCTGGGCCTCGATCGCTTTCCCCCCGCCCACGACCGCGGCAGCTCCCATGGCGAGTCGCGCCTTATTCGGCTTTCCTATTTCGAGCACCCGGATTACGTGCCGCTGCTGCGGCGCAGCTATGAATTATGGGATGCGCTGGACCCGGCCCTGTTGACCCGCAGCGGGATTTTCTACGCGGGACCGACTGACAGCGAAATCATCAGGGGCGTGCTCGCCTCTGCTCGCGAACACGGGCTTGGGGTGGACATTGTTGACCCCGCCGATTTCCCGCACTACGCGGTGCCGGAGGGTCACACCGCCCTGTTCGAGGCGGACGCCGGCTGGCTGCCCGTGGAGACCTGCATTCTCACCCACCTGGCGCGGGCGGCCGATGCCGGCGCCGAACACCGCTGGGGCGAATCCGTCACAGCCTGGCAGGAAGTCGGCGACAGCGTGCAGGTCAGTACCGATGCCGGGGACTACAGCGCAGATGCGCTGGTAATCTGCGGCGGCGCCTGGAGCGGAGAGCTAATGGCCGGCCTGGGCCTGCCGCTGACGGTCACCCGCAAGCACCTGCACTGGTTCCAGTGCGAAGATGATCGCTACCAGAGCGGGTTCTTCATCGAACTGCCCCACGGTCAGTTCTATGGCTTCCCCGCTGGGGATGGCCGACTGAAACTGGCCGAGCACAGCAGCGGCGAGCCCATCTGCGACCCACTCAATGCCTCCCGTGACCAGGACCCTGAGGACGATGCCCGTATCGAGGATTTTGTCGCCAGGCACCTGCCAGGGGTCAGTAGCACGCGCCTCGAACACGGCAGCTGTTTCTACACCATGACGCCGGACAGCGACTTCATTGTCGATCGCTACCCGGGCAGCGAGCGTGTCACCTTCGCCGCCGGGCTGTCAGGGCACGGCTTCAAGCTGGCCCCGGCGCTGGGTGAGCTGCTGGTCGATCTGGCCACCGGTTCCGACACACCCTTCGATACCCGGTTTATTTCGCTTGAGCGCTTCGCCGCCTGAGGAGGCAGTCATGACGTATCACAAGACCACCGTAGAGCTGGAGGCAGGGCTTGATCATGTGCGCGCCGCACCCAGTGACGTCGGCGAACTCAAGTTGGTGGTGCGACGCCCTGCCAACAACGAGCGTGAGGTGCTCGCAGAAGCGCAACTGTGTACCCAGCAGGGCCTTGAGGGCGACAACTGGAGCACCCGCGGTTCACCGCGCATGAAGGACGGCAGCTCACACCCGGACATGCAACTCAACATCATGAACGTGCGCGCCACCGCCCTGGTTGCCGGGCCGGAGGAGCGCTGGCCGTTGGCCGGCGACCAGCTCTATGTCGATATGGACCTGAGTGAAGCGAATATGCCGGCGGGTACCCGGCTGTCGATCGGCGACGCGCTGATAGAAGTGACCGACCAGCCGCACCTGGGTTGCCAGAAATTTCGCGAACGCTTCGGCGAGGACGCCCTGCGCTTCGTCAATTCCGACATCGGCAAGCAGTTGCACCTGCGCGGCATCAATGCCCGGGTTATAGAGCCCGGGACCATCCGTCCGGGAGACACTGTTCGCAAGCTGGCTTGACCCCGCTTGTCGGAACTTAATCTGGAACACTTCCGCAACCGGCTGCACCAACTGCAGGCAGAGCTGGAAGCGGTGGCCGATCAATCGGCGGACGCTTCTTCCACCGTGGAGCTGGATCAGTCCCGGGTAGGACGTCTGTCCCGCATGGACGCCATGCAGGCACAGAGCATGGCACAGGAGACGGCGCGCCGGCGCAAGGCCCAGCTGCTGCGCATAGAGGGTGCTCTGCGACGCATCGACAGCGGGGAATATGGCGAGTGCTTTGCCTGTGGCGAAGAGATTGACCCGGCCCGGCTGGAATTCGACCCCACCACCACCCGCTGCGTGGCCTGCAAGGAGGCAGGCTAGCCAGGATCAGGAATAGTCGAACATGGGGTCGAGTGATTGCGCCAGCTGGCGGTCAATGGCCTCGACTTCGTCGTCGTTGAAGTAGTCCCGGTAACCGCCGACCTTGGCGCGGCGCACCTTGTAGCTGTTGGGGTTGTCCTTGTCCCGCGGCATCATGCGGCCGCCCGCCAGCCGAAACTGCTGCTTGCTCTCCATCTTCTTCATATTTTCGTAGGAGGAGTACTCCACGGCGGCATCGACGTGGGCATCGCTGGCGTCAACCTGCATGAAGTCCAGCAGTTCGCGCAGCTTGCGGTGGGGCTCGGCGCGCAGGTCCTCGTAGCGCAGCAGGAAAAAGTTCTCGACCTTGCCAGCCTCCGCGGCCCACAGGTTGAGGTAATCGCACACCGCGTTAATGCTGCCGCCGTTATCACCGGTGACAAAGTCGAACAGGCTGATCTCGGAGCCTCGCGGCGGGTAGTTGTTGATGGCCACCTTGGAGGGCTTGATACGGAACTTCCACTGGAAGAACTGCGATACCGCCACGTCTCGAGGGTCGCGGGCCAGCAGTACCACGCGTTTGTCGTAGAAGGGCTGCTTGGTCTCGAAGTCGCCGGTGAAATCCTTGATGTAGTTATCGTGGGTGAAGAACACCCGCGGTACCGCGCGGTTCAGGTTGTGGAAGTTGTCGAAACCGAGGATGGCATTGTCGGGCAGGCCGTACATCACCCGGAACAGGTGCGACACCATGACCCGCAGCCAGGTGCGACCGCTCTTGCCAAAGCTGACAACCACGATGTCCGCACGACGCAGCTTGTCGTACTGTTCCACGCCGCGCAGCTTGCGCTCGGCCTCGAGAATCTCCGCCTCAGACTGGCCGCGCATGCGCCAGTGCAGGATACGGCGCGACAATTTTTTGTTGGCGGTCTGCAGCGCCTGGCGCAGGTTCTGGATCGCCAGCCTCATGCCGCTGACTCCTGTGGTGAGGCATACCCGAACTGCGGGTCGAGCCGGGCCACCATGGCATCGAGTTCCGCGCACTGCTCGTCGGTAAAGTAGTCGCGGTAGCCGCCGACCTTGGCCTTGCGCACCTTGAAAGACTGCGGGTTGTCCTTGTCGCCGGGTTTGACGCGCGCGCCTGAGCCCTTGAAGTGGCGCTCCTGCTCCATCTTCTTCATATTCTCGTAGGCAGCGAACTCCACCGCCTCGGTAATCTGTGCGTCGCTGATATCGGTACCGGTGAAGTCGAAGATCTTGCGCAATACGGCGCCCGGGTCGGTACGCATGTCCTCGTAGCGAATGACCAGCACATCTTTCAGCTCGGGGATGGCATGCGCCCAGCCATTGAAGTAATCGACGATGCGCGGCACCCCGGCCTCAACGTCCTGTACAAAGTCCCAGACGTCGATGTCTGCACCGTGGGGCGGATAGTCGTTGATGAACTTCTTGTTGGGGCGCATGCGGAACTTCCACTGGAAGAACTGCGATACCGCAACGTCGCGTGGGTCTCGCACCAGCAGCACAATGCGTTTGCCCTGGAAGTGAGCTTTCGATTCCCAGTTGCCTGTGTAATTCCGCAGGTAGTTGTTGTGGGTAAAGAACACAGCCGGCAGTGAGGCGTCACTGGCGCGGAAATTGTCGAAATCCAGCAGCTCGTCAGAGGCCAGCCCACCCTTGAGCTGGTAGGCGCGGGACAGCATCACCCGCAGCCACGTGCGGCCGGATTTCCCCCAGCTCATCAGCACCCAGTCGCAGCGCTCGAGCTTCTTGAATTCCTCGCGACCCCGCAGCCAGCGTTCCAGGCGCTTGCGGCGCTGCGCCGGCAACCAGAAGCACAGCAGCATGATCAGGATGCG
>JASJBK010000188.1 GCA_030066555.1 Halieaceae bacterium
AAAGTTTCCGGGCGTGGCAGGTCCTGTCGACTCAGGGTTGCGAGCTTCTTGGTCAGGCTCATGGCACGCATGGCCATATCGCGAACGCTCTCCAGTGAAGTGCGACTCTTGGCGTCCTGCTGGTTATCAAGCAACAGGATCTCGATGTTTCCCAGAATGACCTGCAGCAGGTTATTGAAATCGTGGGTGATACCGCCAGCCATCTCGCCCATGGCACGCATCTTCTGGGAGTGGGCAATACGCTGCTCTAGCCGCTTGATATCAGTAACATCTCGACCCACCGCGGTGATGCCTACCAGCTCTCCCTCGTCGTCGAGTACCGCGCGGTTCGACCACGCCAGCCAGCGCCAGCCGTCCTTGGTCATTGCGCGTTGCTCATGGTACGCGGTATGCGGAGGCTGCTTCAGGCGTTCAAGGGAGCGGGCCGTCAGTTCGCGATCGTCCTCGTGGACCAGCGGCATAAATGCCTTGCCCAGCAGTTGCTCCTCGCTCATGCCGAACATTTCGCAATAGCTGGGGCTGACATACTGAAACTCGCCCTCGGTGTTCACCTTGACCACCAGGTCAGTCTGGTTCTCTACCAGCAGCCGGTATTCGTCTTCACGCTTCTCGATATCACGCTGCTTGAGCAGGGCAAAACGCAATACCTGGGTGAACACGCAGATCAACAGCACGCCCACGGCAACCCAGACGTCATCGAGGACAGCGGCGGTCTCCGCGAGGTAACGACTCAGGGGTGCGACCGTAAACCGCCAGTCCGCCTCGGTGATATCAATCTGCAGCTCGACCTGGTGCGGGCTTGGCGCGGTGAGATCCTGGTCGGCCTGCTCATAGAACACCTCGCCGTCATCAATGAGCGCGAAGGCAAAATTCTCTCGCAGTCGACCCTCTGGCAGGCAGGAATTCATCAATGCGCCGACTCGAAACACGCCATTGACGAAGCCGGCCGGCTCGTCGTCAATCGTGCGAATCGGCAGGTAGAGGGCGAAGCCCTTGCCGCCCTGCAGCAGCTCGATGATCCCGGTGCGTGTCATGGTATCGCCAACAGCCGCACGATCCATGGAGCGGGCGACTGAAACATCGGGATGCTGCCGGAGCTCCGCCCCAAGGGCAGCGCGATTGGGTTCCAGCGGGTAGACCACGCTGATAACTCTGTTCGAATCCACGTAGTTCAGTGCCTGCACACCGGAATAGAGTGGCAGCAAGGTGCTGGCGCGATTCGGCCAGTCGGCAATAATCTGTTCGCGGGACTGCCAGGGATAGCTGGCAAGGGTTCGCACCAGGTCGGCCCGTGACTTGAAACAGGACTCCAGTCGCAGCTTGAGCTGCTCGGCGGTTATGCGGGTTTCGAGACCGATGCGTTCGTTGTCATTCTGTTTGCCAACGATGGCAAGTAGCAGTACCAGAAAAAGACCTACCAACAGGAACACCAGTGGTATCCAGTTGTGACGGTGTTTCCATAGCCCCACTAGCTAACTCGGCTCAGCTGCTTAGTACCCATGTTGATAGCATGGTGAAAGCGCCGCTTCCATGCAAGGGCCTGCAGCGTGGTTTGCGCTAGCGGGTTACGAGGCTCCCTGTGTCGGTTTTGCCGGATGATCCTGTTGCTGGCGCCAGCTACGCCCACGGGAAGTGAGCGGCAGGCACATGGCGGCGATCGTCAGGGACAGGGCAACACTCAGGGTGGGCACCATCATCGCATAGGCCATGGTCTGTGAGTCCAGGTGATCACGCACCGTCGGCGTTGTCTTGCAAAGGTCAGCGGCATGGACGCCGAACAGCGGGTCATTGGCGCAGGCCATATAGGCTTCCACATAGGCGGAATAGTGCGCGGCACCACTGCTGTATTGCACAAAGGCAATGCTGTAGCACAGCGCCGCCCCCAGGACCATGCTAGCCAAAACGCGGCGAAGAACGCCCGCTCGGCCTTTGCCGGTACCAGCTTGTGCTGCTGTTTCGTCCACAGTGCAGTCCCCAGAAACTCCAGCGAATACAGTAGCTGCTGCCGGGCAAAATGACTCGATTTGATCGCCTGCCTGTGACCCGCTTCATAGTTTGATGGCCGAGGCTGTGATTTGGTTCGCTAAATCCCCGCGGACAGCGCCTTCAGGTACCAGGCCACGAAGTCGGTGCAGATGGATTCATAGCCCGGGTTATAGGGTCCAGGTTCAAAGAAACGCGAGTTAACCCCGGCGCTGTTGCGCATGATGATGTACTCGTCTTCCAGGGTGGTGTGGTGCCATAACCAGGTGACGGCATCGCGGTCGTAGTCCACACCCTCCTCGGCATCGCCGCGCACGTACCAGACGATCTCCATGTCGGTGGCGGTAATGCCGCGGGGCGTGAAGCGATACAGTACGCAGTGGTCCGGGTAGTTGAGCATGAAGCACAGCGGGCCGAGCTGGAAATCGCCGGCGCCGCCGTCATAGCCATTGAACTGGCCCATCAGTGGCGCCACCGGCTGGCCGCCGTCGCTGCCGGTCAGGAAACCGTCATAGAGGGCATAGCGACTGTGGTAGACATCGGTGCCGAAGTCGGTAGATGAAGAATAAGCCTGGTAGTGGTTGAGGGTGATGCCAGGTACGCCAGTCTGCGCCTCGGCGCGGGCCAGCATGGCATCGGTGATATCGCTGATGCGGTCTTCGAGGTCCTGGATGGTATGCATTTTCGCGTAGGCCCGGTGCGCGGTAGAACAGTGATAGCACTCCAGGTAGTTCTCAAGCGCCAGCTTCCAGTTGGCGTCAACCCGGTAAACCTGGCTGTGGGCTACTTTCGCATGCGGCAGGTCGTAGGGTTTGAGCGCAGCACCCACGGTATTCAGCGCCGGCTCAAAGTCAGGTGCATCGGCATCGCAGTTGATGAAAACAAGGCCCTCGTACACACAGCAGCGGGCGTGCTTGAGGCCGTAGTCCGCCACGTCGAAGCCCTCCAGCGCCTCCATGGCACGGGCCGCCTTGAGGCTGCCGTCGAGATTGTAGACCCAGCCGTGATAGGGGCAGACGAAGGTCTTGCGGTTACCCGCAAGCTCCTCGCAGACCCGGGCGCCGCGGTGGCGGCAGATGTTCATGAGGGCGTGGATCTCACCGGTCTCGTCCCGGCAGATGATAATGGCGTCCTCGCCGAGCTGGTACTGTATGTAGTCGCCGGGCTCGGGCACCTGGCTGACGTGGGCGGCGTACAGCCAGCTGCGGTAGAGAATCCGGTCCAGCTCCTGCTCGAACACCAGGTGTGAGCGATAGAAATAGGGATCCATCGCGAACCCGGCCTTGAGCTGCTGGGCGGCGATCTTCTCCGCCATCACCGCCGGAGAATCATCAACTTTTGTCGCTATCAGCTTCATGGCTCAGACCGTGCGCATATACCATTGGTAATCGAGGTTGCTGATCACCGCCTGGAACTGCTGGTACTCGTCCCGGCGGGTCATCTCAAACAGCTTGGTGAAGTGATCACCGAAATAGGTTGGCACGATGTCGCTGGCCAGCCAGTTGTCCAGGGCACGGGGCCAGTCGGTGGCCAGGGTGATTTCCTCGTCCTCCAGGAATTGCCCCTCGGCAACCCGGGTGCCGGGCTCACAGTGATTGGCCAGCCCATGATGAATACCACCGAGTATCGCGGCCAGCACCAGGTAGGGGTTGGCATCGGCGCCGGCTACCCGGTGCTCGATACGCAGGTTCTTCGCGTCACTGACCGGGATGCGCAGGGAGACATTGCGGTGGTTGTAGCCCCAGTTGGGTGACAGCGGCGCGTAGCAGCCCGGCTTCAGGCGGCGGTAGGAATTAGCGTTGGGCGCAAACACGGCCTGGCAGTCCTTCATCATCACACCCAGGCCGCCGATGGCATCGCGCATGCGGGGGCCGATGGGTGGCACCTCGCCGCTTTCCGGGTCGACGAAGATATTGTTGCCGTCTTCGTCGTAGACGCTGATATGGATATGCAGGCCGTTGCCCGGCTCGTCGGCAAAGGGCTTGGCCATGAAGGTGGTGCCCATACCCTGGGACGCCGCCACCCCCTTGATAAGGCGCTTCAACATGACCGCGTGGTCGCAAGCGGTAACCACGTCATCCACGTGGTGGAGGTTGATCTCGAACTGACCCGGCGCGAATTCCAGGTGCGCCGTAGTGGCGGGAATATCCTGGGCCTCACAGGCCAGCCTTACCGCTTCCAGGAAATCATCGAATTCCGCCATATCCTCGGGGTTGCAGTACTGGGTGCCGTCCTGGCCGAGATTGGTACCGAGGATGCGACCCAGCCGCGGCTGCGGCACTGGCCCGTCGCCGTCTGCCAGCAGGTAGAACTCGAGTTCGGTGGCCACCACGACTTTCAATCCCATCTCGGTCAGCGGCTTCAGCGCATTGGCCAGCAGGGTCCGTGAGCTCCAGCCCAGGGGTTCGCCATCCAGTTCAGTCCAGTTGGCCAGTACCTGGTGGGTGGCGGACTTCAGCCAGGGAATCGGCGCCAGGGTATCGACCACCGGCCAGTAGCGCTTGTCGGGGTCGCCGTCGAGGGTGCCCAGCCCGAGCGGTTCGCAGCAGTCGCCGAGAGTATTCATGATCGGCGTGGTGCCGGGGCCGGTCAGACCTTTGTCGAAGAAGGTTTCGATCTCGGCACGGGGAATGCGCTTGGCGCGCAGGATACCGTTCATGTCCGGGGTGAGAATTTCCAGGCTGGCGAGGTCGGGGTGCTGCGCCAGGTAGGCGTCGAGCGCCTTGCGTGTTGCGTCTGTCATTTTGCTTCCTTGTTAGCCTGGTCTGTGTGGAGAATATCAGCGCGCTGCGCCCGGGTGGCCGAGGCTTCTATTTCTACATCGAACTCCAGGGCCCGCGCCAGCGCCTCGCGCATGCCCATGATTCGGTAGCTCTCGTTGATCGCCTGCTTGGTGAGCTTGACCGCACTGGCATCGTTGCCGGCTACCTGCTCTGCCAGCGCCACTGCTGCGGCCAGCAGGTCATCAACGGGCACCACGCGGTTTACCAGCCCCAGGCTTTCCATGCGTGCAGCCAGCACCTGCTTGTCAGCGGTGAGCAACAATTCCTTGGCCAGCTTGGCCGGTGCCAGCCAGGGCAGCAGCATGGCGACGATGCCGCTGCCGAAGGACACCTCCGGGATACCAAAGCGAGCGTCTGTGCTGGCAACCGTCAGGTCGCAGGCCAGGGCCATTTCCATGGCGCTGCCCAGGCAGTAGCCGTGCACGGCAGACAGGGTCACTTTCGGTGATTCCCAGAAGCGCATGATGATATTTAGGTCCTTCTGCAATTCCTCGCGCCAGAAGGCCTCGGGATCGGCGCCTGCGGGGGCATCAACATCGAGGTCAAAACCTGCGGAAAAGGCCCTGCCCTCACCACGCAGCAGGATCACCCGCACTTCTGCACTGGCCTCGGCGCGGTCCAGCGCTGCGTGGAGGGCCTCGATCATGGCCGGGTTGATAGCATTGAGTTTGTCGGGACGGTCCAGGGACAGAATCGCCAGCGGCCCCACTTCATCGTAAGCAACGCTCATGCGGCATCCTCGCTGGCCACTGCCACATCGTCCAGCACCACCAGCGCGTCCAGGCCGACCGCGCCCCAGGCACCGACTTTCACCGGGTTGATATCCACCTCCACGATTCGATCTGCCAGCGCATGCACCAGGGATGACAGGCGCGCCGCCATCTCGGCGAAGGCATGAACGTCAACCGGTTCGGCACCGCGTGACCCCTCCAGCAGAGGCCGCAGTGTCAACCCGGCCAGCGCACGTTCGGCAGCCGCGGCGTCAAAAGGCGCTGCCAGAACAGCCACGTCATTCAGTGTCTCGGCGTGTACTCCGCCGAAGCCCAACACCACCATCGGCCCAAGCTGCGGGTCACGGTGCGCACCGAGGATCATTTCCACCCCCGGTGCATCGATCATCGGCGCAATATAGGCTGACCGTGCCAGCCGCTCGGCGAGGTCTGCATAAGCTGCCTGCAGGGCCTCTGCCGAGTCGATCCCCAGTACCACCCCGCCCACGTCGGACTTGTGCTCCACCGCGGCGGCAGTCTTCAGCACCACCGGGTAGTGCAACTGCTCCGCGACGGATTTCAGTTCCTCCGCACTATGCACCAGCATGCCGGCATTCATGGTCAGGCCGCACTCCAGCAGCAGCGCGGTGGACAGATGCTCCCCGAGGCTGCCCGACAGACCCGCCTCATCGATCTGGGCGCGGAGGTTGTCGATGATCATCGGTGACAGCGTGGGCGCCGCTATCGGCGGGCGTTGCTGAAACTCGCGGTAGCCAAAAAGGCAGCGCACAGCGGCCAGGAACTGCGCCACACCGTCGAGCACCGGGAAACCGCGGCGGGTGGCATCCACCACCAGCGGGTCACTACCGGTACCCTGCCGGGAAGCGACCAGGCACACTGGTTTGCCGGTTGCGGCATGGGCTGCATCGAGTATTTCCAGATGATCGGCATAGATGGCGCCGGCCGGGGCACGATCGTGAACTACCGCTCCGAGCAATGCTCCGTCTTCCGACAACATGGCGCTGAAACAGCTGGCCATCACGGCATCGGCATCCGCACCGCCGGCGCCCCAGGCGTCCAGCGGGTTGACGGCGGGCAAACCCGGGTCCAGTTGTGCGGCCAGCGCGTCCACTGTCGCTGCACTGAGTTTTGCAAAGGGCACGCCCGCGTCGGCGGCAAGGTCGACCATCAACTGCTGCTCGCCACCGCTGTCGTGCAGGCTCACCAGCCCCGGCTCGGGATGGGCGGTATCCGGCAGGCTGAGCTTCGAGAACAGGATCAGGGCGGTGGCCAGCTCATCCATGTCCCTGACCCGCTGGACGCCGTAGCGATCGAACAGGGCCTGGTAGCTGTCGTCGCTGCCGACCAGGGCGCCACTGTGGGACACCGCGAGGTGCGCCGACAACTCGGTACAGCCGACCTTGAGGGCGACGATGGGAATGCCCCTGTCGGCCGCCTTCTGGAGCGCCGCCACCAGCTTGTTCGGCTCACGGGTGGTTTCCAGGAACAGGCCGATAACGCCGGTCTCCGGCAAGTCCAGTACGTAATCGAGGTAGTCCTCCACACCCACCACCAGTTCCTGGCCGGTAGAGGCGGCAAACAGGAAATCCAGCCGCTCCTCGCAGTCGAGAATGCCGGACATGCCGGAGCCGGACTGGCTCAACAGCACCACGTTGCCCACCACGGGGTGTTCGCGAGTGGCAAAGCCACAGCCCCAGAAGCTGTCGCGGAAATTGTAGATTCCCATGCCGTTGCCACCAGACAGCAGCATGCCGGCATCGCGAATATTCGCGGCGACACGTTCACGCAGGCCGTCGCCCTCCTCCAACAGCAGCATGGAGAAGATACTGGCCGCCGGCACCCCGAGACCTATGGCTTCATCGACCGCCTGTTCAATATGGCGATCGCCGAGGGCAAAGATCACATGCTCGGGCACTTCCGGCAGCGAGGCGAGGTTTTCGTAGCAGCCGACATCGAGGATGGAATCGTGGCCCGGATTGACCGCGTAGAGCCGCCCCGGGTAGTTGCCACGCTTGAGGTTAACCAGCACCTCATTGCCAACGGCGCCTTCCCGCGCTGTGGCGCCCACCACGGCAACCGAAGCCGGTGCCACCAGCGGCTGCAGGCGGTGAGCCGTCATCAGAGGTTCGGCGCAGGCGTGGCCCGGCGACGGGGCGGGTCGAAGGCCGGGGCCTTGCGCGGGCGGCAGCGCGACAGCAGCCGCGTCCAGTGCAGCTCGCGGTTGTAGTAGATCTCGGCGTACATCTCATCATCATCGCGGCCCCAGGGCATGTTCATGGAGGCCAGGGCGATATTGCTCTTCGCCGTTGGGCACCAGGCAGCCGAGGTGACGTGGCCAATGGTGCGCCCGTGCTTGTCGAGAATAAAGCTGTGTTCGGCAGGCTTGTTGCCCTCGACGTCGAGAATTACAAAGCGATAGCGGGACCCTTCGCGCTTTTTCCTGAGCAGCGCATTGCGCCCGGTAAAGGGACCCTTGTCGAAATCCACCAGCCAACCCAGGCCCAGCTCGAAGGGACTGCGGGCGCGACCGTGGCGGATGACCTGTTCCGCGGGCACAAAATCTTCGCCGGCCATAATGAAGCCAGCCTCGATGCGGGCGATGCCCAGGGCCTCGGAACCCACCGGCCGGATCAGCAGCTCGCGGCCGGCGACAAACAGCGCGTCCCACAGGGGCAGCGCCTGCTGGGCATCGATCCACAGCTCGTATCCCAGGTCGCCGGTGTAGCCGGTGCGGGACACCAGTAATTCAGCGCCATTGAAGGGGAAACTCGCTATGCCAAATGGCTTGAGCTGTTCGATACCCTGGAGACCCATATTGCGCAGGGTGGCGCAGGAGGTCGGACCCTGCACCGCCAGTGCGGCTATGTCGGCGGTTTCATCGACGATCTCCACGTCGAAACCCAGCGCCGACCACTGCAGCCAGTCCATGCAGCGCTCCTGGGCGCAGAGCCGGTACTCGCCCGCGGCCAGGTGAAAAATCGTGCCGTCGTCGTGGACCAT
>JASJBK010000189.1 GCA_030066555.1 Halieaceae bacterium
AGCTCGGTGAGCTTGCCCATGGCTGCATCGGTGCGGTTGAAGGACGCCGCATCAGGCAGCTGAAGGCTCACCAGCATAATGCCCTTGTCTTCATCCGGCACGAAACTGGTCGGCGTGGACAGTACCCCCAGCGCCAGCCCACCGATGACCAGCCCGTAGGCCACCACCACCACCGCGAGCTTGCGCAACAGCCAACTTACCCCGGTGTCGTAGCGCGCAGTCAGCCCGTCGAACCCACGGGTAAATGCCGCAAACCAGCGCGACTCCTTGCGCGGCCCCGGCTTCAACAGCAAGCTGCACAGGGCCGGGCTCAGGGTCAGGGCATTTACCGAGGAAAACACCACCGCCACGCAGATGGTCACCGCGAACTGCCGGTACATGACTCCAGTAATGCCGGGCAACATCGCCACCGGCACGAATACAGCCAACAACACCAGGGTAGTGGCAACCACTGCACCGCCGACCTCGCGCATGGTGATAGAGGCCGCCTCTTTCGGTGTCATGTCGGGGTCATCGCGCAAGTGACGGTCACAGTTCTCCACCACCAGAATGCCGTCATCTACCACGATACCGATGGCAAGAATCAGCCCGAACAGGGTCACCGTGTTGATCGACATGCCCAGCAGTTGCATGACCGCAAAGGTCGCGACCAGGGACACCGGAATAGCAATAGCCGGCACGAGGGTCGTGCGCCAATTGCCGAGGAAAATGAAGGTGACCAGGATCACCAGGGCGATGGCCTCAAACAGTGACTCGGTGACCTGGCGAATAGCGGTGGATACGTACCGGGTGGTGTCGTAGCTGACACTGTATTCGAGGTCGTCCGGAAAGAACGCCGACAGGCTCTCGATCTCGGCATCGACAGCGGCGCCCGCCGCCAGAGCATTGGCGCCGGGCTGGGTGTAGAAAGCCAGGTTGACCGCGGCGTTATTGTTAAAGGTGCCACTGAAAGCGTAGTCCGCCTGGCCCAGCTCTATGCGTGCAACGTCTCGCAGGTAGAGCGCAGAACCATCCGGGTTGGCGCGCAGCACGATATTGCCAAACTCTTCCGCCTGCTCGAGGCGCCCCTTGGTCTGCAGCGTGTATTCGGTCTGCAGCCGACCTTCAAACGGGGGCGCACCCACCTTGCCGGCGGCCACCTGCACGTTCTGTTCGCGCAGGGCATTGAGGATATCGCCCGGGGTAACCGCCAGTTGCGCCATCTGGTTGGGGTCCAGCCACAGGCGCATGGAGTACTCGGCCTCGCCGATGATATCGGCGGAGGAAATACCATCGAGACGGGCCACGGCGTTCTGCACGTTAATGGCCACGTAATTCGACAGGAACTTGTAGTCGTATGATCCTTTCGGAGAATAGAAGCTGACGATCTTGAGGATGTCCGGCGAGCGCTCTTCGATGACCAGGCCCTGTGCCCGCACCTCGGCGGGCAATTGCGGCTCGGCAAGTTTGACCCGGTTCTGCACCCGCACCAGCGCCATATCGGAATCAGCACCCACCTTGAAGGTGACCGTGAGCCGGTAGCTGCCGTCGTTGGCGCTCTTGGACGACATGTAGATCATGTCCTCGACACCGTTGATGGCATCCTCTATCGGCGTTGCCACCGTTTCTTCCACCACTTCTGCCGAGGCGCCCGGGAAAGTGCCGGTTACCTGGATAGAGGGTGGGGCAATATTGGGATACTCAGCGACCGGCAGAATACTGAGCGCGATGGCCCCGGCGAGGGTCATCACGATCGCCACCACGATGGCGAACTTGGGCCGATCGATAAAGAACTGGCTGAACATCAGGCTTCGGTGGGCGATATATGGCGGGCGCGCACCGGCTGGCCGGGCCGCACCTGCTGCAGGCCGCGGACGATCACCTGCTCGCCTTCGTCCACACCCTGCAGCACCACGATGTTTTCCTCCACCCGCTGATCGAGAATCACATTACGGCGTTGCACGGTGCCGCCTTCCACCACCAACACAAAATTGCCCTGCTGGTCGGCCTGCACCGCTGACTGGGGTACGAACAGCGCTTCGGAGAGTTCCTCGCGAACAATCTCTACCCGCACATACTGGCCCGGCACCAATAGTCCGTAGGTATTGGGAATCACCGCCCGGGATTCCAGGGTGCCGGTATCTTCGGAAATACGGTTGGCGAAATAATCAATGCGACCAAACTCCGGGTAGTAGATCTCGTTGCGTAACTCCAGTCTTACGATAAGGTCGCTGAGGTCGATGTCATTGAGATTCTTCGCGCCTGGCTGGGACAGGCGCTGGGCGATAACCTCGACAAAGGTCGCCTCGGACAGCTGGAAGATGGCATAGATGGGGTCGACGCTGACCAGCGTCGTGAGTGCACCCGTGGTGGGGCCCACCAGGTCGCCGGTGGTATGGGTACTGCGACCGATGCGCCCGGCAATTGGTGCACGGATCGTGGTGTAACCCAGGTTGACCTCGGCGGTGACCAGTGCCGCTTCAGCACCGGCGACGCTGGCATCTGCCTCGAGCTTGTCGGCGCGCAGTTTGTCCATTTCCGACTTGGAGATATTGCCGTCGGGCACCAGGGACTTTCCGCGCTGAAAGTTCCGTTCGGCGTTGACCTGCGTGGCACGGGCGCGGGCCAGTTCAGCCTTGGCCCTCGCCACATCAGCTTCAAATACCGCCGGGTCGATTTCGTAGAGCACACTGCCCTGTTCGACAAAATCACCCTCTCTGAAGGTGCGCGCCTTGAGATAACCCGTGACCTGCGCCTCGATGGACACATCATCGATCGCCTGCAGGCGGCCCACAAAAGAGTACTTGGGCTGGTAGGGATCAAGTACGACGTCGTCGACCACCACCTCGACAATCGGAGGCGGTGGCGGCTCCTCGGCACAGGCGGCCAGCAGAGCGACTAGTGAAGCGATGAGAATCCTGGACAAAACGATCTCCCGATCCGAATTACCGGTACGCCACTGACTGTAGCAAAGACCGTACAGGAGAGCCCGCAAATCGCAGACACAAAAAAGGCCGCTCAGTGGCGGCCTTTTCAAAACAGCAGTGAGGCTTACTGGCTGCCGTCGACCATGTAATCCACGGCTGCAACAATCTCCTCGTCGGAGCAGGCCATACAACCACCGCGGGCGATCATACCGGTGCCGGCCACGCCGTTGAGGCCGCTGTCGTGCAGAACATCGCGACCCTTGGCAATGCGATCAGTCCACGCCGCCACGTCGCCCAGCTTCGGAGCGCCACCGGCGCCGGTGGAGTGGCAGGCCATGCAGGCCGCGTTGTAGACGTCTTCGCCAGAGCGCGGGCCGGAGGCGGCCGCGACCGTGGCGGTGGCGCAGCTGCTGTCACCCGCCATGCAGACCTGGCCGTGCGGCTTGATGCGCTCGATGATGGCGGCGCGCTGTTCGTCAGTCTGGGCAAAGGCTGCCAGTGACAGGCTGGCGGCAATCAAAATAACCAGCGTTTTCAATGACTTGGTCATAATTTCCTCAGATGGAATGTCTCGATGGACGCGAATTATAGCGGCTTCACCGCCGCGCGGAAACTTGTTGGGCTTCCAATCACAGCAAAGCCTGCCTACCATCCCTGCTCCGTTCTTTTTCAACCCAGCCGAGGACACCGCAATGAAGCTGTATACCTACGACCCCGCTCCCAACCCGATGCGCCTGAACCTGTTCCTGAAGTACAAGGGCATCGAGCTGGACACCCAGCAGGTGGATCTCGGAACCCTGGAGCAGCATGGCGACGAATACGGTGCCATCAATCCCGCACGCACCGTGCCGGCCCTGGTGCTGGACGGTGGTGAGTTGCTGACCGAGGTGATTGGCCAGTGCGTGTACCTGGAGGCCATGAATCCGGATAAGCCATTGATGGGTGACACTGCGCTGGAAAAGGCCGAGGTGATCAGCTGGGACCACAAGATCTTCCTGCAGGGCATGGCGGCCATCGCCGACATCTTCCGCAACGGCCACCCGGCCTTCAAGGACCGCGCCATGCCCGGCCCCCTCAAGCTGCCGCAGATTCCCGAACTGTGCGAGCGCGGCAAGCTACGGCTGGCAGCCTTCTGGCCGATGATCGACGAACAGCTTGGCAAGCACCCGTGGATCGCCGGCGAGAATTTCTCCTTCGCAGATATCGACCTCTACTGCCTGGTGCAGTTCGCCGGCTGGATCAAGGAAGGCATCCCCGAGGACTGCAGCAACACGCAGACCTGGTACGAACGCGCCAAGACTGAGCTAGGCGACGCCTAGCTGGTAACCACCGCCCCGCTGCCTACTGGCAGGCGGGGCCGGTAACGTACAGCGGACTAATGTCGTTTACAGCGTTAGTGGCCGTCTCAAACGTCTGCCCGAAGATCAGCACGTCGCCCGGCTCGCCCAACAGCGTCAAGCTACCCGCCTCGAACCTCAGGTCTGCACCGGGACTCAGCCCATTCGGGCCTGCAATTACCGAGAAGATGACAGTCGTATCGCCGGCTGCACCCCCGGAAACCACGTTGACGTCTATCGCGCCAGACGCAGTAAGCGACGTCGATGAAATATCTGCGCCGAAAGTTGCCGCCGCCAGATCATAGCGCACGAAGAACTGGTCGTCCCCCGCCACCCCAACGCCCACCGTCGAATTAACAACATTGCTGCCATCGACGGTGATATTGCCCGGCTCACAGGCATACAGCGTCAGCGAGTTACTGGGTGCGCTGGTGAAGCCATTCACAGTAGTAGTCAGGGTGACACCCACGGGAGTGCCCAACGGTGGTGAGATCGGTACGTTGAAGGAATGCAGCAGCCCTGTAGTTGGGTCGAACAGAGAGGTTGTGTTTGTCAGGGACGCGCTGGTCTCCACGCCGCTCACATCGAAGACTGCCTGAACGCCGGAGGTATCTGTATTATCCGCCAGCAGGGCAATTTCACCGCCAATGGGGAACGTGCTCACGGCAGGCGCTGAGAATGACGCTGAACTTCGAGCCTCGCGCAGGAACGGCGCCGCCGGTGTATCCGATATTTCTATCTGGACCGCCGGAGTGCGTGCACTCGAGCCCGGGTCCCCCAATTGCA
This sequence comes from Halieaceae bacterium, assembly GCA_030066555.1. GTDB lineage: Bacteria > Pseudomonadota > Gammaproteobacteria > Pseudomonadales > Halieaceae > JANQIO01. The sequence continues at coordinate 5,030 of JASJBK010000189.1, forward strand.
GAAGCGCCGGACCGGCAACGAGACCGCTGGTGGGCAGCCGCAGCAGGTTGTCTGTCTCGCTGATCTTGAAGCTGAAACCGGTATATTCCACGCCGAACTGCGTGACATAGACTACGGGTCGATCAGAGAGATCACTGTACGGCGGCGACCCAATCGGGAGATTTGTGCCGCTCACCAGTAATAGCTGCCCGAAGCCCGCCGCCGCAGGCAGTGGCGAAACGCCGGTGATCACACCGTCACTTACGATCACCGGAGTCTGCACCTGGACATCGTCGTAGTCGCTGTTGTCGTCAAACAGCTCGCGCTCGATATTCATGCGCGCAGGAATGAACAGGAGGCCATCACGCATTTCCATTTCAATCACATAGAACTGGCGGTCTCCATCGACTGTCGTACTGGCTATCGGATACCAGAAGCGATCGTAGCTATCGAACTGGGTATCCAGGAAGCGGTCGATCTTAATCACGCCTGTTACCGGATCGATCGCCCATTCATTGGGTCGCAGGAACAGGGTAGTTTCGTTTTGAGTGGGCCCACTGGGCAGGACAAAGCGATTAAACCCGGTGTTCGGATCGGTATCGGCATCGAACTGCCAGCCAAAGCGCTGCCTTAGCTGCCGAGATCCGTCAGGATTGACGTTGCCCGGCACCCAGGCATTGATTTCACCGTTCCAGTACAGGTTGTCCGGGCTATCCAGATAGGCATCGGTGAAGGCAAAGCCGGGATCGCGCTTGACCCAGATGTCGTAGCTGGCAAAACGCTCGGCGCCGTTGCTGTACTCGCTGAACATACCGTACTCGAGTCCATTGACGCCCACCGCGGTCACGGTCTGGGTCCAACCATCGCTGTAGCTGATCTGCAGGCTACCGCCGCTGACTGTCCAGTTCGCTGCAATATTGGAGATCTCGCCGCTGACGGTTTGAGAAGCGCCTGCTGAGAAGTTCAGCACGTCTCCATAATTGCTGTTTGGCAAGGGCAGTTCGTCGAAAGCGCTGATGCCCGGTTCATAGCGTGCCGTGCCGCCCCAGCTGCCCGGGACGCAGGGCTGGCTGCTGCAGTCTGCCGATAGCGGAACCACCGGCGCGGTAGCTGCATCGCGCAAAGTGCTGGCGACGGTACTGGCCTCAAACCGGGGCGGTAGCTGGAGGAAGCCATCGGGATAGTCCGAGGATACCGGCACCGGGATCGGCTCATACTCAACGATCTGGGTATCCGAGCGATCTACCCGCAGTGGTTCCACTTCGGCCACCAGGGTATAGACCGTCTCAGTGAAGGTTCTCCGCGTCTGCAGTTGTCCGTTGAAGTCGGGCAGCGACTGGATAAGCGCGATCTCGTCAGGAGTAGCCGTCGATTGATCAAGCGAATCGAAGCTCTCGACGCCAGGCAGACTGTTGTAGGTCAGCACCAGTTCACCGACAACCACATCCCAGGTAAAAGGACGATTGAACACGTCTCCCCCAGGCTCTGAGAAGGCAAACACGGTACCGGTACGCGGTGACTGGCTGAACTCCAGCACCCGCCCGGAGCGGGCCAGGAAGCCAGGCGTGGCCACGGACACACCGTAGTACTTGGGTGCGATATCCGCGGCGATAAACTCGCCACCGACCGGGGCGCAGCTGACGCCGACCTGGTCGAGTAAGGTGCCATTACGTCCCGCCACCGCTGTCACAAATTCGTTAGCCGGGCAATTCAACTGCAGCACAGGACCACCCGCTTCGTCGGTGCCCTGCAGCGTTGCTGTGGAGGGCAGGAAGATCAGGTCACCTCCGCTGTCGATACAGGTCACACCGAGCTGGTCGACTATTACGTTACTGCCAAGGAGTCGCTCAGTTGCGCGTACGCCCTTGAATACCGTGAACGGCGGGCAGATCAGCGCATCGCCGAAATCAGTACCGCCCAGAGTGCCGGCAATGCCACCGCTGATTTCGGTGCCGAGCTCGGGGAAGCCTCCAGACACGCCGGTGATCTCGGCACACACCAGTTCAATGCGGTCGATATCCTGCCCGGACCGGCCGCGCAGGCCGATGCCCACGCTGCCCGCGGGGCAGGCGAGGCTGAAGGGGGTGCCACCGGTGCCGCCGACCACGTCATTGCTGGCCACGCCGATAGTGAGGCTCTGATCCACGGCCTGGAAGTCGTCACTGGCTTCAACGATAAAGTCAAAGTTGCCATCCGCCGTCGGCGTGCCGGAGAGCGTGCCATCGGGCGCCAGCACAATACCGGGCGGTAGACTGCCGCTCAGCAGGGTCCAGCTGATTTCGCCGAAGCCACCGGAGGACTGCAGCGCCGTTGCGGGATAGGCATCATCCACCTTGCCGTCTGGCAGGGTGGTGGTGGTAATGAACAGGGGCGGCGGTTCGATGGTGGCCGCGAACATGGCCTCGGCCACCTGGATGCCGTCAGTCACACGCACCGGCGCCACCAGGCTACCGGGCTCGGTGGGTGTACCGCTGATAACACCGTCAGCAGATAGACTCAGGCCCGGCGGCAATTCGCCACCCATGGCGAGACTCCAGCTCAGAGGTGCTATGCCGCCGCTGGCCTCCAGCGCGACGCTGTAGGGCTGGTCGACATCGCCGTCGGGGATGTCCTGGGTGTCGATGACTACCGGTGCTACCGGTGCGGTGGTCGTCGACGTACCTGTGGGCTCAGTTTCGCCCATCTCCGCCACTTCGCTGTCCACAGCCTGCGGCACGACAGCGATGGCCAGATCAAGCGTGTTTTCATCCAGTTCACCGGGATCGCCGGGCACTGGCTGGGTGGTGTCCGGCAGCACGCGGATGGTGACGAACACCTCTTCGCCAGGCTCAACATAAAATGACGCCTCGCCGTCGCCACCCGTCGGGTCCAGCAGGTTGCCCGGCTCGAGCACGTTGGCAATCAACTCCTGGCTGGCCTCTTCCTCGAGACTGCATCCGTCGGCCACCGGTGTCTTGTTAAGCCGATATACCAGCACCTGGTAGGTGAAGCCGTCATCGGTGCCCTGGCTGGAGGCCAGGTTGATATCGTAGGAACTGGTTGCCGTACCGTCGTTTTGCACCCCGAAGGTTATTTCAGCGGACTCCTGCGCCGGATCGGAAATAGCGCTATTGAGGATCGTCGGATTCAGGATCGTCGGATTCAAAATGGTCGGGTTGTAGACCGCCTGGTTCAGGATCGTCGGATTCAGAATCGTAGGATTCAGGACCGCCGTGTTGAGTATCGTCGGATTCAGAATCGTCGGATTGAGTACGGCGGTATTGAGAATCGTCGGATTCAGGATGGTCGGATTAAACACCGCGGTATTGAGAATCGTCGGGTTCAGGATGGTCGGGTTAAAGACCGCCGTGTTGAGAATTGTCGGATTGAGGATCGTTGGATTCAGAATCGTCGGGTTCAGGATCGACTGATTCAGGATCGTCGGATTCAGGATGGTCGGCGTATGCGTTTCCGCCTGCTGCAGCTGCGGGTTAGTCGGCGGCGGTGCCGAGGGATCGGCATTCAGCAGCACGGTCGAGAACAGGCCGCCTGGTATTACATCGCCGAGGGCATCCAGTTCCTG
>JASJBK010000190.1 GCA_030066555.1 Halieaceae bacterium
GACGCGCTAATGGTTTGCGCGAACTTTTGTAGATGAAGATTACACGCCTGATCGACTTGTCAGATATCAGCACAGTGATACTGCTGGCCGGTATCTTCGGTGTCGGGCTGATCGCATTTGTTCCGAGCTACTTTCTCGTTCTCGATTCAACCTCACTCTCAATGCACATCCACGCCTTGCTAATGTATTTGTGGTTGGGCGGCGCTGTCTGTATGGCTATCCTCATTCGAACCAGGCAATACCGCTGGCACCGACGGATCGGTTATGCATCTCCGCTTGTGGTGCTGGCGATGTTGTACTCCGGGTTCATCGTGATTTTCGGTTCGCAGGAACCCAGTTTCTCAGGACAAACCCTGAAAGTGCTTGCTCGCTGGCGGCTACCCGTCATGACGATTGTTTCGTTCAGCATTCTCTACCTGCTCGGTCTGGCTTTCAGAAAGCATCCCCAGGTTCACTTCAGGTTTATGCTTTCAACAGTCATAGTCCTCATCGGTCCGGCATTACGCAGAATACTGCTGTTGATACCGTCGACTAAGCCGGACTTTGCCACCATCAGCTTTCTACTGCTGGGCGCGCTAACGTTGGCGCTAATCGCGTTGGATATCCGCAAGGGCTACGTTAAAACCCCCTACTTCCTGACTCTGGCCTTGCTTGCACTCATGCTGGTTGGCTACCACTACTGGTGGGAGCTGTACGCGTTCATGAAGTCTGTCGTTTCGGTGATACTGCCTTTGGGCGGGGGGTAATCACCCTTTGGGCGTACCTGGAAGCGGGGCGGGCCCTCCTCGCGGCTGCGCCGCTGCGGGCGTCCAAGATGCTCCTATGGTCGCATCTTGTCGAACGGTGGTTCGCCCCAGGTGAGCTGACTACAGGGAATGAGCCACTCAGTTATAGGCAGTTTTCGCGGGGAGTACGTGTGTACTGGATTGATGATTACAGCCTTTGGGCTGTAATCACCCTCCGGGCGTACCCGAAAAGCGGGGCAGGCTTTCCTAGCGGCTTTGCTACAAATCGAGTCGTCGTACTGGATTGATGATTACGCCCTTTGGGGCGTAATCACCCTCCGGGCGTCCTCGCGCTACGCGCTGCGGGCGTCTTGATTGCTCCTTTGGTCGCAATCAATCGAACGGTGGTTCGCCCCAGGCGAACCCCCCAAATAAAAAGGGGCTGCCAATGGCAGCCCCTTTGTATTTGGTGGGTCGTACTGGATTCGAACCAGTGACCAATTGGTTAAAAGCCAACTGCTCTACCAGCTGAGCTAACGACCCGAGGGCGCGTATGTTACGGATTGACGGGGAAAACTCAAGGGTTTTTTCCCCCTGAGGGCCTGGAATCAGGCGTAGCGGGTGGGGTCGGCTATGCCGGCGGCTTTGAAGCCCTCGCGGCGCAGGCGGCAGCTGTCGCATTTGCCGCAGGCTTTGCCGTCCTCAGTGGCCTGGTAGCAGGAGACGGTAAGGCTGTAATCGACGCCCAGCGCCAGGCCGCGCTGGATAATCTCGTGCTTGGCGAGCTCAATCAGCGGCGTTTCGATGCGCAGGCCGCCCTCCTCCACGCCCACTTTGGTAGCCAGGTTGGCCGTGGCCTCGAAGGCCTTGATGAATTCCGGCCGGCAATCCGGGTAGCCAGAGTAGTCGACGGCATTCACGCCGATGAAGATGCGCCTGGCATCCAGCACCTCGGCCCAGCCCAGGGCGATGGCCAGGAACACGGTGTTGCGGGCCGGTACGTAGGTGATGGGAATGCCCTCGGTTTCCTGTTCCGGCACGGCAATGTCCATGTCGGTCAGGGCTGAGCCGCCGATACTGTCGAGGTCCAGGTGCACCACCTTGTGATCGGCCACACCCATGGCCTGCGATACCCGCTCCGCCGCCACCAGCTCCGAGCGGTGGCGCTGGCCGTAATCGAAGCTGAGGGTATGGCAGGCGTAGCCCTGCTCCATGGCCATTGCCAGTACCGTGGTGGAATCGAGCCCACCGGACACCAGCACCACGGCCTTTTCATTACCACTCATGCTCAGCGCCCCGGCTCGTCATTCCACAGCAGCTTGTGCAACTGCAGCTGCAGCCGCACCGGCAAGCGGTCTTCGAGAATCCAGTCCGCCAGTTCGGTGGCGTCCTGCTGGCCAAAGCTTGGCGAGAACAGGATATCGTCCACCCGGCCCACCAGGCCGAGCTCATCAAGCTTGAAGCGGGCCCACTCGTAGTCGGCGCGATCGCAGATTACGAATTTGACCTGGTCCTGGGAGGTCAGGTGCTCGATATTGCTGTAGTCGTTGCGACCCACTTCACCGGAGGCCGGCGTCTTGAGGTCCAGTACCTTGACCACCCGCGGGTCGACCCGGGCGACGCTCATGGCGCCACTGGTCTCCAGGGAGACTTCGTAGCCGGCATCGCAGAGCAGCCGCAGCAGCTCATGGCAACCGGGTTGAGCCAGCGGCTCCCCGCCGGTGACGGTCACATAAGCCGGTGACCAGCCGGCCACCTCGTCGAGAATATCCGCCATGGCCTGTGACTTGCCGCCGTGGAAAGCGTACTCGGTATCGCAATACACGCAGCGTAGCGGGCAGCCGGTGAGGCGCACGAATACGGTGGGCAGACCCACGGTGCGGGCCTCACCCTGCAGGGAATAGAAAATCTCGGTAATGCGCAGGGAGTCTTCCCGCGCTACTGCTGCTTCGGGCATGGTCGGGGTCGCGGGGCGACGTCAGTAATTCTGGCTGATGAAATCCTGCGCCAATTTTACCGCAGAGCTGCCGCTGTCGCCGAACTCATTGACTACCCGATCCAGGTATTCGCGGGCGCGGTCCCGGTTGCCGCGGTCGTAGTAGATCTTGCCGAGCTTGTAGAGGGCATCGGGGATCTTGCCATTGTCGGGGTACTGCTCGATCAGCAGGTTGAACTCGCGGCGCGCCGACTCATCGTCCGGCGGCACCTGCACCAGGTACAGTTCACCCAGCCAATAATGGGCATTGGCGGCGAACTTGCCGCCCGGATAGTCCACCAGGAACTGGCGGAAGGCAGCCACCGCATCGGCGAACTGCTGGCTGCGCACCAGGCTGTAGGCCGCGCGATAGGCATCACTTTCCCCAGGTAACTCCTGCTGGGGTGCCGGGGTGGTACCGGTGGGTCTACCCGGCGTCGGAGTGCTTGCCGTCGCCGGCGCACCACCGCCTTTCAGGCGCTGGTCCAGATCCAGGTAGCGTTCGAGGCTTTGCTCACGCAGCTGGCGAATCTGGTATTCCTGTTCCTCCACCTTGCCGCGCAGCTCCATCACTTCCTGCTGGAGCAGCTGCAACTGGTAGAACAGTTCACCGGCATTGGCAGCGCTGCCGGTGTCGCCGCCAACAGGGGTCGATGTTGCGGGCTGGCTGGGCTGCGTCGTATTCGGGTCGGTATTGCCAGGGTAGGTCTGGATGTCAGTCGATTGCTGGCCGCGACGCTCGGCCTCGACATCAATGTAGTCCTGGGCCAGCACCGGGCCAGGCCCAAGTGCGAGAACAAAAAGGGCGCCGACGGTGTAAAAAGAGGTGGATCGGGTCATGACCTACCCTGCGTGGAGCAAGGGCTTGTAGGTAAGGGTAGCCCGGGCCGGGCTACCCTCACGGAAACAAGCGAGAGTTGATTACTTGATTTCTACCCGGCGGTTCTTGGACCAGGCAGCTTCGTTGGAGCCGGCCACCGCGGGACGCTCTTCACCGTAGCTCACGGTCTCGATGCGATAGCGGGCAATGCCGTTAACCGCCATGTAGTCGGCGACCGCCTTGGCGCGGCGCTCACCCAGGGCCATGTTGTACTCGCGGGTACCGCGCTCGTCAGCGTGGCCTTCCAGGCGAACGCTGCCGTTGTTCTCCTTGAGCAGGGCGATGTGCGCATCGAGTACGCGACGCGTGGCACTGTTGAGCGTGGACTTGTCGAAGTCAAAGTAGACGACATTGCCGGCAGCGGCGACCGCGTCTTCCAGTGCCTGCATGCGAGCCTTTTCGGCTTCCATGCGGTCCCTTTCAGCTTCTTCACGAGCCTGGTCTTGCTCTGTCGTGTCCGGTTGTGAGGTATCTTCGGTAGTGTCGGTGCTGGCACAGCCGACCATGAACAGTACCGCGAAAATTACTGCCAACGCCTTGCTTGCGTCGAAGAAGTGTTTCATAGCCCTTTTCCTTATTACAGATTGATCAACGATCAATGGTCAACAATCAATAGTCAACAATCAACGCTCACTGGACGCACCGCGGGAGGTGCTGGACCAGTGCAACGACCCCGAACTCAGGGATCCCCCAAAAAAGGCGACCACGCAGGTTCCCGCACGTCCCCGTCGCGAGATGGCAGTCGAAACTTGACGCCACCGTCCACGGAAACCGCCGCGAGAATACCGCGGTCGCCTGATTTCGTCGCATACAATAGCATAGAGCCATTGGGGGCAACACTGGGAGATTCGTCTAATGTGGTACTTGTCAAGGTTTGCACGCGGCCCCCTTGTAAATCCTGCACCGCGATATGAAATTGATTGTCTTTCTGCTGCACCATCACCATGGTGCGGCCATCGGCTGCCAGTGATGCCCTCGCATTCCAGGGGCCGTCAAACGTCACTCGCTCGGTCTTGCCGGTGGCGATATCCACCCGGTAGATCTGCGGCCGGCCACCCCGGTCCGAGGTGAACAGCAGGGAACGGCCGTCGGGCATCCAGGCCGGCTCGGTATCGATGGCGTAGTGCCGGGTCACCCGGCGCAGCTGGCGGCTGCCGAGATCCAGTACGTAAATGTCCGGGCTGCCATCCTTGGACAGGGTCAGCGCAAGACTGTTGCCGTCCGGCGAAAAGGATGGTGCACCGTTGAGGCCCTTGAAATCCGTCAGCTGCTCGCGAATGCCGGTATCAAGGTCGTGCATGAACACCGCTGGCCGGCTGGTCTCGAAACTCACATAGGCGATGGTCTTGCCGTCGGGCGCCCAGGTTGGGCTGAGAATGGGTTCGTTGGATTCGTAGATCACCTCCGAGCGGGCTCCGTCAGCGTCGGCAACCGTGAGCTGGTAGGTGCTGGGCGCATCAAAGCGCTGGGTGACTGCCACGTAGAGAATGCGGGTTGCGAAAGCGCCGCGAATCCCGGTGAGTTGCTGGTAGACCTCGTCGCTGGCCCGGTGGGCCAGCATGCGCAGGTCCTCCGGCGGGCCGGTCTCGCGCCCGGACAGCACCTTGGTCTGGCGGAACACGTCGAACAGCTCCCACTCGACAGTGATGCTGCTGCCGCCGGCTACCCGGCCGATCATCAGGTACTCGACATCGGTCGTGCGCCAGTCGCGGAAATAGACGTCGGCCTCCCGGGTCGGCAGGCTCAACATATCGGCGAGCTTGACCGGTGCAAACTGGCCGCTGCGCTCCAGGTCATCGCTGATGACCCCGGCCACATCGTCCGGCGCCGAACCCCAGCCTGACCAGGCAAAGGGCACCACGGCAACAGAGGTGGGATTGTCCCGCCCCTGGGTTATCTCGATCACCAGCTCGGCACGGGCGCTGCCGGCCACCAGCAGCAGTAGTAATAGAAGCGGTCGCATCATCAGTAACGCAAATCCTCGGGTTTGAATTTTAGCCGCAGGCGGCGGAAGTTCTGTTCGAACAGGCGCGGCTCCAGCTGTTGCAATTCGGGGAACTGGCCTGCCTTCTGCACCGCGTTGACCGCTGAGCGGTCGAAGGCGCCGTTGCCACTGCCGCGGGCCAGGGTCACGCTCACCACCTCCCCGGTGGGAATCAGCTGCAGCTGCAGCTCTGCCTCCATGCCGTTACGGGCACTCGGCGGGCGGCTCCAGTTGTCCTCCACGGTACGGGCAATCAGGGCAATATAACTGGCAGTGAGTTGTTCGTCGGTAAGCGCTTCCAGGGCCTCGTCTTCGGCCTCCATGGCCATGGCCAGTTCGTCGCGGGCGCTCTCGGCGCGCTCCTCGGCACTGCGCTGCCGTGGTTCTGCTTTGGCCGGCTGCGGCTTGGGTGCGGCCGGCTTAGGCTTGGGCGCGGCAGGCTTCGGCGCCGGCTTTGCCTTCGGCTTCGGCTTGGGTTTTGAAGCCGTCGACCTGGCCTTGGGTTTGGCCTTCGGTTTGGGAGCAGCCTTTTTGGGCGGCTCTATTTCCACCAGGCGTGCCTGGATGTAACGCGGCGTCTGCACCGGCTTGACCGCGGCATCGGTGGGCGCGCTCCAGTTGATGGTAATCGCATACACCAGCAGCCCGTGCAGCAGCAGGGTCAGCAGCGCCGGCCGCCAGAAGATGCCCATGCGCATCACTGGGGCGGCTCCGTCACCAGGCCAACGCTGGGAGCACCCGCGTCCTGCAGCGCCGTCATCAGCACCACCACCTCACCATAGGGCACATTGCGATCCCCCCACACCATGACCGGCTTGTCGGGATTGCGGCGCATTACCACGCCGACCCGGTCGCGCACCGTGGCCAGGGACAACACCTGTTTCTGGTCGGCGCCCAGGTTCAGGAACAGCTCGCCCTTGTCGTTGATGGAAACGATAAGCGGCTCCGGGTCCTGGTTCTCCACTGGGTCGGAGTTGGCTTCCGGCAGGTCAACTTTCACCCCCTGCATCAGCAGCGGTGCAGTCACCATGAAGATCACCAGCAGTACCAGCATCACGTCGATGTAAGGAACGACGTTGATCTCGGACATGGGCCGGTGCTTTTTCCTGCCCATGTCAGGCCTTCTTGCGGGTCGCCAGGGCGTGGGCCTGGCGCAGCAGGATGCTGGAAAACTCGTCCACAAAGGCCTCGTAGCGACCGGTATAGGTATCGAGCTTGGCGGCAAAGCGGTTGTAGGCCATCACCGCCGGGATTGCCGCGAACAGGCCCATGGCAGTCGCGATCAGGGCCTCGGAAATGCCGGGCGCCACGGTCGCCAGGGTGGCCTGGGTGGAATTGGCCAGGCCGCGGAAGGAGTTCATGATGCCCCACACGGTACCGAACAGGCCGATATAGGGACTGGTGGAACCCACGGTCGCCAGGAACGGCAGGTGTCGCTCGAGGCGCTCTTCCTCCCGCGACAGGGCCACGCGCATGGCGCGCTGGGTGCCGTCCATGATGGCCTCGCTCTCCAGGCCCTGCTGGGCCAGCCGGGAAAACTCCTTGAAACCGGCCCGGAAAATACTCTCCATGCCCAGCACGTGGCCGGTCTCGGCGCGTTCATTGCCGTCCCGGTACAACTGGCTGAGGTCGATCCCGGACCAGAACTGGTCCTCGAAGCCGTACATCTCATCGCGCACGGCGCGGAAGTAGATCAGCCGCTGGGAAATCATGAACCAGGAGACCACCGATGCCAGCAGCAACATGGCCATCACCGCCTGCACGGTGAGGCCTGCATTCAGCACCAGGTCCATCAGGCTCATCTGTTGTTCCATTATTTCTCTCCCCGAATGGTCGCGCCGCTTTTCAGCGCTGCCAGCAGTTGCGCCGGCATTCTTCTTGGTACCAGCTTTTGCTGGTCGACACAGACGATCTTGACCTCCCCTTCGGCCAGGATCTCTTCTCCCCGTCGCACACTTTGTGCCAACAGGATATAGGCGCCACCGCTGTCCAGCAGCCGCGCCGTAACCTCGAGTTCGTCGTCCAGCCGCGCAGGCTCCCGGTAGTGCACCTGCACATCGCGTACCACGAACATCAGCTCGGTATTGAATATCGCATCGCGATCAAAACCGATGCTGCGCATGTACTCGGTGCGCGCACGCTCCATGAACTTCAGGTAGTTCACGTAGTAGACGATACCGCCCGCATCCGTGTCTTCGATGTAGACCCTGAGCGGATGCGAAAATTCCGCGACCTCGCCCGCGGCAACGCTGCGCTCAGCTGTCGCCATGATCCCCGTCGCCCAGGTCCAGCGCCAGGTTGCTGTCAGCGGGGCCAACCGGTGGCGCCAGGCCGAAGTGCTGCCAGGCAATGCGGGTGGCCATGCGGCCGCGCGCGGTGCGCATCAGGTAGCCCTGCTGCAGCAGGTAGGGCTCGATAACGTCCTCGATAGTACCGCGCTCCTCGGACAGCGCCGCCGCCAGGCTTTCTACTCCCGCCGGGCCACCGTCGAACTTCTCGATCAGAAGCTGCAGCAGGCGGCGGTCGAGATTGTCGAATCCAACCTGGTCGACATCCAGCATATCCAGCGCAGCAGACGCCACGGCGCCATCGATAAGGCCGCTGGCCTTCACTTCCGCATAGTCGCGCACCCGACGCAGCAGCCGGTTGGCAATACGCGGGGTGCCGCGGGACCGCCTGGCAATCTCGTTGGCACCCTCTTCCTCGACTCGCACGCCCATGATGTCGCCGGAGCGTTGCACGATGTTGCCCAGGTCCGGTACCGAGTAGAACTCCAGCCGCTGGACGATGCCGAAGCGGTCGCGTAACGGCGAGGTCAGCAGCCCGGCGCGGGTGGTCGCACCCACCAGCGTAAACGGCGGGATATCCAGCTTGATGGAACGCGCCGCCGGACCTTCGCCGATCATGATATCGAGCTGGTAGTCCTCCATCGCCGGGTAAAGTATCTCTTCCACGTAGGGCGACAGGCGGTGGATCTCGTCGATAAAC
>JASJBK010000191.1 GCA_030066555.1 Halieaceae bacterium
GCCAGGCCGCGCATCAGAGCGGTACGCATGTAGTCGCCCTTGTGTGGCTGGTAGGGGCTCTGGTTGACCTGCAGGTAGTAGGGGAAGGTCTCGAAGTCGGCAAACTCGTCATCGGGTGACAGCTCCGGGTGGGTCTCCGAGTCGCCCTTCAGTTGGGTAACTTCGGTCACCGGCTCCCATTTGCGGCGCAGTTCGATGTAGGCGCTGTCGAATTCCGACCCGTCCAGCCGCACTTCGTCGAACATGAAGCCCTTGGACAGGTTCGAGTTGTGGGGAATGGACAGGAAGTTCGCGCCGGTTTGCGCATTGATGTCGTTCAGCCATTTCCAGAGGTCTTCCGGGTAGCGGCTGTCGATGGAGCTATAGGGCTGGAAGCTGGCGCCGACCTCGGCACCCCCATCGGTAAATACCACGCGGTGCAGGTTGGCCCCGCCCGGCAGGGAGCTCCACTCCCAGCCGAGAAAGGTCGTGAAGTGCCCCGGCTGGTAGTACTCGTCAGCCAGCTGCACCTGGGAGCGCCAGGTGTCCTTCTGAACATCCAGCATCGGCGGCAGCACGCTGGCATTGCCGCCTAGACTGGGGTCCGCCGCCTCCTCACGCACCGGCCCCGGTGGCGGCAGGATGCCGCGGAACAGGTCCCTGGCGTTGCCCTCGTCGATTCGCTTGCTCAGGTACCAGGCCGCAAATTGCGCCCTCAGGCTGTCCCACAAGCCAAGCCCCGTGGTATCGACACCCTCCCGGTGGATGTGACGAATCACCCCCAGGTACTCCGCATGGTCAGACACCACCAGAAAGTCCAGCGGCGTCCCGATCTGCACCCGGGTGCGGTTATAAGGATGAATCACCGGCTCGCCCCGAGCGTATCGATAAGCCACATTCGGATCTGCCGACAAATTGTTGTTGGTATACGCATCCAGCGAATAGCTGGTATGCAGATGCGTATCCCCCCACAACAACTGCTTGTCAGCAGCGAGAGAGAAAACAGGGGTAACCGCTGCAAGCAGCAAGAGAACAGTGCGCATGTAACCAGTCCTTATAGTTATGCCCCAGAGCATACCCGAAAAACCGAACCCAAAGAAAAACCGCAAACACCGCGCGCCGCGTCTTTGCAGCGCGAAAGCGCGCACCAAAGACACACTCGATGGGAAGACGAAAAAGGAAATTAACAAGAACGGAGAGCACCGACGAGCAAGTCCCACCAGGCGTTGCAGCGCGCCAGCGCGCACCAACGCCCCACTCGATGAGGAGTCAAGATTTGAATCTGAAAAGAACAAGTAGCGGTGTCGAGCCGACCCCGCCAGGCTTTGCAGCGCGCCAGCGCGCACCAAAGCCCCACTCGATCTTTGGACAACTCCAACCCCACCATCTACTGGCACGCCCAGGAGAGGGTGAGCCAAACGCTTACGTTGCGCAGCAACGTGTGCCGGCGAACGCCACCCAGCTGCGCTGGGTGGCTGGACTAGTCCTCTCGGCTCTGCGGTGAGCTCAACGAGCTCGCCGCAGAGACGTACCCAGCACACCAAAAAAAACGCCGAGTTACGAATAACTCGGCGTTCTTCTCAAATATGGTGCCCAGGAGAGGACTTGAACCTCCACGCCCTTGCGAGCACTAGCACCTGAAGCTAGCGTGTCTACCAATTTCACCACCTGGGCAAATCCGGGAGCCTTCAGCTGGACATAAAAGCCTTCAGGTGGAGCTGAAAATCCCAGAGGGCGCGAACTTTACTTTTCCACAGACTGATTGTCAATGCTGGCGTATACTGCGCCGCACATGTCAAAAAAATCGAAAACACGGGGCCGCAAAACCGCTTCCCCGCCCACCGATCCCCACGCTGAACGCGAAGCTGATCGCTACGAAAACCCCGTCGCCAGCCGCGAATTGATCCTGCAACTGCTGGCCGATGCGGATCACCCGCTCAACCACAACCAGATCTGCCAGCAGCTGCACGTGGAGAGTCACGAGGATGTCGAGGCAATCCGCCGGCGCCTGCGCGCCATGGAGCGCGACGGTCAGCTGCTGGTCAATCGCAAGGGCGCCTACGGCCTGGTTAACAAGCTCGACCTGGTGCACGGTCGCATCATTGGTCACCGCGATGGCTACGGTTTCCTGTCGCCGATGGATGGCAGTGACGATTTGTACCTGGCGGCGCGACAGATGGCTCTGGTGTTCGACGGCGACGAGGCGCTGGCGCGAGTGTCCGGCGTCGACAACCGTGGCCGTCGCGAGGGCAAGATCGTCGAGGTGCTCAAGCGCGCCAACACGGAGGTAGTGGGGCGCTATTACGAAGAGGGCGGTATCGGCGCGGTGATCCCAGACAATGCGCGCATTAACCACGATGTGCTGATCCCACCCCAGGAAAAGAACGGTGCGCAGCACGGGCAAATCGTGGTCGCCGAGCTCACCAGCTATCCCTCGCGCCAGCTCGGCGCCAAGGGTCGCATTACCGAGGTGCTGGGCGAACACCTGGACCCGGGCCTGGAAATCGATGTGGCCATCCGCTCCCACGGGATTCCCCACGAGTGGAACGAGGCGGTGTTGAAAGAGGCCGCCGCGCTGGCAGACCAGCCCAGCAAGGCGGACAAGCAGGGCCGAGTGGACCTGCGTCAACTGGCGTTTGTCACCATCGATGGCGAAGACGCCCGCGATTTTGACGACGCAGTCTATTGTGAGAAGAAGCGCGGCGGCGGCTGGCGCCTGTGGGTGGCGATTGCCGATGTCAGCCACTATGTAAGGCCCGGTTCGGCTCTCGATGAAGAGGCCTTCAATCGCGGCAACTCGGTGTACTTTCCCGAGCGAGTGGTACCGATGCTGCCCGAGGCGCTGTCTAACGGCTTGTGTTCGCTGATGCCGAAGGTCGATCGGCTCAGCATGATTTGCGAGATGGAAATCTCCCGGGCTGGCAATATCGCCAGCTACCATTTCTACGAGGGAGTGATTCACTCCCACGCCCGGCTCACCTATACCCAGGTTGGGGAGGTGATCGAACGCGGCAGCCACCCGAACGTCGACAAGGCCATTGTGCCCCACATCAGTCGCCTGCACGGCCTGTACAAGGTGCTGCGCCAGGCCCGCGACAAGCGCGGCGCGATCGATTTCGAAACCACGGAAACCCGCATCATCTTTGATGCGCAGCGCAAGATAGAATCCATCGTCCCGGTACAGCGCAACGACGCCCACAAGCTGATCGAGGAGTGCATGCTGTGTGCCAACGTGGCCACCGCGCGCTTCTTCGAAGAGCACACGCTGCCGATTCTCTATCGGGTGCACGAGGGACCAGGTGAGGAGAAGCTCGAGAACCTGCGCAGTTTCCTCGGCGAGCTGGGGCTGGATATCGGCGGTGGCGATGACCCCTCGCCCATGGATTACCAGGACCTGCGGCAGCAGATCGTCGATCGTCCCGACACCCATATCATCGAGACCATGCTGCTGCGCTCCCTGTCGCAGGCGGTATACCAGCCTGAGAACAAGGGGCACTTCGGCCTGCACTATCCGGCCTATGCCCACTTCACCTCGCCGATTCGCCGCTATCCCGATCTGCTGGTGCACCGCGGTATCCGCCGGGTGATTCGTTCAGACCTGCCCAGCAAGCGGGTGCTGCGCGAGGACACCCAGCCGATCCCGGTGAAGCGCATCTTCCCCTATGATTTTGGAGACATGCTGGCCCTGGGCGAGCACTGCTCCATGACCGAGCGACGCGCCGACGATGCCACCCGCGAAGTCGATGCCTGGCTAAAGTGTGAATTCCTGCAGGACCATGTCGGCGATACCTTCGAGGGCGTAGTGGCCGCCGTTACCAGCTTCGGGCTGTTTGTGGAGCTGGCCGACCTCTACATCGAAGGCCTGGTACATATCAGTGCGCTGCCCGCTGACTACTATCACTTCGACCGCGGCCGCCAGCGACTGGTGGGCGAGCGCAGCGGCCGCAATTTCAACCTCGGCGACCAGGTCACCGTGCAGGTGGCGCGGGTAGACCTCGACGAAAAGAAAGTCGACCTGGAACTGCTGGAAGCCAAAAGCCGCCGCGAGAGTAGCCGCGAGCAGCGAGGCAGGGCGCCCGCGAAAAAATCCGGGGACAAACGCTCGGGCAAGCCCGGCAAGAAATCTGGCAAGAAATCTGCCGCCAAAAAGACGGGTGGCCCCAGCCGCTCCGGCCTGCGGCGTCGGCGCTAGATGGAACAGGTTTACGGCATCCACGCGGTCGACACCCTGCTGCGGCGCGAGCCCGGCAGCATCCAGTGCCTGTGGGTGCAGGCCGGCCGCCAGGACAAGCGCATGAGCGCCCTGCTGGACCTTGCTGCCAACCAGGGCGTGGCCGTACACACTATTGCCCGCGCCGATCTCGACCAGAAAGTCCCCGGTCGCCACCAGGGCGTGATAGCAGACGTTCACCGCACGACCCGCCAGTGGGACGAAGCCGCCCTCTACCAGCTGCTGGACGACCTGGGCCGGCCCGCCCTCGTTCTAGTGCTGGACGGCGTCACCGACCCCCACAACCTCGGCGCCTGCCTGCGCAGCGCCGACGCCGCCGGCGTCGATGCCGTGATCGTGCCCAAGGACAAGTCCGCCGACCTCAACCCCACCGTGCGCAAAGTCGCCTGCGGCGCCGCTGAAGTCGTGCCCTTTGTAAGAGTCACCAACCTCGCCCGCACCCTCGAGGGCCTCAAGGAACGCGGCATCTGGCTCTACGGCACCGCCGGCGAAGCCGACACCCTGCTCTACGACGCTGACCTCAGCGGCCCCGTCGCCATAGTCATGGGCGCCGAAGGCGCCGGCCTACGCCGCCTGACCCGCGAAAAATGCGACCACCTCGTCAAACTGCCGATGGCGGGTGAGGTCAGTTCGCTAAATGTCTCTGTGGCCACGGGTATCTGCCTGTTCGAGGCGGTGAGACAGAGGCAGTAACACGCAGGGCTAGAGTGGCTGAGCGGCTGGCCGGATCCTCGCCCCTTCAGGGCGCGTTTAGGCTGCCACCGGTTTCCGGGAATTCTGCGAGCACTGTCCGAGTCCCAAAAATCGCGAAGCGATTTTGGTCGAGTTGCGCAGCAGCCGGAAACCGGTGGCAGTCTGCGCCCGGGCGAGGATCCGGCCAGCCGCTCAGCCACCCCTCGACTCCCCGTATTCCCTGCATTCAAGTCGCTTGCGCAGGGGGTGCAGAGTCTGTATTATCCGCCGCTCAAAATTTGACCGGTGGCTTCAGGCCGCCGATTCTCCTTGCCACACCGGCTCTCTCTGACCCCGGGTGGCTTTAACCCGTAAGGAGCCGCTAATGCGACACTACGAAATCGTATTCATGGTCCATCCGGACCAGTCTGAGCAAGTGCCCGGCATGATCGAGCGTTACTCTGCCACCATCCAGAAAGATGGCGGTCAGGTACATCGTCTCGAAGACTGGGGCCGCCGTCAGCTCGCCTACCACATCAACAAGATCCACAAGGCCCACTACGTGTTGATGAACGTCGAGGCCAGCAACGACGCCATGGACGAGCTCACCACTACCTTCCGCTACAACGATGCGATCATCCGCAACCTGGTAATCCGCCGTGATGAGCCCGTGACTGAAGAGTCCATCATCATGAAGCAGGAGAAAGAGCAGCGCGAGCGCAAGAGCCGCTACGAAGAGCGCCAGGCCGCCGAGTCGTCCAGCGACCAGGCGAAGGATAAGGATGAGGAAGAGACGAAGCCTGCTGCCGCCGCCCCGGTATCCGAAGAGCCCGTCAGCGAAGCGTCTGACGCGCCGGAAGCCGAGGTTGACGAAGGCGCCGCAGACGACGACTCAGACGCATAAGACCAGACACGGAGGAATAACCCATGGCACGTTTTTTCCGTCGCCGTAAGTACTGCAAGTTCACCGCCGAAGGCGTCAAGGAAATCGATTACAAGGATATCGATACCCTGAAGCAGTACGTCACCGAAACCGGCAAGATCGTACCGAGCCGCATCACCGGCACCAAGGCGCGCTACCAGCGCCAGCTGGCGACCGCGGTCAAGCGCGCCCGTTACCTGGCGCTGCTGCCGTACTCGGACGCACACCAGTAAGTCCGTCGCAAGACTGACTCGTCGGGTCGGCCCGTGAGAGCCGTCGCCGAATATGTTATGCGGGGCCGCAACCAGGCCCTGTGGGTGTCCGTCATCGGTGCGAGCACCCTGATGTTTGCCTGGCTCAGCGCCGCAGTCCTGGCGTTGGTGACCCTGCGCAAGGGGCCAGGTGAAGGCGCCTACCTGCTGGCCTGGGCAATACTGCCAGCCGGCTTTTTGCTGGGCGTCTTCGGAGATGCAGGTCCCCTGGGCTTGATCCTGGGGACGACCGCGCTGGCCGTGATGCTGCGCTGGACCGTGTCCTGGCAGTTGACGCTCTGCGCCAGCAGTCTGGTGGGTGTAGTCACCGGCCTGGGGATGTTGTGGCTGGGTGTGAACTACCTGCAGCAGCTGGAAGGATTTTTCGCGGACTTCTTCGCGAACCTCTCCCAGCAGTTGTCGCAGCAGGGCGGACAGCCGATAAAGCTGACGCCGCCGGGGATAGGCACGATCGCCGGCCTGCTTGGACTCATGAACGCAATGAGTTGCGTTCTCTGCCTGCTGCTGGCGCGCTGGTGGCAGGCTCTGCTGTACAACCCGGGCGGGTTCCGGGCCGAGTTTCATGGCCTGCGGTACACGCCCGCCGTCAGCGGCATATTGCTGTTGCTGGTGTTGGGGGTCAGCAGCCTGGGGCTGGGTTACCGCCCCTGGGCGGTGTTATTTGCGCTCCCGCTGAGCATTGCAGGGCTTGCCCTGGTGCATGCGCGGGCAGCCTACCGGGGCTATGGAGCCGCGTACCTCACGCTGTTTTACCTGCTGTGGGTACTGCTGGACCCGGTGAAACTGATAGTGATCGGGCTCGCTGTGGCGGACAGCCTGGTGGATTTCCGCAGCCGCTGGCAGCCGAAACCCGATCGAGAAGATTCTGACAACGAGTAAATATGTAGAGGAAATCAGCATGGAAGTCATTCTGCTGGAGAAAATCGGCAACCTGGGCGACCTGGGTGACCAGGTCACGGTGAAGCCGGGTTACGGCCGCAACTACCTGATCCCGCAAGGCAAGGCTGTGCCGGCCACCAAGGACAACGTGGCGATGTTTGAAGCCCGCCGCGCCGAGCTGGAAGCTGCCGCTGCCGAGCAGCTGGATGAAGCCCAGGCCCGCGCCGACAAGATTGCCGAGCTGGGTATCATCAGCATCGAGGCCAACGCCGGTGAAGAGGGCAAACTGTTCGGTTCCATCGGCACCCGCGATATCGAAGAAGCGGTGACCGCCGCCGGCGTCGAGATCAACAAGGCCGAGGTTCGCCTGCCTGAAGGCGCGCTGCGCGAGCTGGGCGAGTACCAGGTCGAACTGCACCTGCACTCTGACGTCAACGTCACCATCGAGCTGCACGTTATTCCGGAAGCTGCCTGATAGCCCTCCGCGAGTCCACGCAGGGGCGCTGCCCGGTTTTCCCGAGGGGAAACCAGGCAACGCCCCTTTTTTGTGCCCGGCCGCTTATCTTGAGCTTATCCCGCTTTAAAACCGGTCGCGTATGCGCAACAATCAGCGGTTCCCCGGGAATAAATGCCGATGCCTGAAAACGACTATCCGTTAGAGAATCCAGTAGAGATTCCAGCCGACGTCATCGACCTGCCTTACGCCGATGACCCGGAAGTCGCACGCATCAAGATGTTGCCGCACTCTATCGAGGCGGAACAGTCGGTGCTGGGTGGTCTGTTGCTGTCCGATGACCACTGGGACACGGTGGCGGAACAGGTAGCCTTCGGCGACTTCTACCGTCCTGACCACCGGCTGATCTTTCGCCACATGGCGAAACTGGCCGAGACCAACGAGCCCATTGACCCGGTGACCGTGGCCGATGCACTCAATGCCAGCGGCGAGCTGGAGAACGCCGGTGGCTTCGGCTACCTCGCCCAGCTCGCCAAGGACACGCCCAGCGCCTCCAACATCCGCGCCTATGCCACGGTGGTGCGGGACCGGGCCGCCCTGCGGCACCTGATCCAGGCTGCCCAGGATATTGCCGATTCCGGCTACAGCCCCGAGGGCCGCAGCTCCGACGAGCTGATCGATGAGGCCGAGCGCAAGATCATGCAGATCACCGAGCAGGGCCCCAAGGCGGGCGGCCCGGTGGATGTGAATCCGCTGCTGACCCGGGCGGTGGAGCGCATCGATGAGCTGTACAACTCCGGTGGTGATATCACCGGCCTCAGTACCGGCTACGCGGAGCTCGACGGTATGACCTCCGGGCTGCAGAAGTCAGACCTGGTGATCGTTGCCGGCCGTCCGTCCATGGGCAAGACGACGTTCGCCGTCAACATCGCCGAAAACGCCGCGATCGGCTCGAAGATACCCACCGCGATCTACTCCATGGAGATGCCGTCGCAACAGCTCGCCTTTCGGATGATCTCCTCGCTCGGCCGTGTCGATCAGACGCACCTGCGAACCGGTAACTTCCCGGACGAAGACTGGTCGCGTATCAATACCGCCGTGCAGCTCATGTCCGAGGCGCCGATCTTCATTGACGATACGCCCGGTATGTCGCCCACCGAGATCCGCGCGCGAGCCCGGCGGCTGCAGCGCGAGCACGGATTGGGCCTCATCGTCGTGGACTATCTGCAGCTGA
>JASJBK010000192.1 GCA_030066555.1 Halieaceae bacterium
CGAGCGCAGGTCGCCCTGCAGGCGCTTTTCGAGTACCTGGGCCTGGGGCATGTCCTCGACGGCGAGTGCGGCGGTAACGGGCATGTTCATACCAGTTCATACGCAGCCAGAACCGGGGTTGGTGCTGCCTGTCACTGTTTTGTCACGCTTTCCCACATTGACCGCTGGCACCATTAGCCCTAGTTTGAGTCCAGCAGAGCCGGGGGCTGCCTAATGCGTGATCGTCAATCCATTCTTTTCCTGTGCACGGGGAATTCCTGTCGCAGCCAGATGGCGGAGGGGCTGTGCCGGGCACTGCGCGGCGATGCGCTGGAGCCGGTCTCGGCGGGCATCGAGAAACATGGCCTCAACCCGGACGCGGTAGCGGTGATGGCCGAGATCGGCATCGATATCAGCGGCCACCAGAGCAAGACGCTCGATGACCTTCCCGGCGAGTTCGACTACGTGGTGACCGTGTGCGGCCATGCCAACGAAACCTGCCCTTATTTCCCGGCGAAGACGGCGGTGGTGCACCGGGGTTTTGACGACCCGCCGGCGCTGGCCCGTGAGGCCGCCACGCATGAAGAGGGGCTTTCACACTACCGCCGTGTGCGTGACGAGATTCGCGAGTACATACTTACCCTGCCGGCGGCGCTGGATCAGGTCGGGAAAGGCAACCTGGGCTAAAATAGGCAGATCAGGGATAAAGGCGCGCATATGGATATCCGCCGGTTCCTCGCGGAACTGAAAGGCAGGGGTGTGTACCGTGTCGCCGCGTTTTACGCGGCGGGCAGCTGGGCTTTGCTGCAAGTTGCAGACATCTTCTTCCCGATTCTCGGATTTCCCGACTGGGCCATCACGACCGTTCTCGCTATCGCCGCCCTGGGCTTCCCGGTGGCCATCATGCTGTCCTGGGTCTTTGAAATCACACCGGAAGGCATCGTCGAGACCAACGCGGCAGGGGTGAATTTCGGTCGCCTGCGCCTGTCGCCGGCGCGCCTGGTCGAGCTGGGCCTGCTGGTCGCCCTGGTCTCCGCGGTGGGCTGGCTGTACGTCGAGCGACTTACCCTCAAGGAACAGGCCTCGGCGGTCGCCTCGCCGGTAGTCAACGGTCGGCCGTCGGTGGCTGTGCTCGCGTTTGAAAATATGAGCGGTTATCAGGAGCTCGAGTATTTTGGCGACGGTCTCTCTGAGGAGATCCTCAACTTGCTGGCCAAGATCAGCGAACTCAATGTTGCCTCGCGCACCTCGTCGTTCTATTTCAAGGGCAAGGATATCGACATCCAGGAGATTGGCCGGCGCCTGGGGGTGGCTCACGTACTGGAGGGCAGCGTGCGGCGCGCCAATGGCCGCGTGCGTGTTACCGCCCAGCTCATAGAAGTGGAAGGAGGGTTTCACCTGTGGTCTTCCACCTACGACCGGGACTTCGAGGATGCCTTCCTGATCGAGGATGAGATTGCCCGCGAAGTGGTGGGCAAGCTCGAGGTTCTGTTGTCACCGGACTCCCGCGCAATTCTCGAGCGCTCGGTGCATCGCAACCCGGAGGCCTACGACTATTACCTGCAAGGCCGCGACTACTTGCGCAGCGCCCCTTCCATAACCAAGTTGGAAGCGGCTGTCAGCCTGTTTGACCGCGCCCTGTCGCTGGACCCGGAGTACGCCGAAGCCTATGCAGGCCTTTGCGACGCCCGGCTCGGCCAGTATCGCATTTCGGTGGACCCGGAGGATTTCGAGCGCGCGCGCGTGGCATGTAAATCTGCCCTGGACCTGAATCGGCAGGCCCTGCCCGTCTATGTTGCGCTCGGTAACCTGTACCGGCACTCCGGGAGGTACGAAGAGGCTGTCGCGGAATTTGAACAGGCATTGGAAATAAACCCGTACTCGATCGACGCCCTGGTAGGTCTTGCCGGCACGCTGTCACTGGACAACAAGCCCACGCGCGCTGAGGAAGCCCTGACGGCCGCGATTGAAGTTGAGACATTCAATGCCCAGGCCTTCCTGGCAATGGCCAATTTCCTGTTTAACTCCGGGCGGTTTGACGAGGCTATACCCTATTACGAGCGCACCGCGGCGTTCATGCCTGACAATCCTCGTGCCTTCAATGGCCTGGGCGCCTGTCACTATATGCTTAACGAGTTCGACCAGGCCACCGAGGCCTGGCAGCGCGCACTGGCCCTCACCCCCAACTCACTCATCTACTCCAATGTCGGCTCAAGTCTCTTCTTTGCCGGTCGCTATTCAGAAGCAGTCGATATGTACCAGAAGGCGACTGAACTGGCGCCAGAGGACTACCAGAACTGGGGGCACCTCGGCGATGCCTATCGCTACACTCAGGACCGGAAGGAGCTGGCAGTGCCGATGTACCGCAATGCCATCAAGCTGGCGAAGCAGAACCTGGCGGTAAATCCGCAGGACCCGCTCATCCTGATCATGATTGCCCACTACCATGCGTCTGCCGGCGATCGGGAGCAGGCGCTGCAGTTTCACGCGCGTGCCAATGCCCTGGCGCCCGACGATCTCACGGTGAATTACAACTCCGCCGTATTGCTGTCTACACTGGATGAGGTAGAGCAGGGGATGGCAGCGCTCGAGCACGCGGTACGCCTTGGCTATTCAGTGGATCTGATTCGCGCAGATCCGGGGCTGGCGCCCCTGCGGGAAACAGAGGCCTTTCAAGCGCTGGTAGATCCGGACAGTGAAGGGCTGGCTATCCAGAGAGGAAAGTCGAATGAGTAAAAGCAGTGTATTTGGTTTTGTCGCTAATGCAGCTGTGTTATCGCTGATGGCAATCTCTACGGCCTGTGCCACAAATCAGGAGACCAACCCAAAGAAAGCGCCTGCGAAGGCAGATTTCTCCGCTAATACGCAGTTTGAAATCAAGTCCGGGCGAGGGGTGATAGTCGATCCGACGGTGTTGGTCGTATTCAAGCGAGTCGGCCCGGTACTGTGCCCGGTCGATACTCAATTCAAGGTAGGTAATACGCCACTGGCCACCGGTGTTCCTACTCTGACAAAGAGCAAGAATGATGGGCCGCCGAGAAATACCATGACCTGGAAGGCGGTGGACTCTAACCTTGATCCGCTAACCGGCCTGACTGATTGGCACTATGCTCTCGTATTTCATCCGTTCGCCAGAGCTGGGGCCGGCAGCTTTATCTCTCAGCCTGTGAATGAACCGGGCGTTGGCGTAGTACAGCAGATCGGGCCTTTTGATCTGCGTTGGGAAGAACAGATCCCCGTAGGCGTTGATTACAAGTACTCAATAGTTCGGGTCGTAGATGTCGATCCTGATCCAAATCGGAGGGAGTGGGAAATCTTGCGTGGCGCAGATGGCTGCAAGCCACTGGATCCTAATATTCGCGTTTGGTAAAAGTTTAGAGTTACAGACGGATAGGAGAGGGCTCTGAGGTGCCGCCCTTTCTTGGCTTCAGTATGAGGCTGAACAACTTCTGGAGAATAAAAAATGAACAAGAAATTTTGTTATGCGCGCCTCGCCTTCATAGGCCTTGGAGCTTCAATATTTGCGATCACAGCGGGTGCCGCAGATAAACCGGTAACAGTGACATTCAACGATGCCGGCTGCCCGATCGACGTCAGCCCGGAAACCATCGACGTCAGGAAGGCCAGCAATGACAGGGTGGTATGGAATGCCGTCAAGTCCTCGGGCGGCGATTACAAGGGCGGATTCATGATTGTCTTCGATCCATTTAACGGCGGCAGTCGGCTGAGCACCAACAACAAGGCAAGGATCAAGTCTCCGCCGGTGGACAACAAGATACCGCCCGATGCCAATATCAAATACAAGTACTCCATAATGGGTAGGAATTGCGGCGATATACTCGACCCGAACATCAGGGTGCTCTAACGATTGACTGACGCCGCTCAACCCGCGCCGGCCGGGGGTAACCGCTTTACCCTGGCCGAGCGCTTCCTGTCACTGTTTACCACCCTGCGCCCCAGCGAGGGTCGTGGCGTGGTGCTGCTGTGCATCCAGGCCTTTTCCATTCTGTTCGCCTACTACCTGCTCAAGGTGATTCGCGATCCGCTGATCCTCGCCGAGGGTAGTGCCGAGCTGAAGTCCTACACCAATGCCATGCAGGCGGCAATCCTCATGGTGGTGGTGCCGGTGTTTGCTCACGTCTATCACCGGCTGGGTCATGAGGCAGCCAAGCACATCCTGATCAGCCGCATCATCCTGTTCTTCATTTCCAATGTGTTGATCTTCGCCTTTGCTTACAACGCGGGCTGGTCTATCGCTATCGCTTTCTATGTCTGGCTCGGCATTTTTTCGGTGATGGTGCTGGCGGTGTTCTGGGGATTCTCTGCGGATCTCTACAACGTCAAATCCGGGCAGCGCATCTTCCCTGTGGTGGCGGCAGCGGCCTCCGGAGGCGCCTATGTGGGGGCGAAAGTGGCGGGATGGATTAACCCGATCGTGGGGCACGATGGCACCATGTTGCTGGCCGGTGTGCTGTTGCTCGTACCCTGGTGGTTCTGTGGCCGGGTTGAAAACACTATACCCCCGGGCTCCGCCAGCCAGATTGCCGATGAGTTTCACGACAAGCCGCCGCCCGTCTCGGAAGGCTTCATGGTGGTGTTTCGCAGCTATTACCTGACCATGATCGCCCTGCTGGTGGTACTCATGAACCTGGTGAACACCAACGGCGAGTACATCCTGGCAGCATTTGTAACCGCGGAGGTGGATGCGCTGGAGGCGGCGGGGACCCTGGTAGGCTCGCGGGGTGAGTTTATGACCTCGTTCTATGCCAGCTACCAGGCCTGGTTTACTCTACTTAGTTTCCTTGTTCAGCTATTTCTGGTGGCACGCATTTTTGACCTGATCGGGCTCAAGGGTGCGCTGCTGGTGCTGCCGGTACTGATGATGGGCAGCTACTCCATGATGTTGGTGTTCCCGGTGCTGGCGGCGGTGAGAGTGGCAATGATCGCCGAGAACAGCATCAGCTATTCCCTGCTCAATACAACCCGGCATGCCCTGTTCCTGCCGGTGCGCCGGGAAGAGAAGTACGTGGGCAAGAATTGTATCGATACCTTTTTC
>JASJBK010000193.1 GCA_030066555.1 Halieaceae bacterium
AGCCGCAGTTCGGGGGCCAGGCTCTCTGCCACCGCCGGCATGGTGGTGACCGGGTAGACCTTCTCCTCCACCTCGTTGGCATCGTGGCTGGGGGCCGTGGCCATCAGGGTGCCGGTAGTCGCCAACCCCGCCGCCGCCACGATCAGCAGCGCACGGTTTTTCCGTGAGGGTTTCTTAAGACGCATATTGAACTTCATCGTGAACTCCTTCGCGACGCATCGGAGCAAACTGCTCCAGTACAGACAGGATGGTGGGAATAACAAACAGGATCAGCGTGGTGCCGTACAGCAGGCCGAAGCAGATCACCACGGCCAGCGGCACCATGACTTCGCCCATGGGCGAGCTTTCCAGCATCAGCGGGCCGAGCCCGAAGGTGGTGGTCAGCGAGGTCAGGATGACCGGGCGCAGGCGCTGGCTGCAGGCTTCCTGCAGGGCGTCGTGCGCATTGAGGCCGCGCTCGCGGGCCTCCCGGTAGGAGGTGATAAGAATGATCGAGTCATTGACGATCACCCCGGTCAGCGTGAACACGCCCATGATGGCCAGCGCACCCAGGTTCAGGCCCAGCAGGTAGAGGCCTCCCAGCGCGCCGGTCAGGCCCAGTGGGATAGCGGCCATCACCGCCAGCGGCCAGCTCCAGGAGGCGAAGATCCAGGCCAGGATCAGGTAGATCAGCAGCAGGCCGATGACCGCGCCCATCATCATGTCACCGAGTACCTTGGCTTCTTCTGCCGAGCCCTCACCCAGGCCGTAGGTGACGTCGTAGGTCTGGAGGATGCCGGGGATCACAGACTTTTCCAGGTCCTCGATGATGGCCATGGAGGTATTGATCTTCTTGTCGACATGGGCGTACACGTTCACCGCCTTACGGGCATTGCGGTGCTGGACGCGATCGATGCCACGGCGACTCGTGACGTCGGCTACAGCCGGCAGCGGCATCACTTCGCCGCTGGGCGTGGTGATAGGCAGGCTGTACAGGGTGTCCAGGCGGTCGCGCTCATTCGCCGGCAGACTCACGTTCACTTCCAGTTCGGCGTCGTTTTCGGTAAACAGCTGCACTCGGTGGCTCTCGAAGGCGGCGCGCAGCTGGCGGCCCACCTCGGCACTGGTCAGGCCCAGGCTGCGGCCCTCGGTGTTGAGGTTGATGATCCACTGCTCTTTGCCGTAGGGCAGGTCGTCATAGGCGCTGAGCACACCCGGATAAGTAGCCAGTTTGCTGGCCAGCTCCTCGGCAGCTGCCTTCAATTCCTGCGTGTCATTGCCGGAAAAGTACAGCTGTACGTCGGGCCAGTTGCCGTCGCCAGAGCCGATGCGCAAGCGCTCCACGTAGGGCGTCTGCGGCAGGCGCGCCTGCCAGGCGGCGATGAACTCATCGAGGGTCACCTTGCGCTGCTCTGGTGAGACCAGCTCAACCCAGATTGCGGCGTACTGGCGGCCAAATTTCTGGGATTCATCGAGGTGGGCAAAGTTGCGGTTGATGACATGGGTGACTACCAGGCCACCGCCCAGCTCGCGGTCGGTTTCTTCGGCGGCGCGAGCCATGGTTTCCAGCCACTCGTCTTTCTGGTGTTCGCTGGTGCCGGCGGCGAACTGCATGTAGGCATCGGCAAACTCGAAATTAATATTGATGTTCAGGTCGGGCTTCACCCGGCCGGTGGCCAGCAGGCTGATGGCAATCATGAAGCCGAACAGGGCGATGGCGAGCACCGAGCGGCGGTTGCCGAGGGCCAGATGTAGGGCCGGCAGGTAAATGTGCTTGCGAAAGTAGTCGAAACGGGCGTCGAACCAGACACGCAGGCGCGAAGGCTCTTCATGCTCCATGGCGCTGAAGCTGTGGCGCAGGTGGCCGGGCATGATCAGGAAGCACTCGACCAGCGAGGCAATGATCACGCAGACCATGAGCAGGGGAATCTCGCGAATGAACGGCTCATTGATCACCAGCAGCGGCATAAAAGCTGCGAGTGTGGTCAGCGAAGAGGCCATCACGGGCGCGAACATCCGTTGCGCACCATGGGCGGCAGCGTCGACTGGCCCGTGGCCTTTCTCATACAGCGCTAGCGAGTGCTCACCTACCACGATGGCGTCATCCACCACGATACCCAGCGCCATCACCACGCCGATCATGCTGATGAAGTTGATGCTGCCGCCGAAGCCATAGAACACCGCCAGGGCGCCCATGAATGACACCGGGATGCCGACCGTTACCCAAAAGGCCGCGCGACCATTGAGGAACAGGAACAGGGTGCCGATGACCAGCAGTAGGCCGCCGACACCGTTCCAGAACACCAGCGCGATCTGGTTGTAGGCGAAGCGCCAGGCTTCGAGCCAGATGGTGGACTTCACGCCGCGCTCGGCCAGCAGCTCCGCGTTGTCGGCTTCCCAGGCGTAGAGTATGTCGGCAGCGTCCAGGGTGTCGGAATCGATGCCGCGGCGCAGGCGAATCATGATTGCCGGGCGGCTTTCAAACTGCACCATGCGCTGGTCGTCTTTCTGGCGGCGCTCCACCGTGGCCACATCACCCAGGCGCAACAGGCTGCGGTCTTCACCCAGTTGCAGCGGCAGTTGCTCGAATTCTTCGGCGGTACGGCGCTGGTCCAGGCTCCGCAGTTTGCGCTGGAGCTGGCCACCGCCCGCGTTCCCGGCCGGCACATCAGAGCTGGAATCGAGAACGCTGGCGGCGATGGCCGACAGGGGAACACCTAGTTCAAACAGGGTCTTGCTGTCTACCTGGATGGCAATCTCTTCTTCCGGGACGCCGCGGAACTCGACCTTGTCGACGCCGCGTGCCAGCAGATCGCGCTCGATTTCCCTCGCGATCGGCACCAGCTCTTCCACGCTACCTTCACTGGAGATGAGGATCGCGGCGACAGTATCCAGCCACTGTACCCGCTGGATGACGGGCGGCTCGATATCCACCGGCAGGTCTCGCACCTGGCCCACGGCCTGTTTGACGCGGTCGAGGGCCTCGATCATGTCAGTGCCCTTGTCGAAGCCCACTTCAATGAAGTTGCCGCCGTCCCAGGTCGATGAGGTAAGCCGGTTGAGGCGGGTCAGGGAACGCAGCTGGTACTCGATGGGCTGGGTGACCAGCCGCTCAACGTCTTCTGCGCTGGCACCCGGCCAGGTGACCTCGATGCTGACCCGGTGGTTGTCCTGGGTGGGGTTCAACTGCACCGTGAGCTGGCGAATACCCCAGATGCCGGCCAGGATCAGCATGATCATCAACAGGTTGGAGGCCAGCCGATGACGGGTAAAGGTTTCGATCAGGTAGTGAGGCTTGCTGAAGTCTGGCGCAGACATGGGAAGTGCTCAGTCTTGTTTAGTGTTATACGCAACTATATCACTACATCAGCATAAGGGTGCAAGCCGATTTTTAGAAAAATTTGTTCTGAGAGGGCGCGCGCTGACATCCTGCCGGACTAATAAGCCAGCCTGTGCGATTATCTGTACCGTTGCCGCCGACCTGGTTCGGCACCCTGCACGGCGAGTAAAAATCAAGCTAAATTAGATACTTACGTGTTAGGAGGCTCCATGACCACTCACTTTGAAAACCCTGCAGCTCTGCTGGACGCGCCCGGTATGGCGCTGGGCCCCACCGACTGGCTGGAGATCACCCAGGAGCGCATCGACCAGTTTGCCGATGCCACCGGCGATCACCAATGGATACACGTTGACCCGGTACGAGCACAGGACGGGCCGTTTGGCGCGACCATCGCCCATGGCTACCTGACCCTGTCGCTGGCCAATTTGTTCCTGCCCGACCTGATGCGGGTAGAGAACACCTCAATGGGGGTGAACTACGGCTGTGAGAAGGTGCGATTCCCGGCACCGGTACCGGTGGGTAGTCGCCTGCGGGGCGTCGGCGAAGTGATCAGCGCCGAGGAGGTGAAAGGCGGTGTGCAGGTGGTGGTGCGGGTCACGGTTGAGATCGACAATAGCGAGCGACCCGCCTGCGTAGTAGACACCATCTCCCGTTTCTTTCCTTGATCGCCGTTAATAGGGGACAGACCACGTTTTTGACCGCTATTGCTGCGCGAGACACAACTTGTAAATAGGGGACAGACGACGTTTTTGAACGTTGTCGGTGTCCTTTGCACAACTTAAACGATCAAGAACGTGGTCTGTCCCCAATAAAAATGCCGGGTTTGGCGGTGCCGCCCCCGGCGGTAGGAAAGGGATGATGCCCCGGGGCTAGCGGGTCGCCACGCTGCTGGAGGGCTGTTCCTGGTAGTGCCAGCGGCCGGGCTCGAGGGCAAAGTAGGTCACCTTGCCGACGCGCCGCGCTTCGCATTCAACGCGGTAGGCCTGCGGGCTGTCGCCGCGAGTCTCCACATTGAGGTAATAGCGGTAGCGATCGGCAGCCTCCTGTGGTGCGGCATAGGTATCGCCGTCCTTGAAGGCCAGCCCTTCGCGGTGGCTGACCCTGTCGAGCCGCTCCAGGCAGGCCCGGTGGGCCTGGTCGTCAGGCACCAGGTCGGCGCGGGCGGCGCCAGCGGAGAACAGGGTGGCCGCGCTAGCGGCTACCAGGAACGGAAAGCTGAGAAGTGCACGTTTTTTCATGGGTAAATCCCCCAATAAGTCATCACTATGGACCGGGACGAGGTGCTGAATCAGAGCAAAAGTTCTAAAATGCAACTAATCCCATAACGCAACTATAACATCAAAGTTCTATAATGCAACTAATTTGTATTGAGGGGCCGAATTCGGTATCGTGCGCGCATATCGAGACAGGTAACCAATAAGAACATGGTCAAGAAATCTTTCAGCGACATGGCGTGCTCCGTGGCCCAGGCCATGGACGTGATCGGCGAATGGTGGAGCATGCTGATCGTGCGCGACTTTTTTGTCGGCGGCGGGCGGCGGCGCTTCGAGCAATTGCGCGACAGCCTGGGTATTTCCCGCAACATCCTCACCGAGCGGCTGCGCACCCTGACCGAGGCGGGCGTTATCAAAAAGGTCCCGCTGCAGGAAGGTGGCCGGCGTTACGCCTACGAACTCACCGACAAGGGCCGCGACCTGTTGCCGGTAAC
>JASJBK010000194.1 GCA_030066555.1 Halieaceae bacterium
ACGTGGATGTAGTCGCGCACGCCGGTGCCGTCGTGGGTGGGGTAGTCATCACCAAATACCATCAGCTTGTCCCGAAATCCTGCCGCAACCTGGGTGATGTAGGGTGCCAGGTTGTTCGGAGTGCCCTTCGGGTCCTCGCCAATGAGTCCGCTAGGGTGGGCGCCAACCGGGTTGAAATACCGGAGGCTGACCGCGTTCCAGGTCTGGTTGTCTTTACAGAGCTTTTCGAGGTGCCTTTCAACGGCCAGCTTGGTCTTTCCATACGGTTGGGCCGGCCGGGTTTCTGACTGCTCCTGGATGGGGTCGTTGCTGGACAGGCCGTACACTGTGGCAGATGAGCTGAATACTATTGCCTGGATGCCGTGGCTTTCCATAACCTCGCAGAGTGCGATGGATCCGCCCAGGTTTACATCGTAGTAAAGATCCGGGTTTTCCACAGACTCGGCGACTGATTTCAGGCCCGCAAAGTGAATTACAGCGTCCACAGGAAAGTCCGCGAACACGGTATTGAGGGCATCCTTGTCGCGCACGTCCGCGTTTACAAACATCAGGTCACGGTGGCTGATCCGTTCCACGCGACGCAGCGCCTCCTCGCAGCCATTGTCCAGGTTGTCGACAACCACCACGCCGTAGCCTGCCTTCAAAAGCTCAACGCAGGTGTGCGAGCCAATATAGCCTGCCCCGCCCGTAACCAAGATGGTCTTCAACTGCTACAATCCTTGCGTTTCACAGCTAGGCGAGTCTAACCGATGGCCCGGGCCAAAAAAATTGATTTCGAGGCATCCCTGTCACAGCTGGAGGCGCTCGTTGACCAGATGGAAGAAGGCGAACTGAGTCTCGAGGAATCCCTCAAGGCCTTCGAAACCGGCATGAAGCTCACCCGCGATTGCCAGCAGGCGCTGAAAGACGCCGAGCAGAAAGTCGAGGTGCTGATGCAGCAGGGCGGGGAACTGGTTTCGGAGCCGCTCGACCCCCACGCTTTTGAGGGTATGGGCGAGGATGACGAAGGCGACGCATGAGTACTGAGCCCTCCACAGCACTCGCGGAGCTGCAGGACCGCTGCAACGCCGCCCTGGTGGGCCTGCTTGGACACGGGAATAGCGAGTTCGCGGCAGAGGCGGGTCCGCACCTGGTGCGCCTGTTTGAGGCCTCGGCCTACGCACTGACCCGTGGCGGCAAGCGCGTGCGGCCGCTGCTGGTATACGCCGCCGCTGCGGCGGTGCGACCTGCGTCACTGGATGCCGGCGAGCACGATCCTGCTGGTATCGACTACGTGGCCTGCGCCGCGGAAATGGTGCACGCCTATTCCCTGGTCCACGACGACCTGCCGGCCATGGATGACGACGATCTGCGCCGTGGCCAGCCCACGACCCACAAGGCTTTTGATGAGGCCACCGCCATCCTGGTAGGTGATGGCCTGCAGGCGAGAGCGCTGGAGTTGCTGACCGATGCGCCGGAGTTATCCGCCGAGACCCGCCTGGAGCTGGTCCGCAGCCTGGCGGCGGCGGCTGGCTTGCGCGGTATGGTGGGTGGCCAGGCGATTGACATCGGGGCGGTCGACCAGAGCATCGACAGCAACCACCTGGAAACTATGCACGCGCTCAAGACCGGAGCCCTGATTCGCTCCAGCGTGGCCATGGGGGCGCTGGCCGCCGGCGCCAGTGACGAGCAGCAGGGCGCGCTGGATGATTTCGCCGATGCCATCGGCCTCGCTTTTCAAGTCTGCGACGACATCCTTGACGCTACCAGCGATAGTGAAACCCTCGGCAAGCGAGCCGGCGCTGACCAGGCCCTGCACAAGCCCACCTATGTCAGCACGCTGGGTCTCGAGGTCGCCCGCGACAAGGCCGAGGGCCTGCTGGCAGAAGCCCTGGCGGCACTGGAATCCTTTGGCGACAGCGCCGCGCTACTCAGGGAAATTGCCGATTTCATCGTGCATCGGCAGCGTTGAACTTGGGCTACACTGGAACGATGCCGAGAAAGCCACTCATCACGGTCTACGGGGATTTCAACTGTCCATTCTGCTATGCCCTTTCCGAGCGCCTGCAGGTCTATGCCCGTGATTTCGAGATCCGCTGGATGGCAGTCCAGCACCTGCCGTATGCGGACAGCAGTTCGCCGAGTTTCCAGGAGCAGACGCAGCTTACCGCCGAGGTGGCCTCGGTGCGTAAGCGCGCCCCTGAAGTACAAATCATCACCCCGCCTGCACGGCCGGGTACCAGGCTTGCCAATCTTTTCCTGGCTGCTGCCGAGTTGGCTGCGGCGCCAGGGTTGCCGACCTTTCGCACCCTGGTGTTCCGGGCACTGTGGCGCGACGGGGAAGATATTTCCGACATCGCCGTTCTGAAGCGCCTCGCAGAGAAGGCGGGCCTGGATATTCCGACACTCGGCGACGACGAGCAAAAGCTTACTGGCGCCTGGCAGCAGATCTGGGCGACCGGCGATTTCGATCGCCGGGTACCCTCCATGGAGAACGGTTTTGGCGGCCGCATGCTGGGGTTCCCCGCCATCCCGCGCCTGATGCCCTTCCTGCAGGGCCAGATCGACGACGATGTGATGCTGGGCGTCTCCTGTGACAACCAGAACCGGCGCCACATCCTGGTGATCGGCAACAACGTGGGCCTGGTGCAGCCGGCCTTGCATGAGGGCCAGGGCGAGTTTGCCCTGCGCCAGTCAGACTATTCCGACGACCTCGAATTGCTGGCGCTGCAGGCATCCGAGGCCGACCTGGTGGTTCTGGACGGCTCCGATGAGCGTCACAAACCCCTGTGCCTACGACTGCGCGCCCTGGAAGTGACCCAGCATATTCCCATCGTGGTCTACAACCAGAAGGCCGACGCCGCCCAGGAGGTCGAGGCGCTCAGCCTGGGTGCCCTGGATTACATGCACGGCGACCAGGACCCGGTGGTATGGCTGGCTCGCACCCGGGGGCTGGCCCGCTACAAGCAGTCCGCCGAACTGCTGGGCAAATTGGCGCGCATTGACGGCCTCACTGAAATTCCCAATCGTCGTGAATTTGACCGGACCCTGGAAATCGAGTGGTTGCGCGCCATTCGCTCCGGCGACCCGCTCAGCCTGCTGATGATCGATATCGACAACTTCAAGGCCTACAACGACGGCTACGGTCACGAGGCTGGCGACGAGTGCATCCGCCAGGTGGCGCTGACCATCCAGGCCACTATGCGCCGGGGCGCCGACTTCGCCGGCCGCTACGGCGGAGAAGAGTTTGTCTGTGTGTTACCCGATACCGACCGCGATGGAGCCCAGGCGCTGGCCGACAAGATCCGTCATAACATAGAAGCCCTGAACATTCCTCATGAGTACTCCAACGGCGATCGCATTGTTACCATCAGTACCGGCGTGGCGAGCTTCATCGCCTCAACCCGTAAGTCTCCGGTGGAACTGCTCAAGGCCGCTGACGGTGCGCTGTATCGCGCCAAGCAGGCCGGGCGCAACTGTGTGAAAGTCGCCTGAGGCACATCAAAACTTCTGCGATGCGTTATCTTCCCGGCCTGCTGGCGTGTTGTCTTGCCACGGGCATCGCCTCAGGTGTTGCCGCACAGCAGCGCATTGCCAGCCTCAACCTGTGCACCGACCTGCTGCTGCTGGAACTGGTACCCCGCGAGCGCATTGTCTCGCTGAGCTACTGGGCGGCCGATCCCGACCTCAGCTACCTGGCGGACCGGGTCGGTGACATTCCACTCAATCACAGCCTGGCCGAGGAGATCGTGCCCATGCAGCCAGACCTGGTGCTGGCTGGCCAGTTCAGTGATATCAAGGTTGTCGATCTGCTGCGTCGTCTCGACCACCGGGTAGAGGTGCTGGATGTGCCGCTGACGCTCGAGGGTATGCGCGAGCACATTCTTGCCTTCGGCGAGCTGGTAGACGCGCGCGAGCAGGCCGAGCTGCTGGCAGCCGAGCTGGACCGGCGCATTGCCCAGGTGTCTGCTGACTCCCGGCGTCTCGGGGGTGAGGCACCATTGGCGGTGGTCTACGGCCCCCAGGGTGTCAGCCCCGGCCGCGACACCTTGATGGACGACTTGTTGACACTGGCCGGCTACCGCAATCTCACAGCCGAACTCGATATCGTCAGCTACGGAACCCTGTCCCTGGAAGCCCTGGTGCGAGCTGAGCCTGACCTGCTCGTATTGGATGATCTGTCCCTGAACCGGGATTCAGTGGCCCACCAGGCGTTGCGCCATCCGGCCCTGCTGCGACACTTTGCGCCCGACCAGGTGATCAGCCTTCCGCCCAGTCTGACCGCCTGCGTCGGTCGGACCTCTGCCGAAGCTGCCGAACAACTCCTGACCCTGAGGGTTGGCCGATGAAAACCACGGCAGTGATGGCAATGCTATTGCTGGTGTTGCTGGCGGCATCACTGCTGGCCCTGGCGCATGGCGAGGTCTGGCTCAACCCGCTGGCGACGGGAGAAGAGCGCTGGCGCGACACCGTGCTGTGGGAGATTCGCCTGCCACGGGTCATGTTGGCTATCCTGGTCGGCGGTGTGCTGGGCCTGTCGGGCGCAGCCCTGCAGGGCCTGTTGCGCAACCCACTGGCAGATCCTTCCATTGTCGGTGTCAGTGCTTGTGCCGCCCTGGGTGCGGTGATCGTGCTGTATTCAGGGCTGGCGTCCCTGGCCTGGTTCAGTCTGCCTTTGGGCGGCATGCTGGGAGCGGGGCTCTCGGTCGTTCTGGTTTACTTGTTGGCGGGTAGCCGCTCCAGCGTGTTCAGCCTGATTCTCGCCGGCATGGCCGTGAATGCGTTTGTCGGTGCGTTGATAGCGCTGGTGCTAAATGTTGCCTCCAATCCGTTTGCCATGAGCGAGATTGTCTACTGGCTGTTGGGTTCTTTCGCCAATCGCAGCCTGCAGGATGTCATGATTGCCGGGCCCTTTATGCTGGCGGGCAGCCTCGCCGTGCTTACTGCCGGTCGCTACCTGGATGCACTGAGCCTGGGCGAGGAAACCGCCACCACGCTGGGATTTGACCCCCAGCGCTGGCGCTGGATCGTGGTGGGCGGCGTCGCGGCCAGTGTCGGTGCCGCGGTATCGGTCAGCGGCAACATCGGATTCGTGGGCCTGGTGGTGCCACACCTGCTGCGGCCCCTGGTCGGACACGAGCCGCGGCGCCTGCTGTGGGTGTCAGCGCTGGGTGGCGCCATCCTGCTGGTGCTGGCGGATATGCTGGTGCAGGCCATCTCCGGTCGGGTGGAACTGAAACTCGGCGTGATCACGGCGCTGATTGGCGGCCCCTTCTTTCTCTACATCATCATGCGCACCCGGAGCAGTGAATGGTGAGCGAGCTGCGCGCAGACGGTATTGGCTTTCGCTACCGCGATGTCCCGGTATTGCGCGATGTGTCCATCGCCCTCGGGCGCGGTGAAACCGTAGGCCTGATCGGGCCCAACGGGGCCGGCAAAACCACGCTGCTGAAAATACTGGCCGGCCTGCTGTCGCCGGGCGCGGGTGAGGTCTCGTTAGGCGGCGCGCCGTTACCGGACCTGCACGAGAACCAGCGTGCGAGGTTGCTGGCTTACCTGCCCCAGGGCGCGCCGGCGCACTGGCCCCTGAGCGTTGAGCGTGTGGTGGAGCTGGGCCGTATTCCCCACCGCGCTTGGTGGCAACCCCTGGCGGAAGCTGACCAGGCGGCAGTGGACAAGGCCCTTGCCGCCACCGATGCCGAGCGGCTGCGCGGCCGCATTGTCACCACCTTGTCCGGGGGAGAGCGCGCCCGCGTGTTGCTGGCGCGAGTGTTCGCCACCGAGCCCGGTTTCATCCTCGCCGATGAGCCGGTGGCCTCCCTCGACCCCTTCCACCAGCTACAGGTGATGGATACGCTGCGGGCTCATGCCTGCGCCAACGGGGGTGTGCTGGTAGTGATGCACGACCTCAACCTCGCTGCGCGCTACTGTGATCGCCTGGTCGCCCTCGATCGTGGGCAACTGGTTTGCGAGGGTCCGCCCCGGGAAGTACTGGAAGACCCGGCCCTTGCCGCGGCCTACAGCGTGCGCATCGACGTGGTGGAAGAGGGCGATGGTCTCTGGGTACGGTACCGTTAGCCCATCATTCCCCGCCCGTTCCGTCTCTCCCTGACCGTGACGTCTCTCCCTGACCGTTACGTCATCCCCGCGCAGGCGGGGATCCAGATACCGCGCCATCATCTCTGGATTCCCCTACGCGTGTCGCTGCCTGCGCGGGAATGACGAGATGTAGGCAGCCCGTTTGGTGTGTGCTATCGAAGCGGCTCAAATAGTTGTTCCAGGCCGGTAGTCTCAAGCCGATTCATGGCGCGTGCCAAGCGCCAACGCTAGAGTTATTTGCCCACGATCAGAGGACGACACCCCATGCGCTTCAGCTACCAGATCGGCATGTGCGATTCCAGCCACTACCTGCCCCTGGCCAGGGCGGCGGAGGCAGCGGGCTTTCACGGCATTACCACGCCTGACAGTATCTGCTACCCGCAGGAGTGTTCCTCGACGTACCCCTATAACGCAGACGGCAGTCGTCACTTCCTGGAAACCGAGCCCTTCATCGAATCACTGATCGGCGTGATGGCGATGGCGGCAGTCACCGAGCGAATTCGCTTTGCCACCTTCGTGTACAAGCTGGCCATCCGCCAGGCAGCCATTGTCGCCAAGCAGGTACAGAGCATCAACGTGATGAGTGGCAATCGCTTTGATTTCGGGGTTGGTATCAGCCCCTGGGCGGAAGATTTTGCAGTAGCCCAGGTGCCGTTCGAGAAGCGCGGCAAGCGCCTCGATGAGCAGATCGATATTCTGCGAGGCCTGGAATCCGGCGACTACTTCGGCTACCAGGGCGAAATACACGATATGCCCGCCAACAAAATGAACCCGGTGCCGACCGAACCCACGCCGATCCTGGTGGGCGGCCACGCGGATGTGGCACTCAAGCGCGCCGCCCGCAACGATGGATGGATGTGCGCGGGTGCGTCCCTCGACGAACTGCGCGGCTACGTCGGCAAGATCGGGCAGTTTCGCGAGGAGCAGGGCACTGCCGACAAACCCTTCCGTATCTTTACCACCGGCCAGGACGCCTTCACCCGTGAGGGCATCGAAGAGCTGGAAGAGATCGGTATCACCGACGTGATCATCGCCTTCCGAAATGTCTATGAATCAGAGCCTGATCACGACCTCGACACCAAGCTGCAGCAGCTCAACTGGTACGCGGGCGAGTTCATCAACTCCTAACTTAAGCTCAACACCACGCCAGGCTTGCTGGATTGGCCTGGCCGGGCGCCCGCCTACGTGGGAATCACGGATCAACAACTGGTCATCCCCGCGAAAGCGGGGATCCAACCCGGTTGACTGGCTGCGGTGATGCCCTAGGCTTGGCGGGTAATCCATTCACAGGAACAACCTATGCCTGAGTCCGTTTCCGGCGGCTGCCTGTGTGGCGCCGTGCGCTTTGCAGCGCGCCTGCCCAGCCTCTGGTGCGCACATTGTCACTGCACCCAGTGCCAGCGCTTCCATGGTGCCGGAGTGGTGACCTGGGTGGGCTTCCGGGAGGAAGACGTCGAGTTCACGGTTGGCGAAAACAAGGTGACCTGGTTCTCGTCATCGCCCCAGGGTCAGCGAGGTTTCTGCGGCCAGTGCGGCTCCAGCTTCCTGTTCCGCAGTGAACGCTGGCCCGGTGAGCTGCACATCTGCCTCAGCAATATCCAGGGTGAGGTGGACCGCAAACCGGAAGGCCACGTCTACTACGATTCGCATGTCTCCTGGCTGGAGCTCGCCGACGACCTGCCACGTCAGCTTTGAGTACCTGGTTTCTCTATGGCCTGACGGTGCTGATCTGGGGTTCGACCTGGATCGCCATCAAGTACCAGCTCGGTGCGGTCGAGCCGATGGCCTCCATCGCCCATCGCTTCGCCCTGTCGGCCCTGTTGATTCTGCTGTTCCTGCTGGCGCGGCGGCAGTCCCTGCGGCTGGCTTTGCGCCACCACCCATTCCTGCTGCTGCAGGGTTTGTGCCTTTTCAGTGGCAACTACTTCTTCGTTTACAACGCTGAGCTGGTGCTGGCCAGTGGCCTGGTATCGGTGGTGTTCGCCGGCATCATGATGTTCAACGTGCTCAACGGTGCGCTGTTCCTCGGCAACCCGGTGCGTGCAGGCGTTGTCGTGGGAGGGCTTATCGGCCTGGTGGGCATGGGCATGGTGTTCTGGCCGGAACTGGAGGCGTTCGACCTGTCAGATGCCAGCTTCGTCGCGCTGCTCTATTGCCTGGCTGGTACGTTGCTGGCCTCCTTTGGCAATATCATCGCCGCGCGCAATAAGCTCCACGAGCTGCCACTGCTGGTCGGCAATGTTTGGGCGATGGGTTACGGTGCGGCGGCCATGTACCTGGCGGCCCTGATCACCGGGGCCACCATCAGCTTAGATACCTCGCCCACTTATGTTCTGTCACTTCTCTACCTCGTGGTCTTCGGCTCGGTTATTGCCTTCTGGGCCTACCTGACCCTGGTCGGCAATATCGGCGCCGACCGCGCCGGCTACGCCAACCTGCTCTTCCCCCTGGTAGCGCTGGCTATCTCCACGGCCATCGAGGGCTATCAGTGGACCCTGGTCGCTGTGCTTGGCATGGCACTGGTCCTGGTTGGCAACTGGGTCGTGATGAGAGCCCAGCGTTCCTGACTCCTGACTCCTGACTCCTGGCTCCGTAGAGCCGTGGGGGGGGGGGGGGGGGGGGGGGG
>JASJBK010000195.1 GCA_030066555.1 Halieaceae bacterium
CTCCATCTGCAAATGCCAGTTAGTCATCAAGAAGCAGAAGCGGGTCTTCACGTCCCGGTCTTGCTCTTCGTACCGATTTAGGCAAGCCCTGAATTCACGGGTCAGATTCGGATCTTCTACCACAGGCTTAAACACATCGAAGGTCATCAACTCGCGTTGGCTCTCAGCCTCAGCAAGTCTGTTCGACAGGCGGATTTGAAGGGAGAGGTAAATCAAGGTAACCAATACAGCAACGGCCCCCAGAACCTCTGCGATCGCACCAATTGCGTCCCAATTCATTGTGTTTCCTCACTTTCCTTGAGCTCCTGTATGAGACGTTCCCGCTTTTGTTCGTACGAATCATTAAGCTCGGTAAACTCCTCGTTGAACTTATCAAGCAGTGGCAAGAGCTGGGAATTAACGTGTTGCTCGAGGAGTTTAGTTTTCGACAGAATGCTTCGCCCGCGTTCGTCTTGCAGGAGTTCTAGCAGGTAATCTAGTTCTTCGTCCGTATACGTTTTCTCATAGGCGTGAATGACCCCGGGCCGCACGGCCTCCCAAGACAAGTACTTCCGTATGAGCATTTCAGTCTGTTGATTTTGCTCCAGCGTGAGTGGGTACAGCGGGCTATCCGACTCGGGTAAAACCGTCAGCATCATTTCTGGATCGAAAAGCCCCTCCAGGAAACTTTCGTATCCTTCCTTGGCGCCTGCAAGCTGGATCAATCGTTCCAGTTTTTCGTTGCAATGCCCGCCTGCGCTGAACAAACACAGCGGCAGCGCAAGAAGATAGCGTCTTACTGTAGAGGAAAACACAAGGTTCACAGCCAGGCCGCGCGGAACGCGTCTCCGGGAAGCATGTGCCTGTCAAATGCAGAATTACACGCCATACACAGCCACAGTAAATCCATTAACTAGCCAAAAGGCTACCATCAACATGTAAGCGAGAAGAGCCAGCAAGATATGCCTGGAACGGCTCCAAAGGCCCGAAAGAAAGATACCAAACAATATAAGGCTTGAAGCCAGATACTTGGTCAAGCCGAAACCACCGGGGTAAACCAACCATCCGATGGGGCCGAAAAGAGCGGCAATGTCATCCGGCCTGCTTCCCACGTGAATGAAATGCACGTAGAGGTAGAAGCAGAGCGTAAAAAGGAGATAAATCGTTGCTGCAACAAGGATGTGCGTCCGTACAGGCATTTAACGCCGCAAGCTGGGGCGCCCGACCTGGAGCGCAGCGGAAGGTTGGGTGTCCCAGCGAAGCGACAGCATTGCCTTGTTATGCGTCGGGGTCATACTTCTGACGCAGCTCCCGTAATTTCAAAAAATGTTCTCTTACCTCTTCCTCCATGTCGTTGGAAATCCCATGCTCCAAGATATTGTCGGCCCTAATGCTCTCCCGCTCTATTAGGAGACCGAAGGCCACTCGGAAACACTCAAAGTCGTCACGATCAAGGCAGTCATCCATGGTCTTAATGGCGAAGGCGTTTACTGCAAGCAATGGGGCGTCGTACACAGGGAGATAGTATCTGATAGTTAGAGCGCTACCGGCATATAGACTAGCAAGAGATGCCGCGACGATAGCAAGAGAAAAACCGAGTTTAAGACGCATAACAGCTAAGTATGTTTCCAAGGTGACATAACACCCTGGCGCAGTATGTTGATTTCATGAATTCCATTTTTGGCGGAAAGCCCTATCAAAACAAGCAGATAGATGTCTTAGGCCGGATGATGTAGTGGCAAAGCGCGCGACACGTCCGGGGAATTCCATCAAATATGCTCATCCTCTCTAGCGTAGATATACAATAAAAGCTAATAAAAACAATGGGTTATGAGGTTCGCTTGCTGGTCCTTTACGCGGGGTCCCATGAAAAACGGGTTGTGTCTGGCCGCGTTTCGCATACTGTATATATAAACAGTATTTGGGATGCAGCTATGGACGATGTGAGGCCCAGCCTTCCGCAGGGTGCCCTGCGGTTTATGGATCGGGTGCGCCTGGATATGCGTGAGCGCGGTTATGCGTACCCGACTGAGAAAACCTATTGCCTGTGGATCAAACGCTACATCCGCTTCCACGACAAGCGTCACCCCGAGCAGATGGGTGCGGATGAGATCAATGCGTATCTCAGTTTCCTGGCGACGCGCTACAACTGCTCCCCGGCCACTCAGCGTGTTGTACTTAATGCACTGGTCTACCTGTATCGGAAGTTTCTTGGCGAGGAGTTGGGGCCGTTGCTTTTTGAGAAGGCGAAACAGAAACGACGATTACCGGTGGTGCTGTCACACGAT
This sequence comes from Halieaceae bacterium, assembly GCA_030066555.1. Classification (GTDB taxonomy): domain Bacteria; phylum Pseudomonadota; class Gammaproteobacteria; order Pseudomonadales; family Halieaceae; genus JANQIO01. The sequence goes on from JASJBK010000195.1 coordinate 2,268, forward strand.
GAGGTTCAGCGCATTCTCGATCAGATGAAAGGGCTGCACCGTGTGATGATCGAGCTTCTGTATGGGGCCGGGCTCAGGCTGAATGAGCTTCTCTCGCTTCGCGTCAAAGACATTGATTTCGAGCTGGCGACTATCACGGTGCGATCTGGCAAGGGAGACAAGGATCGCACCACCATATTGCCGGAGCGATTGATCGAGCCTTTGCAGGAACAGTTGGCTCAGGTCGCAAAACTGCATAAGCGTGACCTTGAAGATGGCTATGGCGAGGCCTACATGCCATACGCCCTGGGCAGGAAGTACAAGTCTGAATCGAGGGAGCTCGGCTGGCAGTTTGTGTTCCCGGCCACGCGCATTGGGCCATGCCCCAGGACGGGTGCGTTGCGGCGGCATCACTTGCATCAGTCGGCGCTGCGCAAGCATCTCAGCAAGGCGCGTAAGCAGTCCGGAATCTTGAAGCCTGTGCACTGCCACACCTTCAGGCACAGTTTTGCCACCCGGTTGCTGGAGAAGGGATATGACCTGCGCACTATCCAGAAACTGCTGGGGCACAGCGACGTGAAAACCACCGAGATCTACACGCACGTTCTGCGGCGCGGCGCGCTGGGCGTGATCAGCCCTTTGGACGGCTAGCTACGAAATGCCTAGCCAGGGTTGTTGCTGCTGTCTTGGGCTTCCAGTTCTCGCTGGCTGGCAGCCTCCTGCTGCAGGCGCTCCACCAGCCAGACCTTGATGATCGATTGCCGTGTGACGCCGATGCGAGACGCTTCTCTATCAAGGGATTCCACAACCCAGGCCGGGAAGTCGACATTTACGCGCTTCTGCTGCTGGTTGGGGCGGCGCGCAGTGGCCAGGTCGAGGTGCTCAATGATGTCCTCGTCGTTATCGTCGAATTTCTTGTCGAAGTCTTTAGCTTTCATAAAGTAGTTTCTCCCGGTGCCTGGATCGTCTCACAGAGATCAACCGAATGTTCTCACCGCGATAGGTAAATATCGCAGACCATAGCGTTCCATCGAGGCTGCCGATCAGGAGAAATCGAGGCTCAGACAGGGATCGGGTCGCTATCTCGAGTGCGTCTGGATCATCCCAGAGCTTTTGCGCTTCCAGAAAGTCGATCCCGTGTTTCAGCAGATTTGCGCGGCTTTTCACTTCGTCAAACTCGAAGGAAAGCATGAGTAGAAATTATACCTTTTTTATAATTAAGACAAGCGCTCTCAACGCTGGGGTCATGGTGACACCAGGGGAGGTCGGCACAAGACAGGTGTTTCTACTTCAGCGCTCAACCTGTTCGGTGCGGGAAGCCAGGATGCCCAGCAGCGCGATGCCGAAGACGAGGTATACCGTGTCTTCAACGCGCAGGAACCATATGAACTCGGGGTCCTCGGTGTGGGAGGTCAGGGTGAAACCCATCCACGCCAGCACTGTGGCGCGCACGAAGGGGTAGGCGATCAGACAACCCGCGGCCCAGCGGGCGTGGATGGTGCGCGTAGGGTCGGCAACAAAGCCTGCGAGGCAAACGAAGCTGGAAGCGAGAATGCCGTTGGACGCCCAGTTCATCGCGGCGGAGCGTTGCACCAGGTCAGGCGCTACGTCTCCAGACAATCCGAATTCTGCGTACAGCAGCAGCACATAGCTCTCTGGCCCCAGTAGTCCCCACAACGGGTAGAGCATCAGCAGCGCGGCGACTGCGACAAGCACACTAATGGCAAAGCGTTGCACGGGTGTGGTGGTGCGCTAGGCGCTGCCGGGCAGGCTCTCGGCGTCGCCCGCGGTGCTCTCCTCGGGTAGCTCGCCTTTCTTGAACAGGCGATCGAGGTCGTCGAGGATCACGTACAGGCTCGGTACCAGCAGCAGGGTTATCACCGTGGCAAACACGATACCGAAGGCCAGCGAGATGGCCATGGGCACGATCACCCTGGCCTGGGTGCTGTCTTCCATCAGCATCGGCACCAGTGCACAGAAGGTGGTGAGCGAGGTAAGGATAATGGCGCGGAAGCGGCGCGCGCCGGCCAGCACTGCGGCCTCGGCACGGGGTATCCCTTCCTTAACGGCGCGGTTCACGAAATCCACCATGATCAGGCTGTCGTTCACCACCACACCCGAGAGCGCGATAATGCCCACCATCGACATCATGCTGATGGCGTAGCCGGTCACGAGGTGGCCGACCACGGCGCCGATGATGCCGAAGGGAATCACGCCCATGATGATCAGCGGCTGCAGGTAGGAGCGGGTCGGTATCGCCAGCAGCGAGTAGATGCCGAACAGCGCCAGGGCGAAGCCGATAATCATGCTGCGGGCGGCCTTGCTTTCCTCTTCCGACATGCCCGAGACCGCCCAGGTCAGCCCCGGGTACTTCTTCTGCAGCTCGGGGATGAAGTTCTTGATCAGCTCGCCGCTGACACGGCCCGGTTCCACCTTGTCGGTCTCGGCCTCGGCCGTGATTTCCACCGCGCGCTGGAAGTCGATGCGAGTGAGCTCGTTGAAGCCGGGTTTCACGTCCAGGGTCGCCACCGAGTCGAAGGGCACGCGGCCGCCATCGGGGGTGCGGATGAACATGCTATCCAGGCTCGCCGTGGTGCGGCGGTCTTCCCGCGGGTAGCGCACCAGTACCTTGATCTCGTGGGTGCCGCGCTGGATGCGCTGGGCCTCGGCACCGTAGAAGGCGTGACGTACCTGTGAGCCAAGGTCAAAACGGGTGATCCCCAGCGCCTCGCCCTCGGGCTTGATGTCGATGTGGAACTCGTTGGACACCGCGCTCACGCTGCTCTGGATATCGTAGAGCCCGTAGTACTCCTTGAGTTTCCCTTCCAGTTCCAGTGACGCCGCCTGCAGCGCCTCCCAGTTGGGGTGGGCCAGGTCGAAGGAAATATCGGATCCGAAGCCGGGGCCGTCCTCGATATAGAACGACAGTACCTCGGCGCCGGGCACACGGCCGACGCGGTCGCGCCACATCAACATCACTTCCTTGGTCGACAGATCGCGCTCCTGCGCCAGCACCAGTTCCGCCAGCATGAAACCGCCGGTGGTGCCCTGGCTGTAGGCGAACTGGCTGTGCAGCAAGGGCTTGTCGTTGTTGTCAGCCCGGTACTCGTTTTCGATTTCACGCAGCGCAGCAGTGATCTCATTCATCACTTCCAGGGTGCGGCGCTGGGGTGTGCCCTCAGTCATCTCCAGGCTCATCTGGATGAACTCACCCTCGGTCTCAGGTGCCCACACCAGCCGCACCTGGCCGCTGGCGACAATACCCACGGTCAGTACCAGTAGGCTCAGGAAGGTGGCCGCGGTCAGGTAGCGGCGGCGAACACACCGCTCTACAAACGGGCGGTACCGGTGATCAACGAAGTGGCGCAGCTTACGGTTCACCGCCTCCTGCACGTGGTCGACTGCCACCATCCAGCCCTTGGTTGCCGGCGGGCTGTGGGCCAGGTGGGCAGGTAGTATCCACTTCGATTCCACCAGCGAAAACAACAGGCAGAACACCACCACGAAGCCGATGGCCTCGCCGAACACGCCCAGCCCTCCCTCGATAAACAGGGTCGGCATGAAGGCGACAATGGTCGTGAGTACCCCGAAGGTGGCGGGCGTCGCTACTTTGAGCGCGCCGCTGATAATCGCATCGACGCTGTGGCCGTGCTCCTCCTGTTCGGTATAGGCGGCCTCGCCGATAATGATCGCGTCATCCACCACGATCCCCAGTACCAGGATGAAGCCGAAGGCGCTCACCACGTTGAGGGTGCCGCCTACCCAGGGGCTGCCGAATACGGCCATGCTGCCGAGGAAGCAGATGGGGATGCCTACCATCACCCAGAAAGCCAGCTTGATTTCCAGGAACAGGGCCAGCACCACGAACACCACCACGGCGCCCATGGCGAGGTTCTTCATCATCATGCCCAGGCGCTCGCCCAGGTAGTAGCTGAAGTCAGACCAGATGGTCAGCTGAACGGTGTCGGGCAGGGTCTGGTTTCTCTGCTCAACATACTCCTTGGCCGCGGCCGCCGCCTTGATGATGTCCTGGGAGCCCATGGCCATGATCGGCAGGGCGATGGAGTACTTGCCGTTAAACAACGCGAAACCGGTCAGGTCTTCAAAGCTGTCATCGACCGTGGCGATGTCGCCAAGCAGCAGGCGGGTGCCGTCGGGGAAGGTGCGTAGCACCAGGTTCTCGAAATCAGCCTGGCGGTAGGCCTGGCCCTGGGTGCGCAGCATGATGTCACCGGCTTCGGTGCGCACCGAACCGCCGGGCAGGTCGATGGACGAGCGGGCGACGATCTGGGCCACGGTGGCCAGTGTCAGGTCGTATTCCTGCAGGCGGTGCTCGCTGATCTCAATCGCGATCTCGTAGTCGCGGGCACCCCAGATGTTTACTGAGGAAATGTCCGGGTGTGACACCAGGTCCAGCTTCACCTGCTCGGCCAGCTCTTTCATGCTGCGCTCGTCGAGGTCGCCGGCCACCTGGATGATCAGTGCCTGGAAGGGCAGTTCCACGCGGCCGATGATCGGTTTCTCGGCGCCTTCGGGCATGGAGGGAATGGCGTCAACGCGGTTCTTCACCTCGTTGATCATCTCCACCATGTCGTCTTCGTTTTCCGGCTCGATGATGATACGTGCCAGGGATTCCCGGGAATCGGATTCGATGCGCTCGATGCCGTCGAGGTCTGCCAGCGCTTCTTCGACGCGCAGCACGATGGACTGCTCGACTTCTTCCGGCGCGGCACCGGGATAGGGCACCAGCACCTGGATCACGTCGATCTCGAACTCGGGCATCATGGTGCGCTTGATGCTCAGCGCAGAGAGCAGGCCCACGGCAATGATCACGACCATCAACAGGTTGGCCGCCACCGGGTTGGTGGCGAACCAGGCGATAATGCCCTTGTGCTGAGTGTGGTCTGTCATGCCGCCGCCGGCTGCTTTTCCTTCTCGGCGGTCGGATGGGCCGCGCCCGGCTGGGCGGCAGTCGGCTCGGCAGCGTTCGGCTGGAACGAAGACTGGTCGGGAGAGGGTTGTGGCGGCTCGGCCGCGGTGCCGGCAGCTTCCATGATGGCGTCCTGGCGGCGGGTGCTGCTGCGCTCGCCGATTTTCACCTCCATGCCGGGCAAGGCATCACCTAGCAGGGTCAGGGAGACCAGGTCGCCGTTCTGCAGGCCGCTGCTTACGTAGACCTCGTCGCCGCCAGTGCGCAGGGTGGTGACCTGGCGATTGCGCAGGGTGCTCTGGTCATCCACCACCCACACCTGGTTGCCGGCGCGCACCACGTAGCGCGGTAGCACCACCAGGTCGTTCATGACCTTGCCGATCACGTTGGCCTTCACGAAGGTACCGACCCTCAGCGGCGTGTGATTGCCGACCTCCAGTGCATAGGGGTCGTCGATGCGCGCTACCGCAAACAGCACGCGGGAGCGCTCGTCCAACGCCGCTTCGGTGCGGTCCAGGCGCGCGGTCCAGTGGGTGACAGTGCCGCCGATGTCGGTATACAGGTCTACGGGCGGCGCCTGTTCCTCGGCAAAACCGGCAACGCCGGGCAGGTCCAGGTAGTTGAGCCGGCCCTGCGGGATCGCCAGTCGCACTTCCGCGTAATCCACCGCGAACACCCGCGCGATGCTGGTGCCGGGGCCCACGAACTTGCCGAGGTCGGAGTGCTTCTCCTGGATCAGCGCATCGTAGGGCGCGCGGATGGCCGTGCGCTCAAGGTCGTCTTCTGCCTTGCGCAGGTCCGCCTGGGCGGAGAGCAGCTGGGCTTCGGCCTGTTCGAGCTGCGGCTTGCGCAGGTACAGGTCGCGGGCCTCGGCGCTGCGGGAGCCGCGGTTGTCTAGTTTCTCCCACTCGCGGCGGGCGACTTCAGCGCGGCCTTTTTCCTGGGCCATGTTGGCCTCGGCGGTTTCAACCTGGGCGCGGGCGCGCAGCAGCGCTGCCTGGTAATCACGGTCGTCGATGCGTGCCAGTACATCGCCCTTGGCCACATAGCCGCCGGCGTTGTAGTTGGGGGAGACCTCGGTGATCCTGCCGCTCACTTCCGCCACCAGCGTGGTATCGCGGTGCGGTGTGACCGTGCCCTGGGCCTGTACCGGGATGCGCAGGTCCTGCAGTATCACCTCGGCCACGTCTACAGTGGGCACAATCGCGCGCGCCGGCTCGATCACCGACGCGGGTCGGCTGACCACCAGCAGCACGGCAATCACGATGGAAGCTGCTACCAGCAGCACCGGCGTGAGGTTCTTCAGCGACAATCTCGACACAGCTCTCTATTCAACCTGTCCAACGACAGCCCGTTGTTGGCCCCAAGGGCAATAAAACTACATGCAAGACGTTGATTTTATTACGTCTTGGGGGGAATTAGAGATTAAATTTGGGTAATAAGGCCCAATCTGTGAAGTGGTGCCCGGCAGGGGCCGCAGCGTGGGCGTAGGGAAAGGGCCGGCCGCCGCGGC
>JASJBK010000196.1 GCA_030066555.1 Halieaceae bacterium
GCGAGGCAGAGCGACATGAATTGCTGGATACGCTGACCCACGAACGCAATGTCGCGGCCTTCTGCATTCTCGGCGGGGTGTTCGGGGAGGGCATCGATCTGCCCGGCGATGCGCTGGCCAGCGTGGTCATCGTCGGCACCGGCCTGCCGCAGTTCAACCGCGAGCGTGAGGTGTTGAGAGATTACTACCAGGCCAAGCGCGGCCAGGGCTTCCAGTACGCCTACCTCTACCCGGGCATGCAGCGGGTCAGCCAGGCCCTGGGGCGGGTGATTCGCACGGAGACGGATACCGGCAGCGCTCTGCTGATTGACCCACGCTACCGGGATCCCGAGTACCGCGAGTTACTGCCGAGTCAGTGGGACTATCTATAAACCCGCTGAGGGCTCTTTATAAGGCCGCGAAGGGCTTATTCCTGAAGTGAGGTTGGCGCTTCGGTGCCGTCGAGGTAGCGGTAGCGGATCTCGACGGTCTGTGAGCGACCCTCGTCGTTCTTGAGGTTGCTGATGCCCTGGAAGCGCAGCAGCCGCTGGCTGCCCTCTTCGTAGGTGAGCTGGATGGGATCGACGAAGTTGCCCAACAGCCAGGAGTCGAGCTCGATCTCCAGGCACAGCTTGCCGTCTTCACAGCCCTCGGTCTTGCTGGCGCGCATTTTGATCGGGTCCTTGCGGTCCACCAGTCGGAACGGGAACTTGATCTCCTCGCCCTCGGCCAGGTCCTGCCACTGCAGGCGCACAAAGTTGTCGAAGCCGGCATCGACCACGGCATTGGTGTCGGCGTCCTCGATGGTGATTTCCCGGTCCAGCCGGTAGTCGCGGAAAGTCAGCGCCGGCGCCTTCAGGTTGGAAGCGTAGTCGAGTTCCTTGCTGGCGATCACCTCACGATTGGGGCGCAGGTAGAACACGCTGCACTTGAGCAGGTCCTCGCTGCAGTAGTAATGCTCGAGGTAGACGGTGTTGCCGGTGTCCGGGTCCAGCGCCTCACCGACAATATCCGGGTCGGGCTCCGGCAACACGGGAGGCTCACTATTGGCAGCCGCGTTGGCTGCCAGCAGCGCTGCCGCAAAGAGACTAGGCCAGGTGCGCTTCACCACGGTTTTCCTCCTGTCGGAACCAGAACTGGGCCATCGCGGCCATGGCCGGGAACAGGCCGGCCCACAGGGCGCCGATGATGGCGAGCCCGTAGGCCGGGTCGGCGAAGCCAATCGCACTCATGGACGTGCCCGCGTAGTAACTCATGATGCCGCCGATGCCGCCGAGAATGCCCGCCAGGGTGAGCTGGCGCTGCAGGCTGGCGAAGGCGTGGTCGAAAGTCGTCGCCAGTACCGGCCACAGGCAGGTCAGCCACAGGGGCGCCAGTGCCGCGCGACCGTCGAGAGTGAACACACCGACGGCGAACAGCAGGTTGTCCAGCAGCAGGCCGAACAGCGAGCAACCGGCGATGAACTGTAGCTCACGCAGGCCGCGGCCGATCCACAGCTGGTGAATGGTCAGGTGTACCACTACTACCAGCGGCGCGATCAGCAGCGACTGGCTGGTGACAATGGCCAGCCAGCTCAGGTTGAACAGCAGGCCGTTACCGGCCTTTTGTAACAGCGTATCGTCAGGCAAAGCGATAACCCGGCTTGGCAAAGGTGAGTTGCACCGTACCGATCACGCGCTCGCGGAAGCCGCCCTCGCAGTAGCACAGGTAGAACTCCCACATGCGGATAAAGGTATCGTCGAAGCCCATGCGCCTGACGTCTTCGATGTGATCGAAGAAGCGCTCTCGCCAGTCCTTAAGGGTGTCGGCATAGTGCTCGGTAATGTCGCGCAGGTGCACCATCTGCATGTCGGTGTCTTCCCGCAGGTGCTTGCTGATCACTTCCACCGAGGGCAGGCAGCCGCCCGGGAAAATGTAGCGCTTGATGAAGTCGACGGCGTCGCGTGACTGCTCGTAGCGCTGGTCGACCACGGTGATGGCCTGGATGGCCATCAGCCCGTGGGGCTTCAGCAGGCTTGAGCACTTCTCGAAGTAGTTGCTGTAGAACTGGTGGCCGACCGCTTCGATCATCTCCACCGAGACCAGCTTGTCGTACTCGCCTTCCAGCTCGCGGTAATCCTTGAGCAGCAGGGTGACGCGGTCTTCCAGGCCCTCGTCGCGCACGCGCTGGCAGGCGCGCTCATACTGCTCGCGAGAGATGGTGGTCGTGGTAACCCGGCAGCCGTAGTTCTTCGCGGCGTGCACTGCGAGCCCGCCCCAGCCGGTACCGATTTCCAGCAGGTGGTCGTCGGCGGTCAGTTCCAGCTGCTGGCACAGCAGGTCGAGCTTGTGCGCCGCGGCCTCTTCCAGGTCGGCATCCTCGCGCGGGTAGACCGCGGATGAGTACATCATGCTCTGGTCGAGGAACAGCTCGAAGAAGTCGTTGCCCAGGTCGTAGTGGGCAGAGATGTTGCGGCGTGAGCCGGTCAGCGTGTTGCTGTTCAGGTAGTGAGCGATGGCGAGGCCCAGGCGGCGCACCCAGGAACCGTTGGCGTTCATGGAGTGCAGCACCGCCAGGTTGGCGGTAAACAGGCGGATCACCTCGGTCAGGTCCGGGGAAGACCAGTCGCCCTGCATATAGGACTCACCGGAGCCCAGGGCGCCGGCCATCAGCACCTTGCGGTATACATCCGGGCTGTTGACGTACACCTCCGCGTGGGGCTCGTCGGTGCGGTAGGGAGAGCCGTAAGTCCGTTGCTCGCCGCCCTCATGTACTATCAGGGAGCCGATTTTCAGGCTGGTCAACAGGCGTTCCATGGCTTTCCTGGCCATGGTGTTACCCGGGTTGCTGGTTTGAACCTCGGGCAAGCGGATCGCGCGTACGCTGGCATCACTCATTGCTTAGTCTCGCTGTCGATGAAGAAGGATGGGGGAAATAGGGGTTGCCTTTCAGCCAGATGCGCAGGGCTTCCCAGTAAATGCCGCCGGCGACCTTGGCGGTCATCACCGGGTAGCGCCACAGGAAGCGTCGCAGGCTGCCGGCGTTGAGCTCATGGCGTTTGAGCGACAGGGTCGCGGCAAACACCCGTTCACCGGCCTGGCTATTGGCCAGGTGCAGGTGGAGCTTGTCGCCGGGGGTGTTGCTGTGCCACAGGTACTCCATATCCATGGGGTGAAACGGTGACACGTGAAACGTCTTGGCGAAGCGGGTGCGCAGCCACTGCTCGCCGGACTCGGCGGTGAGCACGTAGGCGTGGCGCTCGTTCCAGGGCGTGTTGGTCACTTCCGCCACCAGGTATTCGAGCTGCTCGTTGGCCTCGTCCATGCAGTAGTAGCAGGTGATCGGGTTGATCAGGAAACCGAAGTAGCGCAGGTTGGCCAGCATGTAGACAGGACCGCTCGGACGCTGCCCGGTTTCTTCCTCAACTTTCTGGCGCACGGCTTCGTCCAGCGGCGTGGCCGGGTCGCCGAGGAAATCCTCGCGCTTGAAGCGGGCCAGGGCGGGGCGGCGGGCTGACCACAGCCAGCTCCGGTCAAAGAGCTCCGGCAGTTCGTCCAGCCGCAGGTAGGGCATGAACACCTGGTAGGTAAAATCGTGGGCCTTCGGCGAGGTGCGCCGATGCCGGACCCAGCCTTCGTAAATGGCGCTGGTCACGCGGCGCTCACCATGGCGCGGGGCGCCTCGGTGGCCTCGCCGATGATGGCCTCGGCGACGCGCTTGGCGCTGCGCACACCGTCCTCGTGGAAGCCGTTGTGCCAGTAGGCGCCGCAGTACCAGGTCTGGCCGGTATTGATCTCGGCCCAGCGCTCCTGGGCATTGACCTGCTCAAGGCTGAACACCGGGTGGGCGTAGTTGAAGCGGCCGAGGATCTTGTGCGGGTTGATGGCATGCGTGTGGTTCAGGGTGACGCAGAAGGTTTCCGGTGAGTCGATGCCCTGCAGGATGTTCATGTTGTAAGTGAGCACCGCGCGCTGGGATTCCTCGGTCAGCAGGTAGTTCCAGGCCGACCAGGTCTTGCGCAGGTCCGGCAGCAGACGGGTGTCGGTATGCAGCACCACGTCGTTGTCCTGGTAGCGCATGGCGCCGAGCACCTCGCGCTCGGTAGCGCTGGGGTCGTTCAGCAGAGCCAGGGCCTGATCGGAGTGGCAGGCCAGCACCACCTGGTCGAAGCGTTCACTGCGCCCGTCCTGCAGGGTCAGGGTGACACCGTCCGGCTGGCGGCTGACGCCAGTGACCGGGTTGCCGGTATGGATCTGGTCCTTGAAGCCCGCCGTCAGCGGCCCCAGATACTCCCGCGAGCCGCCCTTGATCACCCGCCACTGGGGGCGGTTCTTGATGCTGAGCAGGCCGTGGTTTTTGAAGAAGCGCACGAAGAACTGCAGCGGAAAGCCGTCCATCACGTCGGTATCCGCCGACCAGATGGCCGAACCCATCGGCACGAGGTACTGCTCGATGAAGGCCTTGCCGTAGCGGTTGCGGCGCAGGTACTCGCCGAGCGTGACGTTGCCGTCGATCTGGCCAGCCTCGAGGTCGGCCACCGATTCCTTGTTGAAGCGCAGAATGTCGCGAACCATGCCCAGGAAGCGGGGCGAGACGAGGTTGCCGCGCTGGGCAAACAGGGCATCGAGGTTGCTGCCCGCCCACTCCAGCCCGCTGAGCCGGTCGCTGACGCTGAAGCTCATGGCAGTGGGCTGGTTTTCTACCCCGAGTTCGTCGAGCAGGGCGATGAAATTCGGGTAAGTCCAGTCGTTGTAGACGATAAAACCGGTATCGATGGCGTACTGGCGCCCGCCGACGCTCACGTCGACGGTGGCCGTATGGCCGCCAATGCGTTGATTTTGCTCGAAAACATGCACGTCGTGCTGGTGCTGCAGGTAGTAAGCGCAGGCCAGTCCTGAGATGCCGCTGCCGACGATTGCAATCTTCATTTCGAGGGGTATTCCGTCCAGGTTTTGATGCGGATGTTTACGCCGCCCCCGAATTAGCGGATCATTGATAGGCTTTGGTCTAAACTTATGTAAATACACACGTTTTTCGGTGATCTGCGGGCGACGGATACGCGTAATGGTCTCCAAGGAGATGCTCAAATGAGCGAATTACCGCCAGAGGACGACCCTGATATGCAGGCACAGCAAAACGTGCAGCCGAATATAAAGGTTAACGCGGAAGGTAAGCGCGACGACGAATGGAGTCAGTGCTTGCAGGTTATCGCCAACAAGCGAGACCGCGCCGCTTTCGCGCGCCTGTTCAAGCACTTCGCACCGCTTGTCAAAGCCTTTGCCATGTCTGGCTCACCCCTGGCCGCCTCTCACGCCGATGAGCTGGTGCAGGAAGTGATGCTCAAAGTGTGGCAGAAAGCCGACGGGTACAACCCCCGTAAGGCCGCTGCCAGCACCTGGATCTACACCATTGCCCGTAATTGCCGGACCGACATGTACCGTCGCCTGCAGAAGTTCGATACGCCGCTGGCGGCCGAGGACATCTGGGTAGAGCAGGAAGAGGAAGAGCCATTTGTAGCCGTACAGCAGCGCAGGAACGCCGCGCGGGTCAGGGAAATGTTGACCCAGCTCCCGCAGGAGCAGGCGCAGATTCTTGCCAAGGTGTACATGGAGGGTAAGTCCCACTCCGAGGTCGCGGAAGACCTGGAACTTCCGCTGGGCACGGTCAAGTCGCGGGTGCGGCTGGCCATGCAGAAATTGCAAATCATGACCGATCAACGCTGATCTCCAAGAAGATCCGGATCTAACAGAGCGACGAAGACCATGGTTACTCATCATCCCGACATGCGACTGCTGACCGAGTTTGCCTCAGGCAGCCTCCCGCTCGCCCAGTCGGCCGCTATATCTGTACATCTTCACTTCTGCTCCCACTGCAAGCGGCAGGTAAATGCCCTGCAGGACATGGGCGCGGAGATGTTCGACACCCTGCAGCCCGCGGATGTCGACGATTCACTGCTGGATAATGTGCTGGCGCACCTCGACGACGAGGCGCCGCTGACTTATGCCTCGAGTGCGGCTATCGACGAGAGCCCGGTGCTGGTGCAGCGCCTGATGACCGGCGATTACAAGGACCTGAAGTGGAGCCGCATCAACAAGGCCCTGCAGATTGCCCGACTGCGCACCGGCGACCCGGAGCACGAGTTTGCCCTGTACCACATCAAGGCCGGCGGCAGCATCCCCTGCCACAGCCACAAGGGCACCGAGCTGACCCTGGTGCTGGAAGGCAGCTTCTCTGACGAAGAGGGTGTATACCACCAGGGCGATTTCCTGATGCGCGACGCCGAGGACGTGCATACACCGACCGCGTCGCGCACCGCAGACTGCATCTGCATCGGTGTGCTGGATGCGCCGATTCGTTTCAAGCCCTGGAATTACCGGCTGCTGAATCCCTTCCTGCAGCTGCAGGCAAGCTAAATAGCAGGGCTAATTCTTCCTACGGCCCCTGTGTTCTGGTACTGATCGCTGGCTGGGTTCACCATCGTGTCCCCAGCCAGTTTCCATTTGGAAGTACAGAAACGACGCCGTCCAGGCAATCTGCACCAAACCCGTTACCGCCTCCATGCCTACCATGAAGCGCACCCAGCCCTCGGGCACGATGTCGCCGAAACCCAGCGTACTGTAGACCACGAATGACAGGTACACGCAGTCGAAGAAGTCCTCCATCTTCGACTCGCCCAGGAACGAGCCCAGCTCCGGCGTGTGCAGCACATAGTAGTAGCCGCCGGCAAAGATGTAGATCTCGATGGTGTGGGCTGCCAGCGCCAGCATGACGCCAAAGACCACCCCCTGGCGGGGCCCGAAGTTGAATGACCTGACGACGGTGCCCAGCCGGTAGAGCAACTCGTAGTGAACGGTGACGCAGAGGGCCACCAGGGACAGGGTGATGACGAACGTGGTCAACATGGGCCCTATTCTTGCTCACTGGCGCACAGAAAGTAAGACAGAATCGCATCAGCTGCGTATTCATTGGTTCAACCGCGCTTTGACCGGGGCCAGTTAGCGGCCAGGCATTCATTTATCCGATGGCGGATATTTGTTGGGCTTTTGTTTAGCTGTGCTAAAGTCACGGTCCTTTTAAAGGACGCGGTATACCAAAAAATCAGAACAGGGTACGGGTACATCTATGCGCATAGCGATCCCGAAAGAGACGCACCCGGGCGAGAACCGGGTCCCCGTCATCCCCGACGTGGCCAAAAAGCTCGTCAGGATGGGTGCCGAGGTAGTTATCGAGAGCGGCATGGGCCTGGGCGCAGGCTTCCAGGACAGTGAATACACAGACGCCGGCTGCCAGACCAGCAGCGACCGTGCGGGCCTGCTGGGCAGCGCCGACATGGTGCTGCGCATTCGCAAGCCGGCGATTGAGGAAGTGAGCCAGCTCAAGCAGGGCTGCATTCACGTGAGCTTCCTCGACCCCTTTAACGAACACGAGCTGGTGCGTGCCTTCCAGTCGGCCGGCGTTACCGCGATTTCCATGGAAATGATCCCGCGCTCGACCCGCAGCCAGAAGATGGATGCACTGAGTTCCCAGGCGAGCCTGGCGGGCTATGTGATGGTGCTGCTGGCAGCGACCCGCATGCCCGGCATCTTCCCGATGATGATGACCCCGGCCGGCACCCTGAAGCCCGCCAAGGTATTCATCATTGGCGCCGGCGTGGCGGGCCTGCAGGCCATCGCCACCGCCAAGCGTATGGGCGCCCGGGTTACCGCCTTCGACACCCGCGATGTGGTGAAGGAGCAGGTGGAATCCCTGGGTGCGAAATTCCTCGAGATCGATCTGGGCGAGACCGGCCAGACCGCCGATGGCTACGCCAAGGAGCTCACCCCTGAGCAGATCGAGATGCAGCGCCAGGCCCAGGCCGAGGTGATTGCCGATTCTGACGTGCTGATCACCACCGCCCAGGTCTTCGGCCGCAAGCCGCCGGTGCTGGTCACCCGCGATGTGGTCGAGCGCATGCGTACCGGTGCCGTGGTGGTGGACATGGCCGCCGAGACCGGCGGCAACGTTGAGGGCTCCGTGCCCGGCGAGACCGTGAACATCAACGGCGTGACCGTGATCGGCGACGGCAACTGGGCCAACGTGGTCGCCCGCGACGCCAGCCAGATGTACGCCTCCAACATGTTCAACCTGGTGGATGACAACTGGGATGAAGAGGCCAAGGCCTTCCAGGTGGATTTTGAAGACGACATCCTGCAGGGCTGCGTGATCACCCACGGCGGTGAGATCACCAACGACACTATCAAAAACATCCTGGAAGGAGGCTCATAACATGGTACCGGCTGAAGTATTCCTTACGTTCATCCTCATGCTGTCCATCTTCCTGGGCTTCGAACTGATCAACAAAGTGCCGGCCACCCTGCACACGCCGCTGATGTCGGGCGCCAACGCGATCTCCGGTATCACCCTGGTGGGTGCCGTGGGCCTGGCGGGCACCGGCAACCAGGACCTGGCCAACTGGCTGGGCGCGGGCGCCGTGGCGCTGGCCTCCATCAACGTGGTGGGCGGTTACCTGGTCACCGACCGCATGCTCGCCATGTTCAAGAAGAAGGAGGGCTGATCATGGATACACTGATTCAGTTCGCCTATGTGGTGTCTGCAGGCCTGTTTATCTTTGGCCTGAAGATGCTGGGCTCGCCCGCCACCGCGCGGCGCGGCAACATGGTCTCTTCCATTGGCATGCTCATCGCCGTGGTGGTGGCCCTGCTGGACCAG
>JASJBK010000197.1 GCA_030066555.1 Halieaceae bacterium
ACCGGCCGCCAGCCAGGGTCCAATGCTAATGCGGACCGTGGGTAACTCATCGCTGTCGCCACCGAGAGACAGTACTGATTCGGCGGCGCGATACATCTCGTCAAGCGCCGGCGCCAGGCGCAAACCCGCCGCCGTCGGCAGGCTGCCGTCCGGTGTGCTGTCTACCAGGGCCTCCCCGACCTCCTGTTCCAGCATTTTTACCTGGCGGCTCACGGTGGGCTGGCTGACACCCAGGCGCCGGGCGGCTTCGGCGAGGCTGCCGGTTTCCAGCACGGCTCGAAGTATGCGCAGCCGGTCCCAGCTTGGGCTATTCAAAATCGTATATACCCCAACGTTTTTGTTCGTTGCTATCCATTATTGCATAAGCAAGACTCCCCACCTATCCACCGGATAGAGGAGGATTTTTCGGTGTTCAGGCTGATAGCTATAGGGGTGATTGTGATGATGACCTTGAATTCGCAGGACACGCGAGCTGAGGAGCGCCTGCGAGTACTGATGACCGTCGGCGGCGTCGGTTACAACACCTGGATCGTCAGGATGCTGGCGGCAAACCCGGCAATAGACCTGCGGGTGCGAAGTGTAGACGACTATCAGGAGCTGTTTACGCCGGAAGTGCTGACAGAGGTTGACGCGGTACTGATGTACCACCGTGATAACAGTGCCGAAGCCGTGGAACGGGCAGCGCTGCTGGAGTTCCTGGAGCGCGGCGGCGGCGTTGTTGTGTTACACCACGCGCTCGCGAACTACGCAGACTGGGAACACTGGTGGCAAGACCAGTTGGGCGGCTTGTACATACTGCCAGGTCACGCCGACTTGCCCCCGTCTCAATACTCCCACTACTTCAAGGGCTCGGCCCGAATCACCCGGCCGCACCCCGTCACCGAGCGGCTGGGGGCGTTCCTGTACCTGCAGGATGAGAGCTATGACCGGCTTTGGGTCTCGGAAGCAGTGTCTGTCTTGCTGCAAACCACCGCGGTGGGTTCCGACGGCCGCCTCGCCTGGGTGGGCCCTGCTCCCTCCCAGCGAGTGGTCTACATACAGCCCGGCCACGATGAGATTACTTTGATCGATCCCCGCTATCTGATGCTGCTGGAAGACGCGCTGCGCTGGACCGCGCGCTAGCGCTGCTGGCTGCTAGCGCCCGGGGCTTTCCCTAGGCGTCAGCCGGCGGCGTGGCGCGGGCTCGGTCAGGCGCCCAGAACGGCTTGTCGACCACCGTGCAGCGAGCGATCTTGTCGTATTGGCGCAGCTCTTTTTCGTAGTGGATTTCCGCCCACAGCTCGCCCTTGAGGTACTCGGTTTCGATCATGGCCAGCGCGATGTTGGCCTTCACCGCAGGTGACCACATGGCCGAGGTGACATAGCCGACGTCCTTCTTGCAGCCCTTGTCGGCATAAATCCATGCGCCCTCGGCGACTTTGTTGCCCTCGATGTCTAGCTTGGTAAGGGTGTAGGTGGGCCCGCGATCGCGCTCTTCCAGCAGCGCGCGGCGGCCGTTGAAGTGCGGCTTCTTGAAGTCCACCAGCCAGCCCAGGTTCAGCTCGAAGGGCGTCTGGTCATGGTTCAGGTGCACGGTCTTCAGCGCCTCGTGGAATTCCATGTCCGGCATGATGAAGCCTGCTTCCAGGCGTGCCATGTTGGTGGCCGCCTCGCCGTAGGGCTGGATGCCGTAGTTCTCACCGGCAGAATACAGCGCGTCCCACATCTGCAGCGCCAGCTTGGGCTCGATCCACAGCTCGTAGCCGAGATCACCGGTGAAACCGGTGCGCGAAACCATCAGCTTGCCGCCGGCGAAATCGAAATGGGTGATATTGAAAGGCTTGAGCTGGTCGATGCCCTCCAGGCCCATGGCCTTCAGGGTTGCACAGGAGCAGGGACCCTGCACCGACAGGCCGGCGATGTTGTCGGTCATGTCGGTGATGGTCAGGTGGTCAAAGCCGTAGGAGGCCTTCTTCAACCAGGCCAGGCTGGGGCTGCCGCAGGTCAGCATGAACTTCTCTGGCCCGAGCCGGAAGATGGTGCCGTCGTCGATCATGCGGCCGGTGTCGGTGCACCAGCACACGTAGGTGACGCGGCCTTCCTTGAGCTTGGTCACGTCGCGGGTCACCATGCGATCCAGCATGGCCTCGGCGTCGGGGCCCTCGATGTGGTACTTCTGCATGGGCGAGATGTCGTAGGTGCCCACGGTATTGCGAATGCAGAAGTACTCGTACTCGACGTCGTAGTAGTAATCGGCGAAGCGGTAGCCGTTCCACTCGGACCAGGCCTCGCGGATATTCAGGGCCGCCTGGCGCTGGTGAAAGGGCGACAGGGTCAGGCGCTCGTCGGCGTAGGGATCCGGCGCGGTGGCGTGACGCAGGCTTTGTTCTTCAGCAGTCATGGTCGGTCTCTCCTGTCTCTACTACTCGTCGTAGCAGTCGTCTTCGGGCACGGTGTTGGGGCGCTTCAGGTCCATCAGGATTTCCCGCGCGGCGTTGGCGCCGCAGGCGGAGGAAACGCCGCCACCCGGGTGGGTGGAGGAGCCGCACATGTACATGTTTTTCACCGGCATGCGGTACTGGGCGTAGCCTGGGAAGGGGCGGTTGAACAGTAGCTGGTCGATGGTCAGCTCGCCCTGGAAGATGTTGCCCTCGGTGAGGCCCACCTCGTTCTCGATCTCGTGGGGGGTGCGCACTTCCATGTGGACGATCAGGTCTTTGAAGCCCGGCGCGTGCTGCTCGATCTTGTTGACCACGGTCTGGCCGAAGGCATCGCGCTTTTCCGGGGTCCAGGGGCCGTCGGCCAGCTCCGGCGGGCAGTACTGGATAAAGTTCGACATCCAGTGCTGGCCGGTGGGCGCAACGGTGGGGTCCCAGGCCGAGGGAATCACCGATTCGATAAACGGATCCTCAGACCATTTGCCGCGCTTCCAGCAGTCGTAGGCGCGCTCCATGGTGCCCATGCTGCCGCAGAAACCCTGGCCGCCGCGGTTGATGTAACGGTTGCCCTCGGGCACGCCGATAAACTTGGGCAGGCCCGACAGGGCGATATTGACCTTGCCGGAGGAGCCGCGAATCTTGAAGTTCTTGGCCTTCTCGTAAATACCCGGCGGCAGGTCCTTCTTGTCCATGACCTTGGTAAAGGTGCGCTTGGCGTCCAGATTGGAGACTACGATGTCGCTGTAGATCTCTTCGCCGCTCTCGAGCGCAACACCTACCGCTTTGCCGCCTTTGACGATGATCTGCTCGACGCCGGCTTCGGTGCGGATCTCGCCGCCGTGTTGCTGCAGTGCGCCGGCTATGGCATTGGAAATCGCACCCATGCCGCCGCGGGCCAGGCCCCAGGCGCCGATGGAACCATCGACGTCACCCATCACATGGTGCAGCAGGATGTAGGCGGACCCCGGGGAGTAAACACCCAGCGCCGTGCCGATAATGCCGGGAGACGCCATGGCACCCTTGATCAGTTCGTCCTCGAAGTAGTCCTCGAGGAAATCCGCCGCGCTCATGGTGAAGAAGCGCACATACTCGTAAAGCTCGCGCTCACCCAGGCTCCAGAACTCCTTGGCCAGGAACAGCAGTTCCTGGATGTCTCGCGGCCGCATGCGCGCCGGGTCCGGCGGGGTGCGCAGCAGGGTCTTGCGAATCAGCTGGGCGTAGCGGTTGAGGTCAGTCTGGAAGCGGAACATGGCGTCCGCGTCGTGGGGGTTGCGCTTGCGCAGGGCGTTATAGGCAGGGCCCTCGGCGTGGTAGCTCATCAGCGTATCGCCGACCTTGTCGCCGAAGTTCACCGTACCGAGGTAGGGCACCAGGATCAGTCCGTGGCGGGTCAGGTCGAGGTCGCGGTGGATCGACTGGCGCATCATCGAGCACACGTAAGAGCAGCTCGAATACCACCAGCCTTCGGTCATCTCGCGCGAAACGGCTGCACCGCCGATGTAATCATTCTTTTCTACCACCAGCACGTCGAGCCCGGCCTTGGCCAGGTAGGCGGCATTGGTGAGGCCATTGTGGCCGGCCCCGATAATGACAGCATCGTAGCGCTTCATCGTAGGATCTCTCCCGCCGCGTTATGGCCCGGCCCACCCATGACACCGCCGCCGGGATGGCAGCCGGCGCCGCAAATAAACAGCCCTGGAATCGGGGTGTTGTGCTGGGCCGCCTCGTAGGTGGGGCGCATCATCAGCATCTGGTCCATGGCCAGCTCAGTGTGGTGCCAGTGGCCGCCGGTGACGTGCCACTGTTCTTCAAGGTCCTGGGGTGTGAGCAGTTCAGCGTGCAGCACCAGCTCCTCGATGCCGGGCGCGTACTGCGCCAGGGTCTTGATGACCTGTTGCTGCAGGCCGGCCTTGGCTTCCTCGGTCCAGCCGCCTTCGAGGTTGCGCGGTACGTACATGACATGGGCCGAGAGCACGTGCTGCCCTTCGGGTGCCAGGCCAGACTCACGCAGGCTGGGAATCAGCACTTCAAGCGCCGGCTCCTCTGGCAGGCGGCCAAACTTGGCGTCGTCCCAGGCGAATTCCAGGCTGTCCATTTTCGGCGCGATGATCATGCGACCGTCGGGCTTGTCGATACCGGTGAAACTCGGCAGGCCGCTGAGTGCCAGGTGCAGCTTGGCGACCTGGCCGTCGGTGCGCAGCCGCCGAATGCGATTGGTAAAGCCGATCTCCAGGTGTTTGGCGCCCAGCAGGTCGAAGAAGGTGCGCTTGGGGTCGGTAGCCGAGATCACCCGCTCTGCCGACAGGCTCTCACCGTCGGCCAGCACCACGCCGGTGGCACGCTGGCCGTTCTCATCACCGTGTACCACGATGCTCTGAACCGGCGCGCTGTAGCGCAGTTCCGCGCCCTGGGATTCAGCGGCGGCCGCCAGCGAGTTGACCAGGCCGGCCATGCCGCCGGCGGGAATCGCGTGGGCGCCGCCTGACTCGCCGGTCATGCGGTAGAGCATGGTGAGCACCGTGTTATTGGGTGACCGCGGCGCCTGGGTGGAACCGATCACCGCATCCCAGCTCAGTACCGCTTTCAGAATCTCGC
>JASJBK010000198.1 GCA_030066555.1 Halieaceae bacterium
CCGAGGCAGAAGCGCAATCCTCAATGGAGCTATCCCTGCGCTGGGCCGAGCGCAGCAAGCGCGCCCATGCGGGCAACGATGCCGCGCTGTTCGGAATTGTGCAGGGCGGCATGTACGACCACCTGCGCCGGGAATCCCTGGCCAGCCTGATGGATATCGGCTTTGACGGCTACGCCATTGGCGGCTTGTCCGTGGGTGAGCCCAAGGAAGAAATGATGGCGGTACTGGACGCCAGCGCCGACACCCTTCCTGCCGACAAGCCGCGCTACCTGATGGGGGTGGGCACCCCGGCCGACCTGCTGGAAGCCGTGCGCCGCGGCGTCGACATGTTCGACTGTGTCATGCCCACCCGCAATGCCCGCAACGGCTATATATTCACCTCCCGTGGGGTGATCAAGCTGCGCAATGCTGCCCACCGGCACAGCACCGAGCCGCTGGATCCCGAGTGTGACTGCTACACCTGCCAGAACTTCACCCGGGCCTACCTGCATCACCTCGACAAGTGCAACGAGATTCTCGGATCGCAGCTCAATACCATTCACAACCTGCGTTATTACCAGAACCACATGGCCGGTATTCGCAGGGCGATAGAAGAGGGCAGGCTTGATGAGTTTGCCGAGGCCTACTACGCCGGCCAACAACGAGGAGTCAGCGGTGTTTAAGCTCTGTGTTTATATTCCGGAGGCCGACCTCGAGCCGGTCAAGCGCGCCCTGTTTGATGCCGGTGCCGGCCGCATCGGCATGTACAGTGACTGCTGCTGGCAGGTGCTGGGCAGCGGGCAGTTTCGCCCCGGCGAAGGCAGCCAGCCCTTTATCGGTACGCATGGCGAAGTCGAGCAGGTCGCCGAGTACCGGGTGGAAATGGTCTGCGCCGACGAGGCGGTGGATGCGGTGATTGCCGCGCTACGCGCTTCGCACCCCTACGAGGAACCCGCCTTCGACCTGATCCGGGTAGAGGTGGTCTGATTACCACGCCGGCCATAAGCGCCCTGCGTCCGGTGCTGGCCGACGCAGCGCCCCCGATCTCCGACAGCCTGCCGCAGTCCGCGGTACTGGTGGCCCTTTACGACGACCACCGTGACACCCACGTGTTGCTCACACGCCGGGCGAAGCACCTGCGGCTTCACGCCGGTGAAATCGCCTTCCCGGGTGGCAAATGCGACCCGGAGGATGCCGATCACTGGGATACGGCCCTGCGCGAGGCCGAGGAAGAGGTGGCGCTGGCGCGTGACACCCTGGAGCCGCTGGGTTACCTGGCGCCGCTGGTCACGCGCACCGGTATCCAGGTCACGCCCTGCGTGGCGCGGGTCAGTTCCCGCACTGACCTGCAGGCCAACCCGCAGGAACTGGACATGGCATTCGAAGCGCCGCTGGCATTTTTTGCCGATTCGACACAGATATCATTCCTGCACTTCGACTACGGTGGCCGCGAGCGGCGGGTACCGCAGTACCAGTGGCAGGAGCACCGGATCTGGGGCATTACCGCCGCGATCCTGGTGCGGCTGGTCAATCTCGCCTGCGATGCCGATATCAAGATGGACGACTACTGGCTCGGACGCGAAGCCGCGCCCCAATAACCACCGAACCCCGACAGGAGGCCCCATGCTCTACCAAATTGATGACAAGTCCCCGGTGCTGGAAGGCGAGGGCCACTTCGTTGCCCCCACCGCCGCGGTGATCGGCGACGTGGTGCTGGGTGCCGGCTCCAGCGTCTGGTTCAGCGTGGTGATCCGTGGCGACAACGACACTATCCGCATCGGTGAACGCACCAACATCCAGGACGGCAGCGTCTGTCACTCAGATCCGGGCTTTCCGCTGGTGATCGGGAACAGTGTCACCGTTGGGCATAACGCCATGGTGCACGGTTGCACCATCGGCGACGGCACCCTGGTGGGAATAAACGCGGTGGTACTCAATGGCGCCAGCGTGGGCCGCAACTGCGTCATCGGCGCCAACTGCCTGGTGCCGGAGGGAATGGAGATACCCGATGGCAGCCTGGTGATGGGCGTGCCGGCGCGAATCAAGCGCGAGCTGACTTCGGAAGAGCAGGAACACTTTTCCAGTAACGCCAACCACTACGTGGATAACGCGGCGCGCTTTACCGCCACCCTGAAAGCGCTCTAGGGCTCCGGGGGCGCCTCGCGCACCTGGGCACGCACCGAGGTAATCACGTTGTCCTGCAGCTCGAGGATGTCCATGCAGTAGTCGCCGATGCGCACCCCGGCGCTGGCGTCGGGGAAAGACTCCAGGTTTTCCAGCAGCAGCCCGTTGAGGGTCTTGGGGCCGTCGGTGGGCAACTCCCAGTCAAGAGACTTGTTGATTTCCCGCACGTTGGCGCTGCCGTTGATGATGAAGGTGCCGTCCTGCTGCGGGTAGATGTCGGCAATGGCCTCGGCGAGGTTGGAGGTGAACTCACCCACGATCTCCTCGAGGATGTCCTCCAGGGTGACCAGCCCCATCACTTCCCCGTACTCGTCGACCACCACGCCGATGCGCAGCTTCTTGCGCTGGAAGTTCAACAGCTGGGTGTGTAGCGGCGTGCCCTCGGGTACGAAGTAGGGCTGCTCGATTTCCTTGAGCATCTGCTCGCGATGCAGGCCGGTCTCGTCGATAAAGCGACTGGTTCGGCGCATGTGCAGGATGCCGGAGATGTTGTTGACGTCGTCCTCGAACACCGGCAGCCGGGTGTACTCGGTGGCCTGGATCTGCTCCAGCAGCACGTCGTCCGGGTCGTCGAGGTCGAGTCCGAAGACTTCGCCTCGCGGCACCATGATGTCGTCTACGGTGACTTTCTCCAGCTCCAGGATGTTCAACAGCATGCCCTGGTGAGTGTCGGGGATCATGTGGCCGGTGTCGTTGACGATGGTGCGCAATTCCTCGGTGGTCAGGCCCGAGGGACTGACGCCGCGTGGGTCGTAGCCCAGCAGCCGCAGCAGGCCATTGGTGATCACATTGACCAGCCACACCACCGGGTACAGCAACTTCAGCAGCGGCGCGAGAATGGCGCTGGCCGGGAACGCGACGCGTTCCGGGTGCAGGGCGGCGATGGTCTTGGGTGTGATCTCGGCGAATACCAGCAGCACCAGCGTGAGCAGCAGCGAGCCGATGGCAATGCCGGCGTTCCCCAGCAGCCGGATAGCGATAATGGTCACAATGGCCGCCGCCAGCACGTTGACCAGGTTGTTGCCGATCAGGATCAGGCCTATCAGGCGGTCAGGGCGCTTCAGCAGCCGGCTGGCCCGCCGGGCGCCGCGGTGATTCTGTTCCTTCAGGTGTTTTAGCCGGTAGCGATCCAGGGCCATCATGCCGGTCTCGGAACTCGAGAAGAAGGCTGACAACAGGATCAGTACGCCGAGGATAGAGAAGAGAAGACCCAGCGGTGCTTCGTTCAAGCAGGGGTTACCCGGGGAAATCTAGGAACGGCCATCTTGAATAAAATCCCTTTTGATCGCAAGGCTATCGAGCGTGCTCAGCCGCGCTGCAGGATCACTTCCAGCACAAACTTGCTGCCCGCGTAGGCCAGCGCCAGGGCGGCGAACCCACCCAGGGTGAAGCGTGCCGCCACCTGGCTGCGCCAGCCGAGCTGATGATGGCCCCACAGCAGGGTCGCAAACAGCAGCCAGGCGCAGATCGACAGGACCGTCTTGTGGACCAGGTGCTGGGCAAAAATATCGTCGATAAAGATGAAACCGGAGGCAATCGCCACGGTCAGCAGCGCCAGCCCGACCCAGACAATCTCGAACAGGATGCTCTCCATAAGTTGCAGCGGTGGCAGCAGCTGCACCAGGCCACGGGTCTGGCGATGTCGCAACTGGTAGTCCTGGGCCGCTACCGCGCCGGCCTGCACCGCGGCAATGGCGAGCACCGCGTAGGCGAGTATCGAGGTCGTAATATGTGCCAGCATGCCGCTGGACAGTTCGGTCAGCAGGGTGCCATCGGTAGGCAGCAGGGTCGCCAGCAGCACCGACAGGGCGGAGATCGGGAACAACACAACCATCAGGTTCTGCAGCGGCCGCCAGGCCAGGCTCACGAGCAGGCTGACGTTGACCATCCAGAAGATCAGCGATCCGGCGGGGAACAGGCTGAAGTTGATGCCGCCTTCACCGGCCATGGCCGACAACGCCCCCACGCCGTGCAGGATCACGGCAATGGTGGCCAGCGCGTAAATCGGCGCGGGGCTCTGATCAGTCCGACGGGCAGCACGGCGCGCCTGGAGGAAGCTCACGGCAATGTAGAGGATCGCGGCGACAAGTGCGGCGACCGAGGCGCTGGCCATTTGGGGATCATTTCCCGGTAACGTATACTTCGCATCTTTGTACCCATTTGCATAGATGTTGGCAAGCTGCGACTGCGCGGCGATTGCTGAACAACAACCAGGCCGACCGTGCACTCTCCGAGCTGTGAGCACCAAGCATGTTTGACAATCTGAGCGAACGCCTTTCCCAGAGTCTCAAGAAGATCACCGGCAAGGCGAAGCTGACCGACGACAATATCCAGGAAACCCTGCGCGAAGTACGCATGGCCTTGCTGGAGGCCGACGTGGCGCTGCCCGTGGTTAAGGACTTCGTGGAATCCGTGCGCCAGCGCGCCCTGGGCCAGGAGGTCAGCTCGAGCCTCAGCCCGGGCCAGGCCTTCATCAAGATCGTCCAGGCAGAGCTCGAACAGCTCATGGGTGCGGCCAACGAGTCGCTGAACCTGGCAGCAACGCCGCCGGCGGTGATCCTCATGGCAGGCTTGCAGGGGGCCGGTAAGACCACCTCGGTGGCCAAGCTGGCGCGCCACCTGCAAGAGCGCGACAAGAAAAAAGTTATGGTGGCCAGTGCCGACGTCTACCGTCCTGCGGCCATTCGCCAGCTGGAGACCCTGGCCGGCGAGGTGGGCGCCGAGTTCTTCCCCAGCGACGAATCCCAGAAGCCGCTGGCCATCGCCGAGGCGGCGCTGGCGCAGGCGAAACTCAAGTTTGCCGACGTGCTGATTCTCGATACCGCCGGCCGCCTGGCCATCGACGAGG
>JASJBK010000199.1 GCA_030066555.1 Halieaceae bacterium
CGGAACAGGTAGCGGTTTACCAGCCGCCGGCGGATATCCCGGACGGCTCGGATGACGACGTGGTAGCGCGCCAGCTGCGCGAGGCCGCCATGCGTGAACCGGACCCGGAGCTGCGTGAAAAGCTCTGGGACGAATACCGGAAATACAAGGGAATCGAGTAATGATGGCGCGTGACAGCTACTGGCCGAGACTGGCACTGGCACTGTGCGCGCTGTCACTGTCTGCCTGCGTCAGCCAGACCGTCAAGAGCACATCGGTGCCCCAGGTACAGACCCTGGAAACCGAGATCGCCGAGGCGCAGCTGTTGGACGTGGGCGTTGTTATCTTTGACCCCGGCCTGGACCCCGACGGCGAGGAAGAGGCGGATTTCGTCTACCCGGAGGTACGCCGCGCCGAAGCCCGCTACATGCCCTACCTGCTGGTGGAAGCCATCCAGAGCAGCGGCGCCTGGGGCGCGGTACGGGTTGTACCCGACGACCAGCAGGCCATGGACCTGCTGGTGGAGGCCACCATCATCGAGTCCCACGGCGAAGAGCTGGAACTCAATGTCGAGGCCCGGGACGCATCCGGCAAGCTATGGCTGGACAAGTCCTATGAGACCAAGGCCAGCAAGTACAGCTACGAGACCAGCCGCACCCGCTTTGACCCCTTCCAGGCCGTCTACAACCAGATTGCCAATGACCTGCTGGCCATCCTCCAGACCCAGACTCCGGACGCGTTATCGCGGATCCGCCTGGTTAACGAGCTGCGCTTTGCCCAGTCCTTCTCCCCTGATGCCTTCGAAGGCTACCTGGAACAGGACAGCAAGGGCGTCTACCAGATCCAGCGGCTGCCGGCCGAAGACGACCCCATGCTGCTGCGGGTCCGCAAGATTCGTGAGCGCGACTACCTGTTCATCGACACCCTGCAGGAGTACTACGCGTCCTTCAACGGCCAGATGCTGGGGCCCTACCAGGAGTGGCGCAAGCAGAGTTACGACGAGGCCATCGCACTGCAGGAGCTGCGCGCAGAATCCCGCCGCCGGCTGATTGCCGGTGCCGTTGCCGTGGCCGCCGGCATCGCCGGTGTCGCCAGCGACAACCGCGGCGCCCGCTCGGCAGGCAATGTGGCTCTCGCCGGCGGTGGTTACCTGTTGAAGAGCGGCCTGGACAAACGTGCGGAAGCCGATATCCACGTTCAGGCGCTGGAAGAACTGGGGCTCTCCCTGGAATCGGAAATCGCGCCGCAGGTGATCGAGCTGGAAGATCGCTCGGTAACCCTGACCGGCACCGTGCGCGACCAATACGACCAGTGGCGTGAACTCTTGCGCCAGATCTACCAGGCCGAGGTTGGCGATCTTGAGCCCGCCTCCCAGGGCGAGGAGACCTGACCCTGGCGCGTTCCCTGCTACACCTTTCCCAACCGGTTTAATTCATGAGCGAGCACAACAAAAAGGTTGAGCCCGTCAGGTTCGAGCCCGCGTCTGGCCCGGCCGCCCAACGGGAGGAGGCACCGAGCCGCGCCGCATCCCCGGCGCGAGTGGGCAGCGCTGCCTCGGAAAAATGGATCGTCCCGGCACTGGTCGGCCTGCTGGTAGTGGCAATCGGGGTGTTCTTCTGGCTGCCCAGCCTGGTCGATACCAGCCCTGCGGAGCTCGAGGCTGCGGCCCAGGCCCAGCCCTCGCGCGCCGAAGCCGGCCGGCCAGGCGCCGCCGTCGTGGAGGCCTCTCCCTACAACGATGCCCAGCTCGCTCGCCAGCGCAAAGAGGCGCAGGACGTGCTGGAGAAGCTGCTCGAGGTGCAATTCAAGCTTGAGGAACACGGGGTTACCCAGTGGGCCGCTGAAGATTTCAGCGCGGCCCAGGCCCAGGCGACCGCTGCTGATGAGCTCTACCGGCAGCAGGAATTCGAGGCCGCCATCGAGACCTACCAGGCCGCCCTGGAGGCCATGCAGGCTATCGAGGGCCGTATTGACCAGGTGTTTGCCGACAGCCTGCAGGCGGGCCAGGCGGCCCTGCTGAGCGACCAGGCCGAGCCGGCAATCGCAGCCCTGGAGCTCGCCATCCTGCTGAAGCCCGACGACCCGGAAGCGCTGGCAGCGCTGGAGCGGGCGCGCAAACTGGAACCCCTGCTGGAGTTGCTGCTGGCCGCCAACGCGGCCGCAGACGATGACGATCTGGACGGCGCCAGGGATATTCTCAAGGAAGCCACCAGCCTGGACCCGGAACACGCCGGTGCCGCGGCACAGCTGGCCAGTGTCGAACGCGCCATCACCCGCCGCAACTTCAACCGCGCCATGTCCGCCGGCTACCAGGCCCTGGACGATGAGCGCTTTGACGAGGCCGAGCGCCAGTTCAAGGCGGCCCAGGCCATCATGCCGTCGGCGTCGGAGCCCAGCGGGGCTATCGAGCAAACCCGCACCGCACGCACCCAGGCGCAGATTGAAGCCTGGCGCAAGCGCGCGGTTGCCGCCGAGGAGCGCGAGGATTGGAGCAAAGCGGTGACGGCCTATCGCGAGATTCTCGATATCGACAGCACCGTGGTCTTTGCCCGCAACGGCCTGGCGCGCAGCAATGGTCGGGTGCAGCTCGACCAGCGCATCAAGCAGGCCCTCGCCAAACCGGAGCGGCTCAGCGACGAGCGTATCTACGCCAATACCCAGGCGCTGTACCGGCAGGCACTGACCCTGGAGCAAAAGGGACCGCTGATGAAGGAGCAGTTGCTGCAACTCGGTGACCTGCTCGAGAAGGCACTGATTCCAATCCCCGTGTTGCTGCAATCCGACGAGGCCACCGACGTGACGGTCTACAAGGTCGCCCACCTGGGTACCTTCCGCCGCCAGCAACTCAGCCTCAAGCCCGGGGTCTATACAGCGGTAGGCGTACGCAAGGGCTACCGCGACGTGCGCAAGAAATTCACCGTGGACCATGAGCAGCAGAGCCTGACCGTGGAAATCGCCTGCACGGAACCGATCTAGATGACCGCGCCAGACCAGTCGCAGCTGATCAAGCCGGCGGCGTTTACCCCCAATACCGGCGAGCAGCAGCGCCGCGGTTTCCGCGCCCGCCCGGTGCAGCTGGGCCTGGCCGCAGTACTGTTGCTGTTCTTGCTGGCCTTCTGGTTCCTGTTCACCGCCCACTCGGTGCTGTTCACATTCGAACCTGCCTACAGCGAGATCGATATCGACGGCGGCCTGCAGCTCAAGATCGGCGAGCGTTACCTGCTGCGCAGCGGTGACTTTGAGCTGACCGTGACCGCGCCTGGCCACTACCCGCTGGAACAGGATTTCACAGTGGAAGGCACTGACAACCAGTCCCTGCACCTGGTCCTCCAGCGCCTGCCCGGCAAGCTGAGTTTCGATACCCGCCCGGAAGGTGCCCAGGTGCTCATCGACGGCGAATCGCTGGGCAATACCCCGCTGGCCGGCCAGCCGATCGCCGCCGGGGAGCGGGAGCTGCGGCTGCTGGCTGAGCGCTATCTCCCCTATCGCGCCACCATTGACGTCACCGGCATGGAGGTCGCCCAGGCCTTTGCCGTCGACCTGGAACCGGCCTGGGCCAACATCGCCATTTCCAGCGTGCCCGTGGGCGCCACCGTCTTCGTTGACGGCGAGGCCCGCGGCCAGACCCCGGCGCTGTTGGAAATCCTGCAGGGCGAGCACCTGGTAGAGCTGCAGCTGCCGCGGTTCCAGGGCTGGCAGCAAACCCTGAGCGTGAGTGCCGGGGTGCACCAGAATCTCGAGCCCATCACCCTGCTGCCCGCCAATGGCCTGCTGAACCTGGACAGCCGACCGCGGGGCGCCAATGTCACCGTAGATGGCGAATTCGAGGGCCAGACCCCGCTGACCCTGTCACTGGACCCGGATGGCGAGCACCGCATCGCGGTGTTCAAGCCCGGCTACGAGCGGGCGGTTCGCACCCTGGCGCTGGAGCCGGAAGAGCAGCAGGACCTGACCCTGAGGCTCAAGGCCCGGCTCGGCGAGGTCGACGTGCGTGTGCGCCAGGCCGAGGCCGAAATATTTGTCGACGGGGTCTCCAAGGGTCGCGGCAGCCAGACGCTGTCGCTGCCCGCTTTTGAGCAATCTCTGGAAGTACGCCTGGCCGGCCATCGCAGCTATCGCCAGCGCTTCAC
This sequence comes from Halieaceae bacterium, assembly GCA_030066555.1. Lineage (GTDB taxonomy): Bacteria > Pseudomonadota > Gammaproteobacteria > Pseudomonadales > Halieaceae > JANQIO01. The sequence continues at coordinate 4,110 of JASJBK010000199.1, forward strand.
GCCGCGCCCGGGCCTGGCGCAGGTCATCCCGGTCACCCTGCTGACCGAGAAGGAAGCCCGCCTGGCGGAGCTGAAGCCGACCATTACCTCACCCGCGGGGCAGACGCTGAAGCTGTTCACGCCCACCGGCACCTTTACCATGGGCGCCTCGCGGCGCGAGCCCGGCCGTCGCGCCAACGAGGTGCTGAAGCCGGTAACCCTGACCCGCATGTTCTACCTGGGCACCCACGAAGTCAGCAATGCCGAGTTTCGCAAGTTCCGCATGGACCACAACTCCGGGCTGGTAGAGGGCAACACCCTCAACCGCGACAACCAGCCGGCGGCATCGGTGAGCTGGGAAGAAGCCGCCCTGTACTGCAACTGGCTCAGTGAACAGGAGGGCCTGCCGCTGTTCTACCTGACCAAGAACGGCCGGGTTATCGGCTTCGATGAGCAGTCTCACGGCTACCGGCTGCCCAGCGAGGCAGAATGGGCCTGGGCGGCCCGGGTCAAGGGTGACGCGCTGCTCAAATACCCCTGGGGGGACAACTTCCCGCCGCCCCAGGTGCTGGAAAACTACGCCGATACCAGCAGCTCCTACATCACCGGCCGTATCGTCAGCAACTACAACGACGGTCACCCCACCTCGGCACCGGTAGGCAGCTTCCGGGCCAACCACAACGGCCTCTTTGATATGGGCGGCAACGTGGCGGAGTGGGTGCACGACATTTACACGCTCACCGAGTCTTCCGGCATGTCGCAGAAGGACCCGCTGGGCGCCCAGACCGGCAGCAACAACGTGATTCGCGGCGCCAGCTGGGCCCACGGTACGGTGACCGAGCTGCGCCTGTCATTCCGGGATTATGGGCAACGTGGCCGGGATGACGTAGGATTTCGTGTTGCCCGTTTTGCGGAGGAAGC
>JASJBK010000020.1 GCA_030066555.1 Halieaceae bacterium
GTGGCCTGCACCGCGCCCCAGGCGCCCAGCGCCAGGCCCACCTGGGCGCGGGGCGCCAGGTTCATGGTGGCGGTGAGGGTACCGTGGGCAAACAGCGCGCCGCCGAAGCCGATCAGGAAATTGCCGATCACAAACAGCAGCGGCTGCTGCAAGGGCGCGGCGGCCATTACCAGCAGGAAGGCGGGTAAGCCGATTGCCGCACCGCGGCGAGCAATCACGTAGGAATCCGCCCCTGCGGCAATCACCTTTGAGGCGAGCCCGAAACCGAGCAGGCCGCCGGCTGCGAACAGCGCCGTCAGCAGCGTGGTAGCGCTGACGGTGAGGTTGAGAACATGGCCGCCGAAGGGTTCCAGCAATATGTCGGCCATGCCGAAGGCCATGGTACCGAGGCCGACAATCGCCAGGCGCCGGACGGTATGCTCGCCCTCGCAGAACTTGGCCCAGGCGTCGCGGAAGGATGGATCAGGCCGCGGTGCAACCACGCCGCGCTCGGGGCGACGGGGCTCCTGTTTCCATACGGCGATCACGTTTAGCACCATGGTGGCAATTGCCGCGGACTGGATGACTCGCACCAGTCGACCCGGGCTGAAGTCAACCAGCAGTGCTCCAAACAGTAGCGCGCTGACGATCATGCCCAGCAACAGCATCACGTACATCAGCCCCACCACCCGCGGGTGGGATTCCGGCGGGGTCAGGTCCGTCGCCAGTGACAGGCCGGCCGTTTGCACCGTGTGCACCCCTGCCCCCACCAACAGGAACGACAACGCGGCGGTGAACTGCCCGACCCAGGGCGCGATATTGCCCGACTCCCCCTGCTTGGCCAGCACCAGCAGGGCGAACGGCATCAGGGCGAAGCCGGCAAACTGGGCCAGCGAGCCCTTCCAGATAAACGGCACCCGGCGCCAGCCGAGCGCGCTCTGGTGATGGTCGGAGCGAAAGCCGATCAATGCCCGCAGGGGCGCGAACACCAGCGGCATGGCCAGCATGATGCCCACCAGGGCAGCGGATACGTTGAGTTCGACAATCATCACCCGGTTGAGGGTACCCACCAGCAGCACCAGGGCCATGCCCACCGACACCTGGAACAGGGACAGCCGGAAAAGCCTGCTCAGCGGCAGGTCCGGGGTGACAATATCAGCAAAAGGAAGGAAGCGCGGGCTCATGGAAGCCCACAACGTGATCAGCCTGTAACGAAGCTGGCTCACATCAACCTCGCAGCAAAAACGCCGAAGCGCGAAAGGAACAGCCCCGGAGCAGCCTGCGCTGGCCCGGGGAGCTGTTCGTTAATGCTCTGTCGCGTCCGCCGGGATCAGCCGCCGAAGAAGGCGGGGAACCAGGTGGTATTTTCCAGGATCGCGAAATGAACAGTGAATGAAATGAGTGCAACGCCGCCAAGTAGCGCCGGAATGCCAACGGTCGGGTTTACAATGCACCAGATTTTGCCGTTATTCATAGCAGTCTCCTCAGCCGAGCCACGGGCTCAATGAATAGACAAGAGCGTGTGCGATCAGCGAAATCACAAAAAACACACGTGTGCCGTCGATGATGTACTTGTGAATCTCTTCAGATTCTCTGATGGTCAGACCAGTAGGCCATACCTTTTCAGAACCAGTTTCCACAGTAGTGTCCTCCGATACCTATGCTTGTGTCGCAGAGCGGCTGCAAAGCAGCTTTTCGGCTAAATCAGAGCCTATGAAGGCTCCCGGGTATTGTCAAGTTTAATTGTCTAATTAAACTGTCCAATTTAGTTTACACAGCGTCGACAAAAAACCCCGCGGGGCGCTCAGGCCGCGCGGGGCGTGTAATTACCAGGTCAGGAAAAACTTACGCTTGGTCAGCGTAGGCAGCCCGAACATGGACGACAGCGGTGTGCCGCCCTTGGTCTTGAAGGACATGCCGAAGGAGCCGGTCTTGCCTTCATTGCGGCTGCTCCTGGTGCGCATACCCACCATGGATGACAGCGGCGTATCGCTTTTGGACTTGATCGGCATGCCGATCATCGCCGAGAAGGTCCAGCCCGGAGACAGCGGCTTGAACCAGCGTGACAGGTGGGTCACCCCCTCCTGGCTAGTCTTCAGGCCCCAGAAATCCGAGAACGGGGTGCCGCTACGGGTCAGCGTGGGCAGGCCAAACAATGAAGAGAAGGCGGCCGGCCGCTCCGTCCAGGGCACAAACGGCTCCGGCGGCGGCAAGTGTGAAATCGGCAGCGGATTGTGAGCATCGAGGATGGCGCCCGCCTTCTTCGACATACCAAATTGCGGCGTCACCACCACCAGGCTGTGCCCCTGGCCGAGCTGGTCGGCATAAAACGCCGCATGCTCACCCATCATACCGCCGGCCTTGACCGCAGCGGCGGCATCAGAACCCGCGGTGGTCGACAGCATGACAATGCGATCTTCAGTGAATTCTGCAGCCGCGAGCGCATCAACAGCGCCGCGCGCCTGCCCTTCCGTCAAATAGAATCGAGCTAGAAACAGCATTTCACACCTCCCCTGAGGCTAGTGATCGTTCAGGTTATGTTTAGTGTACGACCACTTTTCAGGATCGGACTCACAATGGCCACAGTTTTTTTGAGGGTATGAATTGCGCCACCACGCAGCCCTCGATCAGGCGGCTGCCAGCGCCTGGTCGATGTCGGCAATGATGTCGTCGATGTGCTCGATACCGATAGACAGGCGCACCATATCCTCCGACACGCCCGCCGAGGCCAGCTCTTCCGCGTCGAGCTGCCGATGGGTAGTACTGGCCGGATGACAGGCCAGGGACTTGGCGTCGCCGATATTCACCAGACGCAGGATCAGCTGCAAGGCATCGATAAACTTCGCACCGGCCGCCATGCCGCCCTCGATACCGAAGCTGAGAATGCCCGAGGCCTTGCCGCCACAGATCTTCTCGCAGTTGGCGCGGTGCGGGCTGTCGGCCAGGGTGGCGTAGTTGACCCAGCTGACCTTGGGGTGCGCCGCCAGGTGCGCCGCCACTTTCTCTGCATTTTCGCAGTGTCGCTCCATGCGCAGGGCCAGCGTCTCCAGGCCCTGCATGATCAGGAACGCATTGTGAGGCGACAGCGCCGCACCAGTGTTGCGCAGGGGCACCACCCGGCAGCGACCGATAAACGCCGCCTCGCCCATGGCCTCGGTATACACCACCCCGTGGTAGGACGGGTCCGGCGTGGTCATCACCGAGAAGCGATCGCCCTGGGTCCAGTCGAACTTGCCGGAGTCAACGATGGCGCCGCCGATAGTGGTGCCGTGGCCGCCGATATATTTGGTCAGTGAATGCACCACGATATCGGCACCGTGGTCGAAAGCGCGACACAGCAGCGGCGTGGCCACCGTGTTGTCGACGATCAGCGGCACGCCGGCGGCGTGGGCAATGTCCGCCCAGCGCTCGATGTCGACGATATTGCCGGCCGGATTGCCGATGGACTCACAGAACAGCGCGCGGGTGTTGTCGTCGATCAGCGCGGCGACCTGGTCGAAATCGTCGGCGTCGGCAAAGCGCACCTCGATACCCTGCCGCGGAAAGGTATGGGCGAACAGGTTGTAGGTGCCGCCATACAACTGCGAAGTACTGACGATGTTGTTTCCCGCCTCGGTAATCGCCTCAATGGCGTAGCGGATTGCCGCCATGCCCGAGGCAACTGCCAGTGCACCGATGCCGCCTTCCAGCTCCGCCAGGCGCGCCTCCAGCACCGCGTTGGTGGGATTCATGATGCGGCTGTAAATGTTGCCGGGCACCGCCAGGTTGAAAAGGTCCGCGCCGTGCTGGGTGTCGTCAAAGGTGAAGGACGTGGTCTGGTAGATCGGCGTGGTCGCGGCGCGACTGGTGGGGTCACCTTCGTAGCCCGCGTGCAGGGCGATGGTTTCCGGCTTCATGTTTTACTCCTGGTTACTGGAAGATTGTGAAGTGCGCGATTGGTCACCGCTGGCTCAGGCAATAAAGCCCCCGGACTGCCGCTGCCAGAGCTCCGCGTACAGGCCTCCGGCGTTGACCAGCTCGTCGTGGCTGCCCTGCTCAATGATCTGGCCCTGGTCGATCACCACCAGGCGATCCAGCGCGGAAATTGTAGACAGTCGGTGGGCAATCGCCAGCACCGTCTTGCCTTCCATCAGCTTCAGCAGGTTTTCCTGGATCGCCGCTTCCACTTCGGAATCGAGCGCCGAAGTGGCCTCGTCCAGCACCAGGATGGGGGCGTCCTTGAGAAACATGCGTGCAATCGCAATGCGCTGCCGTTGGCCGCCGGACAGCTTGGCGCCGCGCTCGCCCACCTGGGCCTCGTAGCCGGAACGCCCGTCGAGGTCGCTGAGGCCGGCGATGAACTCATGGGCATTGGCACGGCGGGCCGCATGCATCACATCATCGTCGGTCGCGTCCTGGCGGCCGTAGGCGATGTTTTCGCGGATGCTGCGGTGCAGCAGCGCGGTATCCTGGCTCACTACCCCGATCCAGGCCCTGAGGCTCTCCTGGTCGACCCGGGCGATGTCCTGGCCGTCGATCAGTATCCTGCCGCCCTCCAGGTCAAAAAGGCGCAGCAGCACGTTCATCAGGGTGGTCTTGCCGGCCCCGGAACGCCCGACAATCCCCACCTTTTCGCCGGGGGCGATGGACAGCGAGAAATCATCGAACACGCCGCTACTCTTGCCGTAGTGAAAGCTGATGCGTTCGAACTCGATAGCGCCCTTATCTACCTTGAGCGGTGCAGCATCGGGCACGTTCTGGACCATCTGCACCCGGGAAATCGTGTTCATGCCGTCGTGGGCCATGCCCAGGTTTTCGAACAGCCCGGCCAGCTCCCACATAATCCAGTGCGACATGCCGTGCAACCGCAGTACCAGCCCGATCGCCACGGCGATGCCGCCGATGCTGGCTCCACCCTGCAGCCAGGACCAGATCGACAGGGCGCCCACCGCGAACAGCAGTATCGCGTTCAGGAAATCGATGGAGGCCTCCAGCCAGGTGGCGAGGCGCATCATGCTGTACACCTTGCCGAGGAAGCCGCGCATGCTGTCGCGGGCGTAGTCCTCTTCCTGCCGGGTATGGGCAAACAGCTTCACGGTCATGATGTTGGTGTAGCTGTCTACCACCCGCCCGGTCATGGTAGAGCGGGCATCGGCCTGTTCCTCGGCCACCTGGTGCATGCGCGGCAGCAGGAACTTGAGGATCAGCGAGTACAGGGCCAGCCACACCAGAAACGGCAGCATCAGCCAGAATTCGAAGGTCGCCACCAACAGCAGCGCGCCGAGAAAGTAGACCGAGACGTAGATCATCACGTCGGCCAGTTTCATCACCGCATCTCGCACCCCCAGCGCCGACTGCATGACCTTGGTGGCGACGCGGCCGGCAAATTCATCCTGGTAGAAACCGAAGCTCTGCCGCAGCAGGTACTGGTGAGCCATCCAGCGGATGCGCATGGGGTAGTTGCCCATCAGGGCCTGGTGGGTGACCAGCGCGGCAGCCAGGCTCAGCAGGGGCAGCGCCACCAGCACCAGCAGGCTGATCCACAGCAGTGTCTCCCCCTCCTCCTCAAGGAAGGTGTCGCGATCGGCGGTGGCCAGCCAGTCGACGATATTGCCCAGGAAGCCGAACAGGCTGACCTCGATCAGCGCGATGATCGCCACCAGCACCGACATGGTCAGCAGCCACGGCCACACACCCCGGGTGTAGTGCCAGCAGAAGGCCCACAGGCTGGAGGGCGGCCGCGCCGGCGGTTCCGGCGGGAAGGGCTCTACCAGTTTTTCGAAGAATGCGAACATGCTTTTCGTGTTGTTTTCCGTTTTCTCAGGTGCCCGGGTTTCAGCGCGGCACTAGGGTACTGCAGGACCGGCGCGCTTGATACGCCGGGATCCCGAAAGTTGAACAGAACAGGCTTCATGAAGACCATACCCGCCAGACTCGGCTATGCTGCATAGTCTGCCGAGCCGCCCGCGAGAGACATTCATGCCTGATAACGCACAGCCTTCAATTCTACCCGGAGTCACCCGGTCCGCCCGCTACCTGAGCTTCAATACCCGCCCTGGTGTAGAGACGGCTGCCGTGCTGGAGGCCCTCAACAAGCTACCGATCGATGATCGGCTGGTAGTCGGTATCGGCGAGCCGCTGATTGCCCACTGCAAGGCGTCAGTTCCGGGGCTGCGCACCTTCCCGGCGCTCACTGGACCCGGCGTGCACGTGCCATCGACCCAACACGACCTGTGGTGCTGGCTGCGGGGCGACGACACGGGCGATGTGGTGAACCAGAGCATCGTCATTGTCGATACCCTCGCGAACGTGATGCAGCTCGACGAAACCGTCGATGCCTTCAAGCACGGTAGCGAAGAACTGGGCCGCGATCTCACCGGCTACGAAGACGGCACCGAAAACCCCACCGGCGACGAGGCCGTGGAAACCGCCTTTGTGGCCAGCGACGATGCGGCGCTGGCGGGCTCCAGCTTCGTCGCCGTGCAGCGCTGGGTGCACGACCTCAGGACCTTTGGCCATATGTCAGCCGATGAGCAGGACCTGGTGATCGGCCGCCGCAAGTCCGACAACACCGAAATCGAAGACGCGCCGGAATCCGCCCATGTGAAGCGCACCGAGCAGGAGAGCTTCTCGCCAGAAGCCCACGTCTTGCGCCGCTCCATGCCCTTTGCAGGTGCGGACGGTGAGGGGCTCAACTTCGTGGCCTTCGGCCACAGCCTGGATGCCTTCGAGGTGCAGCTGCGGCGCATGGTGGGCGAGGAAGACGGCATTACCGATGCCCTGTTCTCCTTCTCCCGCGCCGTCAGCGGCGGCTACTATTGGTGCCCGCCCGTCGCTGGCGGCAAGCTGAACCTGGGCGCCCTGGCGGCCTGATCAGCGGTCGAGGACGGACGGGATGATCTCGTCTTCAATTACGTGCAGTGGAAGACTGAAGCGGCCGTTTTCATAGTTCTGCGCAAAAATGGCGATCACCAGTTCCAGCTCCTCGATCACCACGAGGAACTGTCCGCCGTAACCGCTGGCATAGTAAAAGGGATAGGTGCGGGCACCCTCGCGAAACTCCCCCAGCCACCACTGGTAGCCATAGGCATTGGCAAACTCGCCATTGAAGGCCGCTGCCGGCGCCACCGAGCGTGCCACCCACTCCTCACTCACTATCTGCTGCCCCACCCATTGCCCGTCGTCGAGAAATACCTGGCCCATCTTGGCCATGTCGCGCGCGGTGAGGAACAGGCCGCTGCCACCCACACAGTGACCGGTAGGCGTGTTATCCCACTCGGCGTTGCGCATCTGCAGCGGCTCGAACAGGAACCTCTCCGAGAACTCATCGGTGGTCATGCCGGTCACTTCATCGAGGGCATCACACAGCGAATTCGTGGCCGCCGTGTTGTAGACATAGGCAGTGCCCGGTTGCGTGGCCATCGGCAAGTCCAGCAGTGCCTTGGTCCAGTCCTGGTTTTGCTGGGTCAGGGCGACCAGGTCATTGCGGCTGCTGGTATAGGGCTCGCTCCACTCATCCCACTGTATGCCCAGGCGCATCGTAAGCACATCGTCGAGGGTGATATTGGCCTTGCGACCGTCGTAGTTGTCGTAAGCCGGATAATCGAACAACGGCAGATACGCTACCTCCGTGCCGCCGAAGTAACCCTGGTCCAGGGCAATGCCAATCAACACAGACGTAAAGCTTTTGCTGGCGGAGTGCAGCACATGGCGCTCGGGGTCGCGGTTGCCGATCCAGCGGTCGAACTGGTCGAGCTCGCGGGCAAAGCGCTCGACCAGCACCAGTTGGCCGCGGCGCGCCATGGCGATGGCATCGATACCCTCGATGTCTCCCCGTAGCATGCCATCGACCATGCGGGTAATGCGCCCTACATCAAACTGCTGATCGTCGAGGTCGCCTACCTGCCAGCCATCGAGGATGTCTTCCGGGGGGGCATATTCATAGGGTGGGATTTCACCGGCGGTCGATGACCCGACCGACGTCGATACGCCACCGCCGCCACCTCCGCCGCCACAGGCAGACAGCAGGCATAACAGGATCAGCAACGCGCTGCGTGGGCTTACGTACATCATCTAACCGTCTCCCTTGGAGGCGCCATGCCTGCCAAGTGATTCACAGGTAACACCTCAAAGTGCGGTGCGCTAGCCATAGGTGGATTCGAGATAGTGGACGATATCCCGCGACTCGGGCATCCAGCGATCTTCGCCGTCGGCGGTGGTGATGCGCAGCACAGGCACCGTTGCCCTGCCCCGCGCTGCCACCAGGTCATCCATGTGCTGGCGGTCCTGGTAGATATCGCGCAGCTCCACATCGATTCCCAGCCTGTCGATAGGCACACGCGCCATGGAACAGAACGGACAGCCCTGGAAATGGTAAAGCGCCAGCTTCTCCTCGGCGGGACTCTCCGCCGGCGCATGACACTCCATCAAGTGCCCGGCGTAGAAGTCCGGCCACGGGCTCTCAGCCGCCATCGCCCTGTACTCGTTGTCGGCGTCCATCAGGCAATAAATCAGCTGGCTTTTGTGCAGCTCCAGGCCCAACTGCTGAGTTATCGGTTCGAAGAGGTAGTCGGCATACCAGATGGACCAGTCCGGGTCCGCGCCATCTGTCGCTGCAAAGGCCTGGTGGTGCGCCTCACCGGCTTTCTCCAGCAGTTCTGCCAAGCGTCGCATCAGTTCGTTGTCCATGGTCTCTCCAAAATTACTCAATAAACAATCAGTGCTATACGCGGCGGACAATTCTGCTCTTGCCACAGAGCAATTTAGACCATTTCCCCTGACGGCGCGGCGTTAGGGAACGCTTCATCGGCAGTGTCCAGGAGTGCGAAGCAGCGCACCACCTCCATGCGATACACCGATTCAGACAACACAACAGCGACCGACGCTGGTTAACACCAACCCTGCGAGGCCGCCTCAGGATATGCGCTACCAGATGGTTTTGACGTGTTCGTAGCGCAGTATCTTCTCATCAGCTGTCACCAGCGGCACTGCGAGCTTGCGCGCCGTGGCCACGATCATCCTGTCGGCCGGGTCCTTGTGAAAGCTGCCGGGGAGGATGGCCGATTTCACAGCCACTTCGTTGTCTACCGGGTGAAACCGCACGCCGTCAATTGCCGCTACTTCTTCCAGCCAGCGCTCGACTTCCATGCTCAACAGCAACCGGCCCTTCTGAACCAGCATCGCGATTTCCCAGGCGGAAATGGAGGAAATGATCACCTCACCCTGATCGGCAAGTGTGCGCTCAATGGAGCGGCGCGATTTTGCTGACAAGTCACCGGTTGCCCCTGCCCACCAGACAAGGACATGGGTATCGATAACCAGCATCAGGCGTTTTCCCAGTCGTCTTCCGCCACAGGGTCAGTGGCAGCCTCAAACTTGAGAACAGTTCCTTTCAGCATCTCCAAAGGTGGAGTCTCCTCCTGCCTCAGCTTCCTGATCTCCAGCGTCGGCCTTCCATGGTCGGTGATCACGCGCGCCTTGCCGCTGCGCTCGATGGCCCTCAACACCTCGAGTGCCCGGGCCTTGAATTCGCTTTTTGAGATGGGATCCACTGCAGCACCACCAAAAATGACTATTTAACATGGTCATAATAGCAAATTTATGACTATGCCCTATAGTCATTTTTCATCATTTAGCGTCAGCTGCTCGCCGCTCTACCGCCCGGCGGAGTGGCGAAAAGGCCGGTCGGTAGAACTGGCTCAGGGAGTGACGATAGGGAACACCTCGTCGGCGGTGTCGAGCAGGGCGAAGAAGCGCACCAGGTCGACACCGGAGCCCTCCAGCGACACCTCGTCTGAAAACAGGGTGTCCCTGATGCCGGCCTGGCCAGTGAGCATCCTTACGAACAGGTCGTGGGTAATGCGCACGGTGGCATTGGCGTTCGCCGCGGGGTCACCGGCGCGATGCTGGAGCACGGCGTTTTCCAATTGCAGCGTGTGGGTTTCGCCGATGTCGGTGAACACGAAGTTGAAGGTGTATTCCCTGCCGTCGGCTTTCGGGCCATTGAGGTTAACGGCGATGACCTGCATGAACTCTTCGATGGGCGTCTGGCGCAGCAGGTCGCCCGCGTTGGCAAGACCCATGCCCCCGGCTGGCGGTCCCTGGCGCAGCTCCAGCGCGGCAGTCAGGTAGACATCCCGCCAGGGGCCGGATTCAGCCTGGTAGCCGAGCTGGTCGTAGGTCATGGCGAGCAACGCCCTGGCTTCCGTGTTATCGGGCTCGGCAAATACCAGGTGGTTCAGCACCTCCGCCACCCAGCGATACTCTCCCGCGTCAAAATCCGCCTGGGCGCGGGCCAACACCGCCTCAGCTCCGCCCATGGCCTCCACGTAACGCACCGCGGCCTGAGGCGGCGGTAGAGGGTCGAGGTTGGCAGGGTTGCCGTCATACCAGCCGAAGTAGCGCTGGTAGACGGCGCGAGCGTTGTGCTTCACGGTGCCGTAGTAACCGCGATTCGGGAAGCTCTGGCGCAGTGCGGTGGGCATCTCGATGGTCTCGGCAATTTCTCCCGGCGTGTAGCCCAGGGATGCCAGGCGCAAAGTTTCGTCGTGGATATAGCGATAGCTGTCGCGCTGTAGCTTGAGGAAGTTGGTGATGTCGGCCTTGCCCCACAGCGGCCAGTGGTGGCTCGCAAAATACACCTCGGCATCGGGGAACAGCTGCATGGCCTCGTCGATGTAGGCGCTCCACTTGCGGGCATCGCGTACCTTGGCGCCGCGCAGGGTATACAGGTTGTGCAGGTTGCGCGACACCACCTCGGCGCCGCAGAACGCCTTCTTCTGCGGCAGGTAGAAAGTCAGCTCCGCCGGCGCCTCGGAGCCGGCAGCGTTCTGGAAAACAAACTCCACGCCGTCGATGGTGAGCTGCTCACCGGTGGACTCGACGATGCGATCGGGCTCGGCGATACCGGGGCTGCCGAAGGCCGGGCCCTTGCCGAGGCCGGTATCCACGTGGCCTTTCGGTGAGCGCTCGAGCTGCCGCCCGTACATGAACATGGCGCGGCGGCTCATGGTGGTGCCGGCAATCACGTTCTCGCTGGTGGCCTCTTCCATAAAGCCAATCGGGGCGATGATCTCGGTGCTGCCGTCGGGTTCGAGCACCGACAGCACACCGCCGAAATGGTCGATATGGGAATGGGTGACAAGGACCGCCGTCACCGGTTTCGGCTCCAGGTGCTCGCGGGCAAAGGCAAGCGCGGCGGCCGCAGTCTCTTTCGTGGTGAGCGGGTCGACAATAATCCAGCCGCGCTCGCCGACGATAATGCTCATGTTAGCGAGGTCGAAACCGCGCAGCTGGTACACGCCTTCGGTCACTTCAAACAGACCGTGGATATTGTTGAGTTTGGCCTGGCGCCACAGGCTGGGGTTCACGCTGGGCGGTGCTTCACCTTTGACGAAGTCATAGCTGGAGCTGTCCCAGACCACCGTGCCGTCATCCATGCGTATCACCAATGGATCGGCAGCGGCGATCAGGCCGCGGGTGGCGTCTTCGAAATCACGCTGGTTATCGATATCCAGCTCTTCCGCCACCGCGGCATTGGCGGCCGCGGTAATCGCCGTTGCCGGCGTATTGCCCTGGCTGCCGGGGCTGGTGTCGCGGGGTACGGGCTTGTCCTGGCAGGCTGACAGAGTGAATAGCAGTGGCAACAGCAGGCAGCTACTGCGGGCGGTACGGCGGGCAGCCATGGCGTTTTCCTTCTCGTTCTCGCAGGGCAATATGTATACATCATTCGGCTACACTGCAAATACCGTTTGGAGGAGCACATGATCAAAGTCTATGGCGTGCATGGCTCGCCCTTCGTGAGAAAAGTATTCGTTGCGCTGGACTTCAAGGGTATTCCCTACGAAATCGTGCCGCAGATGCCGTTCACCGGCGACAAGGACTACCTGAAAATCAACCCGCTCGGGAAAGTGCCCACCCTGGTGGATGGCGACCTGACGCTGGGCGACTCCAAGGTCATCTGCCGCTACCTGGAGAATGCGTACCCGGAACCTGCACTGTATCCAGCCGACCCGGCGGACAAGGCCATGGCGGACTGGTACGAGGACCTGTGCGGTGGCGCGGTAGCAGAAATGGCTGCGGGCATTTTCTTCCAGCGCTTCATGCGCCCTTTCGCCTTCAAGCAGGAGCCGGATGAGGAGTTGGTCTCGAATATCATCGAGAAGCGTCTGCCGCCGATGCTGAACTACCTGGAGAGCCAGCTACCAAACGAAGGCTGGGTATTCGGAAACTTCATGATGGCCGATCTGAGCATCGTCAGCCCGTTCATCAACGCGGGCTACGCGGGGTACGACATCGATGATTCTACCTGGCCACGAATGGCTGGCCTGGTACAACGTGTGAAGGAACAAGCCCAGGTCAAGGCCTGCCTGGAGGCCGAGGCCAGGTCGCTGGGCTTTGGGTGAGGCGGCCGTAGCCGCCATGGCCGAGTCTCGCCCTAGTTGACGATAGCGTCCATCAGCCAGATGCCGGACACCACCACGCCGAACAGGCTGATGGTGGTGACGGAGGCAAAAATCGCCTGCCACATGGGCTCTTCGAGCAGGCGCAGGAAACCGCCCTGCTCGCCTTCAACGACAGCATTCACTTCGTTTTTTACGGATTCTGATTGTTGCTTGGTCACGGGAACTACTCCTTGGTCACTCGTTCTAATGGCTGCACATTCGCGCCCGCGTACTTTAGAGAGGCAGCCCTGTTTAACAAGTCGGTTATCCCTGAGTGACTGTTCGGCTTTCTCGCAGCAACTGGTGCATTGATTCGTCACATCGGTGTGGTACGGTGCCCGCTGCTCGACGTATAGACAAAAACAGAACAGATATCCCTCAGTGCGCCTGATCCTGCTTTTCCTGTTGGCATTTCCCCTGTCCTGCGCATATGCGCAAGTCGAGCCGGTGGATATTGATCCCTGGGAGTCGACCAATCGGAAGATCTTCGCCTTCAACGAAACGATGGATCGCTTTGTGCTGCGGCCGGTGGCGAAGGGCTACGACAAGGTCCTGCCAAACGCCGCCCAGCGCGGCGTAGCCAATGCCATCGCCAACATCTACGAGTTTAACCACATGTTCAACGGGCTACTGCAGGGCCGCCCGGATGTCGCCTTTGTGGCCACGGGTCGATTCATGGTCAACACCACGGTCGGCCTGTTCGGCTTGTTTGATGTCGCCACCCGGATGGGCATCGAGGCCCAGCGCGCTGATTTCGGCCAGACCCTGATGGTGTGGGGCGTCGACCAGGGCCCCTACGTGATGCTGCCGATTTTCGGCCCCCGCACCGCGCGCAGCGCCACCGGTTATATCGTTGATACCTATACGTCGATCCCCGCTGTGGCCTGGCATACCGAAACCGCCTACCTGTTCTGGACGGTGGAAGCGATCAGTTGGCGCGCCGGGCTGCTGGACTACGACGACCTGATTACCGGCGACAAATACGTCTTTATGCGCAGCGCCTACCTGCAGTCCCGTGCGACCTTCCTCAATGGCGGTATACCGCCCGACGAGGGCTTCGCCGACGACGAAGACGACCTGGAGTGGGACTAGCTGTCCGACGGGGTGATCGCCGGCAGATGGGTCTCCATACAACGGGCCAGGTCAGCCATTCTTAAGGGTTTGCTGATGCACGGCAGGTCCTGGGCAGCCAGCTGGTCGCTGAGGCCGGTCATCAGGATGATGACGGCATCGGGATCGTCTGACAGCACCTGCTCGGCGAGCTGGATCCCGGTCAACCCGGGCATGGTGTAGTCAGTGAGTATGGCGTCGAAGCTCTCGCCGTCGGTACGGATCAATTCCAGCGCCTCGAGGGGTTCGCACATCTGCGTGACGCGATAGTCGAGTCGCTCCAGCATGGCGCCGACCACGTTCAGCACCAGCTGGTCGTCATCAATCACCAGCACATGCTGGCCGCCGCTGGATCGCGCAGAGTTAGGCTCCGGCAATTTCGCCGCAGGCTGCGCGCCTTCTACCACAGGGAAATAAATATCAAAGGTGGTGCCTTTCCCGACTTCACTGTCGACGGTAATCGCACCGCCGTGGGCGCTGACAATCCCATGCACGGTCGCCAGGCCAAGCCCCGTGCCCTTGCCCTTGGGCTTGTCGGTGAAGTACGGGTCGAAAATGTGGGCCTGCTTGTCAGGCGCCATACCCTCGCCGCTGTCGGAAACACTCAGCCGACAGTACTCGCCTGGCGCCAGGTCGGGCCAGGCCTTGGCCAGCTGGCGATCGAGACCGGCCATGGCCAGGCGGATGACCAGCGTGCCGCCCCCGGGCATAGCATCGCTGGCGTTGGTGCCAAGGTTGAGAAGAATCTGCTGAAACTGGGTGACATCACCGAGCACGGGTTTGCAGTGGCTGAGGTCAGAGCGGATTTCTATGGTCGCCGGCAGCAGGCTGCGAAGGAATTCCACGGATTCCGTGACTTCGGCGTGCATATCGAGGGGGTCGCGTTTGCCTTCGTGCAATGTGCTGAAGGTGAGAATGCGCTGCACCAGCTGCTTGCCCCGCTCCCCTGCCGCGCTGATGGCGTCCAGGTAGTCAACCGCATCCTCTGATGTCTTGCTGCGCAGCAGATCCACGTATCCGACCACCGGCATCAACAGGTTATTGAAATCGTGGGCAATACCACCGGCCAGCGTGCCCAGGGCCGACAGGCGCTCGCCCTGGCGAAGCTGGGATTCGAGCTGCTCTTCCAGCGTGACATCGCGGCCGGTAGCGATAAAGCCGCCCTCGCCGGTCGCGTCGTCAAGGATGGGTACGATAACCATCGCCACCCTGAAAGCTTTACCCTCGGCACGGTCCATGACCACACGACCGCGCCAGGAATCCCCGTCATTGAGATCGCCAATCGCATGTTTCAGGGTATTGCGGGACTCCCCCGCCGCCATGGCCACCAGCGAGCGCCCGGTCACATCTTCATGGCCGCTGGCGCGCTCGAAGGCGCGATTGGCGTATTCGATATGCCCGTGTCGGTCGATCAGCAGTACGTAGGCGGCGGACTGTTCGACCGCCATGGCCAGCCTCGCCCTGGACGCCTCTGCGCGCTGACGCTCCACCAGCTCCCGTTCAAGCTGCCGGGTCCTGGCGTTAACCAGGCGCCGCAGGGACGTATTCCAGACCAGCACGGCAATGGCTGCCACCAGCAGAAGCGCCGCCAGCGTCGCCATGCGACGCCATAGCTGCTGAAACTCGATGGGGTCGACGCCCGAAAGGCTCACCCAGCGGTCCTCGATAGCCTGCTTCTCTGCACGTGTAATGCTCGCCAGCCCCTTGTTGAGGGCCGACGTCAGCAGCGGCCAGTCCTTGCGCACGCCGATGGCCTGGTAATCCTGTATGCCGGTATCCCCGGCCACGCGGATATTATTGATGCCCTCCTGTCGCATGTAGCGCAGCACTGCACCGGTATCGGCCAGCAGTACATCAACTCCACCAAAGGACAGGCTGCGGATAGCGTCCAGTTCTGTGGCGTAGGGCACCAGGATGATGTCAGGGCGGTCGGCCTCGAGCTGCGCCTGCAATACGTAGCCCTGGATAATCCCGACGCGCTCTCCTGACAGGCTGTCCAGGGTCAGGGTATCGCTGCGATCCCTGCGGGTGAGAATCCGGTCTGAAATGGTGTAGAACGGTTCGGTAAAGTCGAGGTAGGCCTTGCGCTCTTCAGCGGCCACCGCAAAAGGCACCATGTCCACCTCGCCCTGGCGGGCGGCCTCCAACAGGTCGGCAAAGCTGTCGTATTCCCGTAAATCGAAAGAACACGGCAGGCGCTCCTCGACCAGGCGCAGATAGTCACCCGTGAGCCCACCCATGCGCCCATTGTCGTCAGGGAAGGCGTAGGGGCGGTAGCCCGTCACCACACCGGCAACGATCGCGCCGCAGTGTTCCCGCAGCCACTGCGCCTCGGCATCGCTCAGGGAAATGGATTGGGCCGGGGCATGCATGGCCGCCGCCAGCAGCAGTGCCGGCGGCAGTCGCGAGAGAAAACGGCGCAGTTCGCGCCCCGGCCATATGTGTGCATCTACCATAAGAATGTCCTGACGCTCTCCTGCATGCTTCCAGACAGCCTGCACAGCGTCAATGCCGTGGCGAGCTATTCAGCTAGCGCCGGTTCCCGCGATCTCTTCTATTATTCAGCCTGTATATAACGAGAAGAGAGTCCGCCATGCGTCTACTCGCCAGCCTGCTGCTGGTTCTGGCATCGAGCCAGGTGGCAGCCCAAACTCAATCCCACGAAAAGGACCGCGCACAGATCGACAAGCTGTACGCAGACTACCGCGTGGCCGTGGAGAATGCCGATATCGCTGGCTATGTCGGCGCCCTGCACCCCGAGGTGCGGCTGCTGCCGCCGGGTGCTGCCGCGATTGTGGGCGCGCAGAACTATGCCGGCTTCCTGGAACCGGTGTTCGAGACCGCTGACTACCGCATCGACGTGGTGAGCATGCCGGCCATTGAGATCATGGGTGATACCGCTATCGCGGAATACACCTACATCATTCACCTCAAGCTCAAGAATCCCGAGGTGGGCGTGACCGAGCCGGGTGCGCTGACCGAGTCACGTACCCAATCGCGCTACTTCGATGTGTTGCGCAAGCGGGAAGACGGACAGTGGGCCATCTGGCGTCACACCTGGAGTGTATTGCCGGAGTAGGACGGCGCGAGGTGCCGACCTAGTTGAGCTGTCGCCAGGACGCATCCGGGTCAATCGGCGTGCCCGGCAGCGTTCGCAAATAAGCGAGCAAATCGCTGAGTTCGTCCTCGGTGAAATAGGCAAACCGGTCTCTGGCGACCATACTCATCAACGGCAGATCCGAGCGCCCTCCTATCGCCTCGCCGGTTTTCATCAGGTGGCGAAAGTCATCGTCTGAATAGGCCGCCAGGATGGCAAGGTCCGGCATTGCCATGTCGCCAGCGAGATCGCCCCTGAGATCAAAACCGTGGCACTCGTTGCAGGTGGTCTTGGCCAGGTACTCCCCGCGCACGAGTTGGGGATCATCATCAGGCCCCAGCAGAAGTTCCGGCATGTGGACTGCCCACTCGGCCATATGCTGGGCCTCACCGCGCACGATAAGCCATCTCGCCTCCCAGCCCAGGTCCGGCTCAGGCAGCGCCTTTTCGATCACCGGCGCAGATTGCAGGTAAGCGATCAAGGCAGCCATGTCGTCATCTGCCAGCAGGACGAAGTTGTAGGACGGCATCGACCACAGGGCCTTGCCGTCGTGGCCAATACCCTGCCGTACAGCCGCCTCGATAGTCATCGCATCGTGATCCCTGGCGTGTTGCGCCAGATTGGGCGCCACCGCCGTGCCCACCCAGGCCCATTCTTCCTCGAAGACCAGGCCCTCGAGCTGCTGTCCGTGGCAGCCAAAACAGCCGCGGGTACGCGCGATATGGCGGCCTCGCTCCAGGAATTCCGGGTCCTGGTTTTCCTCATAGGCAAAGCCTGCCTGAGGTACCACCTCCCCGAGGTAGCGCTCACTGGCCGTGTAGACATAGGCAGCGAACGCCGCACTCGCCAGCGCTATGGCGAGTAGAAGGAATACCAGTGTTCGACCAATAACTGCTGCATTGAGCACTGCTGTCTCCGGCGGCGAGGTGCCCTGAAAGGCGACCTCTGGAGTATAGCTGCACCCCGCTCTTCGAGTTGTGTAGGCTTAGAGTCGTCTTCTCAAAGCGTGCTGCCAGCGCATCGGTACCCTGCGCATCAGCCACGACAGCCACGATCGCCGCTTCAGCCATCCCAGGAGCCGCAACAGCCAGGAGGCGTCGGGGTCTCGGGGCCGCAGGTCGACTCCCGCCATGTGGGTGGTGACATCCTCGAGCGAGAAATCGAGGTCATGCCCAACCGCCTGTGACGGGCGACGGTAGTTCGCGTCATAGCGGAAATCTCCGATTTTCGGCGCTTGCCAATCCACCGCCTGCCCGGGCGCCTTACCCAGCAGCAGCTCACGAGTTTCCTCGAGGCGCTTCAGATAGTGCGTCGCGTCTTTGTCATAGGCTTCTAACCAGGTCAGAGGGCGGCCTTCAACGCGCTCCGGAAAGCTGCCAACATTTGGCACCACCAGCGGTCGCCCTGACCGCAAGGCAGCGCTGAGCGTGTAGCTGTACGTCTCCGGCCACCGGCAAGGGAACCAGATGACATCCGGGTCCTGCCCGGCGATCAGTTGATCGAGTTGGTCATCGGTGTAGGCGCCCAGTGTTTCCAAGCCTCGCAGGGTGCGGTATGCGTAGCCCAACAGCGTGAACTTTATTGGCGCATTTTCCTGTTGTGCGAGCAGCGCCGTATCTTCAAGCAGGTTCGCGCCTTTCTCGATGCTCAGTGCGCCCAGCACCAACACCTGAAGAGGACGATCGGCAAGGTCCTTCCGCGGTGGAGAAACAGGCAGCACATCCACGCCCACCATATCCACATGGCCGGTCACCACGGCATTTGGCAGCCGGTACACGACCTCATGCTGCTCCAGGGCGGCGCGGCTGGGGGAAAACACCCGCTCTGCGCCCTCGAGGAGTTGCTGATGCCCGCGCTGCCAGTCCTGCAGTTCGGCATCATTCTCAATGAGGCGGGTGGTGTTACAACCCGCGCCGCGGTCCTTGCGCTCGACCTGGAAAATGCCGTCCTCGTCGGTAAGGGTGGGGTTGCCGTCGATCAGGAAATAGTCGTGTAGCGTGATGTCGTAGGGTAACGCCAGTTTCGCCAGCAACCCGGGGAGGATCTCTTCCAGACCAAACACATGGTGTATATGCGCCCGGGTCACGTTCAGGTGACGCAGCAGCCGCAGCAGCGAATCCTGTTGATTGCTATCCGCCCAGTCGAAATTCAGCCCTGGAACAGCGTCGTCCACACCCAGGGTGAGGCGAAGCTGGGTGCCTGCAAAGGGTTTCAGCATCAGCAAGGCAGAGTTGGCATCGGTGGCGTCGGCCAACTCGCGGACGTGCTTCTCCGTGCCGCCGCCCAGGTTGTGGGTGATGGCCAGCACTTTCTGCCGGGGATCCTGCCGCAGCACTTCCAGTAAGCCCTTGCAGCGCAGGGCGTAGGGCGGGTCTGTCTCGATCCAGCGGGCCACGTCGGCGTGATAGGTCGGGTAGCGCCTGTCGAGGATCTCCAGGGCTTTGCCGATGAGCGCCTGCTTATGCTCGGAGAAACTCACGCCTCCCACGTGTCGGACGTAGCAGTCTGCGGCCAGGATATGGCGCCACCCCTCGCGCGCAGCGCGCATGCAGAAGTCATTTTCCTCGCCGTAGCCGCGGCCAAAGGTGTCGGCGTCGAATAGCCCTACCGCGTCGATGCAGGCCCGGCGGATATACATGCAGAAGCCGACGGCGGTGGGAATATCGACCGAGCGACCTGTGAGCGCCTCGGCCAGAACGCTGTCGACCAGGGGCAACTGGTCGGCGCTGTCCGCCGCGTTAGTGTCACACAGCCGCGGAAAACTACAGATTTCCGCATTGTTGGAAAACGGGGTGACCGTGCCGATTTCGTCCGCGGCATAGGCCTGGGCCACC
Organism: Halieaceae bacterium; assembly: GCA_030066555.1. Taxonomy (GTDB): domain Bacteria; phylum Pseudomonadota; class Gammaproteobacteria; order Pseudomonadales; family Halieaceae; genus JANQIO01. Next base: position 19,443 of record JASJBK010000020.1, read on the forward strand.
AGCCTGTCCAGCCAATTGCCGTGCACAACGGTATCGGAATTGAGCAGCACTACATCGCGCTCGGGGTTGAGCGACATACCGCGATTCACGGTGCGAACGAAGCCCAGGTTGCTCTCGTTCTCCAGCAGCGTGAGGCGCTGGTCTCGGGCCAGTTCACGCAGGTAGGAAGTAACCTCCGCGTTGGGGGAGGCGTCGTTGATGACAGTGACTTCACAAGGGGCCACCTGCCGGGAGTCCAGCACTGAGGTGAGGCAATCCCTCACCTCCTCCAGTCCGTCATAGACCGGTACGATGATATCTATCGGCTGCACGGACTACTCAACCAACCTTAATCTGGCCAGCAGTCTATAGCCACGCGTCGCCTGGATGCTCGCCAGCTCTGCCCTCGCCTCTTCAGCCTGACGAAGCGCCTCGGTGATCTCTTCGTCTTTCTGCTTTACAGCCGCTTCGCACTCGGCCGCGTACCGGGAGACTTCAGCAATCTCCTCGTCCTTGGTTTTTACCACGGCCTCACACTCGGCCGCGTAGCGGGATACTTCGGCAATTTCCTCGTCCTTGGTTTTTACTACCGCCTCGCACTCGGCTGCGTACCGGGAGACTTCCGCGACTTCCTCTTCCTTTTTTTTCACCACGGCTTCGCACTCGGCCGCGTAGCGGGAAACCTCCGTGATTTCCTCGTCTTTGGTCTTCACGGCGGCCTCACACTCGGCCGCGTAACTGGTGGCCCGGGTGATCTCCTCGTCCTTGTCGGCAATCACCTCGAGAGATCGACGGTGCTCTTCGCCTATCTGCACCGCTTCGGCCGCCTTCTTTATCACCGCATCGGTCAGCGAATTGATGGTCTGGGCAAAATCCCCGCTTTGCAGTGAATCCCACAGGTCCACCGACAGAGACTCCTCGGAACTTATCGATGACAGCACCGCCTCGCAAAGCTGTGAGATGCCATCCTCAGATTCAAAACTCGCGTGACCGTGGTGCGCCAGCCCGGCGTCGATGCCAAGTTCCAGGTCGTCGGGAATCTCGATACCCGGAAACAGCGCCAGGGCGGCGGGCCCCTGCTCCAGGAGCTGCTCGTAGCCGAGCCAGCCGCGCTCGCGGCTGCGGCTCCCGCGCTCCGCGCTGAGCGTGTAATGCAACCACAGCAGCAGACCGAAAGACACGGGCAGGCTGTCCCTCCTCGCCAGCGACTCGGCAACGGCCCGCGGATGTCGGTATTGCAGGATCACGCGGGTGGTAAAGCCACCATCATCGAGCACTCTGAGCCACAACGGCAGGGTCAGGCAGAGGCGAGGGTCCTTAAGCAGGATTCTCGGCGCTTCACCAAACTGCTCTCGCAGAATGTTCGCAGCCTTTTCCAGGTAGGGCTGCCCTGCGTCGCTTTCCAGCCAGGATTCAGGAAGTTCACGTAGCGTAAACCAGCGGCTATCGAATTCTGCGAGGAGTGCCTCGTTGAGTTCCACCACGCCGCGGTTTTCACCAAAACCATCGCGGTTTACTTCGGTCTGGGTCTCCAGGGTGTCTTCCCCGAGGTCCCAACCCATGCGCTGGAATGCCAGGGCAACCGCCGAGGTGCCACTGCGGTGCATGCCGGCGACGAGTACAGCTTCACGGGTTTCAGGGCTCACTGCCGTAGCCATAGAAGCTCCGGGCTTCTGCGGTACGCGCCAGCACTTGTTCTATCTGGGCAGCATCGAGCTTGTTGAGGTACTTGTTCTTCTCGGGGTGTGTCGCACCTGGCTCCAGCTGCAACAGTGCCGGGTCCTCGTTGAGTGAGTCCAGCAGGCCCGGCAAGGTGCCTGACGGCTCGGCCACCAGCGCTTCGTATTTGACCTCCAGCAGTCGCTCGCCGGCAATGTGCCGAAACTGCTGGAGGATCATGGACGCTTCCAACCAGTAGTTAACGGCGCCATTGAAGTCCTGCACCGGCATGACCGCCCCTTCCAGTAAACTCGCCACCACATTCAGCGGGTGCCGGTGGATGTGGACAAACTTCGCATCGGGCCATTCGGAAGCGATCATCAGTACACCGTAGATATTCTGCGGTGTCTTGTCGAACCAGCGGCCGGCGGAGTTTTCCCTGGCCTTGAGGAACGCATCGCCATACATCTCCATCAGGTGCTTGCGGCCGGTGGCCTTGCCCATCATGGCTTCGAATTCATCTTCCGCGACACCGTCGATTTCGCGGTGCCGTTTCATCACCGGCGACCTTTCGTACTGCCGCATGTAGCGCTCAGTGCCGAACGGATCCGCCCAGCGGAAAAAGTGGGTTTCTTCCGGGCTTTCCAACCGCGGGTGGCGGCGCAGCAGGTCACGCAGCATTGACGTCCCGGAGCGGACGCAGCCCACCAGGAAGAAGGGGGTGTTATCTGTACCGTAGCTCAATGTGATGTTCTCGGACGCAGTAGCCCAAGCCGGGCTAGAGGTTCTGAATTAGCTGAAAACACTGGGGAAATTCGGGTTTCTCTGAAACGGGCGAGAGTATCGCACATGGCGGGCAATAGGGTAAGCCCGCGGTAGCCACCCGCGGGGCTCCGCCGGCAGCAATACCTAAAACGTATAGCTGACGGCCACCCTGAACTGGCGGGGTTCAAACACGTGGTAGTGGATATCTTCCACGCCCGCCTCGGGTTCGTCGGGCAGTCGCGAGGCGTAGAAATAGTCGATGTCGTGGTCGTCGGAGTCGAGCAGGTTGAGCACGTCTGCCTGCACCCGCCAGCTCTGACCTATCCAGCCCAGCGCCAGGTTGACCATGGTCGAACCGTCGGATTCAACGCTGCCGTCATCCACCAGCGGTGCCTCATCAAAATACCGGGCCCGCAGTGAGCCGAACCAGCCACTCGGGTATTGCGCAGAGATTGCGCCGCTCACCACCGTCTCCAGCGCCCCGGGAATCTCGTTGCCTTCCGGCGCATCATTGCTGAACTCCGCATCGGTCCAGGCAACATCCAACTCCAGTGACCAGACATCAGTCAGCATCCAGTAGTTGTTGAGTTCCACGCCCCAGCGCTCACTGCCGCGGCTGGCCTCGGTGGCACCGGCGTCGCCGACAAACAGCAACTCGGAGTCCAGCTCCAGATACCACGCTGCCAGCGAGGTATTCCATTTTTCCTTCCACTGGGTCTTGAAGCCCAGCTCGGCCCCCTTCGACTCCACGAGGGGGTCCACGGGCCGGACGGATTCGCCACTCACCGGGTCTACCGACTGCACAACGCCGCGAGCGTCGTTGGAGTGAAAACCGTAGCCGCCGCTCAGGTAGATTTCCGTGGTATCGCTGACGGCGTAGATCAGGCTGGCCTTGGGGCTGAAGATCTCGTCAGTGTCGTCGCCGGAATTGGCCGGATCGTCGGCGTCCACATCAAACCAGTAGAAGTCGCCCCGCACCCCCAACACCGCGCGCCACTGGCTGCTGAGGCGCCAGGCCAGCTCGTAGTAGAGCCCGACACTGCCCTGCTCGAGGTTGTCTTCGCGCACGGTATCCAGCCGCTCGCGCCGAAAAGTGCGATAGAGCCCGACGGTATCAACGTCGTCATAGCGCAGCTCCACGCCAAGGCTGTGATGGAAATGTTCCTGCTGCCCGCTGACCCAGAAGCGCTGGTAGCTGCCACCAAAGATAGTGCGGTCATCCCGCTGGCGGAATTGGTCGCCATTGTCCGGGTCATCCAGCAGGTAGGTGAAGTTGGACCACAGGGTCATCTCGTAATCGATAACGTAGGCGTTCCACTGCGAGCGGTGTGACTCGTGCTGGTGCGTGTACTGGGCAGACAGGCTGGCGCGCGTTGAATCACCGCCGAGGGTATCGTCGATAGAGCCCAGCTCATCGATCAGGTTCTGCTGCACCGCACGAGTGGGGATCTGGTCGGCGGAGTTCCACTCGTTGTCATAGTACATGGCGGTGGCGGACCAGTTGCTGACGTCGTCGCTTCCTGCGAGCTTTAGCAGCCCGTTGATCTTCTCGACGTCCTCCTCGATATCACGCCAGGGGCCGTCGTAGACCTGGCCTTCGATGGCACCGGACAGGGTCAGGTCGCCCAGTTGGGTACCGCCCATTCCCAGCAGCCGCCCGAAGCCGTTTCCACCCGCGGCAAAGGTCAGCCGGTTCTCCGGCATCCGCTCGAAGGTGTCAATATGCACACCGCCGGCCGACGAGAAATCCCCCAGCTCGGCATGGTAGGGGCCCTTCACAAAGGTCATCTTCTCGATGGTCTCGGGGATCAGGAAATTGATGTCGGTATAGCCCTGGCCGTGACCGTGGGAGCGCATGTTCACCGGCATACCATCGATCCAGGTGGCAAAATCGGTGCCGTGATCGAGGTTGAAGCCACGCAGGAACATCTGGTTGGATTTCCCGGACCCGCTGTGCTGGGTCACGATCAGCCCGGGCACCGCCTCCAACACATCCCCCGGCCGCAACAGGGGCCGGATTGCCAGGTCCATCTGCCCGACTACCCCTTCAGAAGCGGTACGCGCTTCGCCCACCAACACCTGGCTGCGTCCGGTAACGACCACTTCTTCAATACGCTCGGTCTCCAGGTGCGCATGAAGCTCCACGGGCATCAAGAGTAGTAGCAGAGCGCCAAATTTACGGATGCGAGAGAAGACCACTGAACGTCCAGGCAAGATGTATTTCGACGGTCTGAGTCTAATAGCGGTGAGGCGAAACGCCATGAACCAGATCAATATCGACCACCTTGTCCAATCAATCCGAAGTCACTTCAAGCAGCACAGAGATACCGTAGTAGTAGCCATCGGTACCGGCGAGCGCGGGTTCTTCGCCTTCAATGCTGGTCATCAACAGGATTCTGCCCTCTGACGGAGCGGTAATTTCACAGGCACCCCGACGATCCGTTGTGCACACGGCCTCTTCATCATGTCCCTCGGTGTGCTCCGTAAAGATCTTTACCGGCTGCTTCGGCACCGGCTTGCCAGCAGCGAGCACCTTGATGCGCAGCTTCTTACCGTCGTGCCATTCATTGGGGTGATCCTCAAACAGGATTTCCAGGGGTTCGCCCCTGGATGCCAGCACCCCCCGGCTAGCCGACTGCAATGTGACGTAAGAAAGCGCCTTCTGGAAGTAGTAGCGCGATGACTCCACCTCATAGTCCGAATAATCCTCACGCGTACCCGGCTGCCACTGGGCTTCGCCGTCGATTATCAATTTACTCCAGGACATGGATTCGACACCCTCCAGGCGGTAGGTGCCGGCTTCCTCCAGCTCCACCTCGCCGGTGGTACGGGTTTTACCTACAAATAGAAAGGGCACCTGCCGCCTTAGGCCGTCAGGCCCGGTGATCCACCAGCTGTAGTATCCGCCGGGGCCCGAGGCAGGTTGGAAGCGCTGGTCACCGAAGGTGTGGTCAAAGCTGATCCAGGCACTCTCACCAGTCGCCATGAATAAATTGGGAGCCAGCCATTGCTGGTGTGCCCCGCTGTGGGATCCGGCAAGGGTAACGGCGAGCGCTATCGTCAACCGCAGGAGGTTTCGGGTGGTTATTGGCATTGGCGAACACTCCCTCTGGGTCATTTTCTTTGGGTTATGATATAACATAACGTATATAGCCCAATATTCCTCAAACAGCGATGACCCAACCCGCAATCGATCCCACTGCACAGAAGGCGCCCTCGCCCCACGCCATGGGAGACTCGCCAGACGTACTGCAGCACGTGAGCAGGCCAGACGTAAACCTGAGCCTCTGGCGCCGCCCGCAGCAGGAGGCCATCAGCCAGGAACTGTCAGTTCTGCAGGCCTCCCACCTGCCGGAAGGGCGGTATCTCACCACGTTCGCCACATTCGACGATGACGTTTGCGCCGTGCTGCGAGCGCACGGCCTGGAACCCGGAGACTTCGAGCACTTCCGTGCCGACCTGAACCTTCTGGCGGCTCACTTTTTCCGCCTCAGCGAGGGTCGCAAGGTCAAGTTTCGCCTGGTCACCACAGACGGAGACAACTGTCGGCGATTCCATGTCGACACGCGCCACCTGCGACTGTTGTGTACCTATCGTGGGCCGGGCACGGAGTGGCTCAGTAATGCACAGGTTGATCGAGCGGCGCTGCGCAGCGGCGCGCCGAATGAGGCGATCCTCCGCTTCGGCGAGCCCTCCGAAATGGCGCCATTCTGGGTAGGCATCATGAAAGGCGAGCTTGATAAAGTGGGAAATGGCCTCGTACATCGCTCTCCGCCCATTGCCGGCTCCGGCCAGACCCGAGTACTCTTCTGCCTGGACGCAGAGCCATTGTCATATGCCGAGCGTACGCATTAATCAACTTCACACTATTGCGGGGAAAAACATGGCGCTGTCAGATCTGCTCAACATTCGGCAACTCTTCGGCGGGGAAAGCAGCGAACCCGGGCCCGAGGTATACCGGGAACTGCTGGTGATGGTGCTGGCCCGTGCCACCGATGCTGATGCCTACACCGACGCTGCCGAAGTGGAAACCGTGCAAAAGGTATTGCACGAGTACCTGGGCGAGGAGATCAGCAGCGCCGACGTGCGCGTCGCCTCCAAGTCGGCCATCTACGAATCGGCACCACTGGAGAAGTACGTCTCCCGCATCGGCCCCAAACTGCCGAAGGAGCAGCGCATCAAGCTGATCAGCGCGCTGGTGGAGGTGATGCATGCCGACGCCAAGGTTGCCAGCGCCGAAGCGGACTACTTCAATATGATCTGCGAGGCGCTGCAGGTGACCTTCGCGGACGTGGCGGGGCTCAGCTCCGAATAACCGCAGCCCGTCTCGACGCCGATGGCATCACACTGCCTGCGGTGCTATTGAGGGCTGCCGGTGCCAAAGGCACCCTTCCCTACCCCCTCGAAGGCTTTGACCAGGACATCGCCGGCTGCGTCGCTGGAGACCCGCTCCGCAAGGTAAATGGCGATATTCTCCACCGTGCTGACATGCGGCACGACAAACACCTGGGCACGGGGCAGGCTGATGACAAAGTCGCCCTGGGCGGCCGTGTACGCCAGCCGCAGGTGCTCGATGCCGTTCAGCTCAAACTCCTCCACGATGTGGCTGTCCGTCGCAATATAGATATCCGCCAGGCGCTCTGACCACTGTGCCTCAAGCTCTGCGCTGCGCACACCATCGACCAGGATTTCCAGTCGCGAGCGGTGGCCATGTGCGATTCTCTGGCACTGCCCCTGGTGCTTTTGCAGACCATGGGTGTAGTGAAAATAGGCGGCATCAATCGCTTCCGGGCGCAGCTTGATCAGCACCTCCTGCACGTTCTCCGGCAGGATGCTCTTGAGTTGCTCCTGCAAGTCCTCCGCCAGCTGCCCGGCGTCCACTCTTTCCGCTGCCAACAGCAGCACCGCATCACGTGGCGACTCGTGATGGATCACGGCGCCAGAACTCAACTCAAAGTCCACCGATAGTGTGTCGCCTGCAATACTGGTGGTGCAGGCCGATGAAGCGGCAGGCACCAGCAGCCGGTGATCGGCCTGTGCGTCGATGAAGTGCTTGATCTGCTTTTTGACGTGGCCGAAGTCAAAGACCATGCCCTGCTCGTCCAGTTCACCGGTCAGCTCAATGTCGACGATCCAGGATTCACCGACCACGCCTCGCTCCGCATCGAGGAACGAAAAATCCATTACCGTCAGGTTATCTACAAATAGCTTGGCCAATACCCACCTCTATCCAGGCTCACAACAGCAACTTCGGTGGCAGCATTTTAAGGCATAATGTCGGCAGTGTGAGGGCCGAATCGGAGCAGTCAATGGCAGAGAAACCCTACAAAACCTACCGGGAGTTCTATCCCTTTTATCTGAGTCAGCACCTGGACCCGACCTGCAGGGTCTTGCACTACATCGGCACGACGCTGGTGATCGCCGTCATGGCCTACGCCCTGGCTACACAGCGCTATCTGTTGCTCGTGTCTCTGCCGGTCTGCGGTTATTTCTTCGCCTGGGTCGGTCATTTCCGGTTTGAGAAGAACAAGCCCGCCACGTTTACCTATCCCCTCTGGTCGCTGATCGGGGATTTTAATATGTACTTCGATTTCCTTACCGGGCGCCTGAATCGTCAGCTGGAGAAGGCGAGATAACCCCCCATATTCTCCGGCGCCACTATCTGTTCCATTCCGCCGTCTGGTCGAGCGCAGCCCGGTAGTACCTGAGAGAAAAGCCCAGCGCCAGGAACGCCATGCTGTAGTTGATTGCGGCCAGCAGCGAAATGGATTTTCCCAGTGCGAGTTCGCTTGCGAAAACGTAGTCACTGAGAACCGCCGGGAGCGACGGGGCAAACGTATAGGCGAGGAAATTCACCGCAATCAGGTAGACCGCCACCATCTGCCCACGGAGTTCATTGGGAGCCACCGACTGCAGCGTGGCGAGCATCAGCCCGTTGGGCATGGCCATGCAGAAGGTCACTGGTACCAGCAGCCCCAGGCCCAGCCATGGGTCGTCCACCAGGGTCAGCATCACCGCCGTCGGCAGCAGTACCGCGCTCGCCAACATGGCGACGCGCAGGGTGGCATCTCGAACCCGGGAGCGTAGCAATCGCCCTGCCAACAGCCCGCCGCTGACACTGCCGATTATCCCGACCACCATGGCAATGGCGCCGTAGTTGATGCCGATCTGGGTTCGCGTCCAGCCGTGATTGCGCACGTAGAACTCAATGATCCAGGAGAACAACGACCAACCCTGGGTGGCCAGCCCCAGGTAGGCCAGGAAGATCAGGCCGAAGAACATGCCGCGCTGGCGAATAAAGCGCCACAAATCGGACAGTGGGAGGCCGCCACTGGATACCGATAGTGTGCCGCGTCTTGGCGGCTCCCTTAGAGTCAGCATCAACGCGCCCAGCAGCACACCGGGCAACCCGACCAGGATGAACACCATCTGCCAGGAATACACCTGCCCTATCAGCGGCACGGTCAGATTGGGCACTGACTCCAGGTAGTCGATCAGCGGACCGCCACCAATATTCGCCAGGCCCTGGCCGATGAAAGGTGCTGCCGAAATAATGCCGACCGCGAGCGGCAGGCGTTCCGGGCTGAAATAATCTGACAGCGTTGAAGTAGCCGCAGGGCCCAGGGTGGCCTCGCCCACGCCGACGCCCATGCGCGCCAGGAAAAGCTGCCAGTACTGCGACGCCATACCGCACAACGCCGTCATGATGCTCCAGCCGACAATGCCCGCCGCCATCAGGTTGCGGCGGTTGTAGCGATCGGCAATCCAGCCCGCGGGCAGTGCGAGGAAACTGTAGAACAGGGAAAAGGCAAAGCCCATGATCAGGGAGACCTGGGTATCACTGATGCCGCCCAGGTCGCGCTTCACCGGACCGATCATCACATTGAGAATCTGTCGATCAATGATGGACAGCGTCGACGCCAGGGTGAGCATTACCACGACATATACCAGGTAGAGGTTGCTCCATCGCGTTTCCGGCATCGGATTGGGCACTCTTGTTATTGTGCGTTCCCGGTATCCTACGGGCTAAACCCCATAGCGGCCACTTCGATGGGAGCGAAGCACCGCCGACTTTGTTAGGCTGCCGGACAGGATTAAGAGGAGCCGGCCATGCGACTGAACACCCCCCGAATACCCGCCCTGCCACCGGAACAGTGGAGTGAAGAGGCGCAGGAGATCATGCAACTCTTTGTCGACACAGACCGAGACTTCAACATCTTCCGTACTCTCATGAACCACCCCGGCCTGGCCAGGCGCTGGCTGGTATTCGCCAACCACGTGCTGACCAAGTCCACGCTGCCGGACCGGGAACGTGAGCTGGTCATTCTGCGAATTGGGCACCTCTGCAATGCCCAGTACGAGTGGCAGAAGCATGCCGAAATTGGGCGCTACCTGGGTATGAGCGAAGCGGACATTGCGACCTCACGGACCGGGCCGGATACCGAGGGGCTGAGTGAACAGGATCGACTGCTGCTCAAGGCCACCGACGAACTTCACGTCGACGCCTTCATCAGTGACGACACATGGAAGGGCCTCTCCCGGCACCTGTCCACTGAGCAGCTTATGGACCTGGTATTCACGGTAGGACAGTACAACCTGGTGTCGATGGCGCTCAACAGCTTCGGTGTGCAGTTCGATCACTGAGCACCCGCTGGCGTTTCCCGCCGGGTTTACTTACAACACAGCTTCGAGGTGGCTACTCGACGGGCTTCTGCAGCACCAGGAAGGCATAGCCGTAGGTATCGCCGTGGCGGCGAAATACCTCGACCTCATGACGCATCGCCAACAGCACCTTCTCCCGTTCGCGGTCAGCTGACCACGCTGCTGTAAGGTCCTGTATGCGTTGCTCCACTGGGCCGTAGTAGGCCTCCCAGGCGCTCTTCGGCAGGCGAAAGCTATCCACCAGGATATACCCGCAATCTATCGCCAGCTGTTCCAGGCGCTGATGGGTAGTGATCTCGGGATACTCTGCCTCCCAGAACTCTCGGACCTCTGCCGGCGGGTTGTCGACAAAGTAGGCGCCCTCGGAAACGCAGAGGTGTCCGCCGGGTCGCAGCAGTGGCAGCCAGGTCTGCAAGCCCTGTTGGTAGCCCAGGTTGTAGATGGCACCCTCGCACCAGAGTAAGTCGATGCTGCCCGGCGCGAAAGGCAAAGCACCCATATCTGCCTGCTCCACGCGCAGGCGATCGGTGAGGCCGCGCTCCTCAGCCAGCTCCTGGAGCTTGAGGAGGAATGGCTCGTGCAGGTCTGTGGCAGTAACCGATACCGGCGATTCCTGGAGCAACTGCAGCGTCTGGCGTCCCGTGCCGCAGCCCACGTCGACCAC
>JASJBK010000200.1 GCA_030066555.1 Halieaceae bacterium
CACCTGTTCGGTGGCTGTATCGCCATGGTGCTGGGCGCCTTCCAGGTCAACTCCAGTTTGCGCAAGCGCTACATCGCAGCGCATCGATGGATCGGCCGCATCTATGTGCTGGCGGTGTTGGTGGGTGGAGTCGCTGGATTCGCCCTTGCACTGCGCTCCTCTGGCGGCCTGGTTGCGCACTATGGCTTTGGGCTGATGGCCGCCTGCTGGCTGGGGACGACGTTTGCGGCTTATCTCAGTATTCGCAAGGGAGATGTCATGGCCCACCGTGCCTGGATGCTGAGAAGCTATGCGCTCACTCTGGCCGGGGTCACTTTGCGCATATACCTGGGGATTGGCACTGCCATCGGTACCAGCTTTGCAGATTTGTACCCGGTACTGTCATGGATCTGTTGGGTGCCAAACCTGCTGGTAGTGGAGTGGTTCCTGCTGGACCGTGGACGAAGCGTTTCGCCGGCATGAAAACGGAGGCAGCGATGACCTACCAGCCCATCAATCTCGGCAACAAGTTCTCAAAGTTCAGTGAGCACTGGGCGCCACGTGTTATCGCCGAGATGAACGACTACCAGTTCAAGCTGGTTAAGGTACAGGGCGAATTTGTCTGGCACGACCATGCGGATACCGACGAAGTGTTCATCGTGCTGGAAGGCAGTCTCGATATCGAGTTCAGGGATGGCGCAGTGACGCTTGCAGCCGGTGAGATGTTTGTCGTGCCGCGGGGTGTGGAGCACCGCCCGGTGGCCAGCGAGGAGTGCAAGGTCATGCTGGTGGAGCCGCGCGGGGTGGTCAACACGGGGGACGCGGATAGCGCGCTTACGGCCGACAATGACGTTTGGGTATAGTTTTCGCACTACCTTCATTGCGCTGTCGAGCTGATTCTGCCAATGCTTTACCTGATCCTGGCGTTCCTGGCTGCATTGGCCATCTACGGGCCCACGCTCTGGGTGCACTACGTACTGCGTCGCTACTCCAACCATATTGACACCATGCCGGGCACCGGGGCGGAGCTGGCAGAGCACCTGGTGGAGCGCTTCGAGCTCGAAGGCGTAGAAGTCGTAAAGGGGAACCCCGGTGAAGACTTCTACTCACCTGGTGACCGCATCGTGTCGCTGGGGCCTGACCACTACGACGGCAAGTCCCTGACCGCGGTAGCCGTCGCCGCCCATGAGGTTGGGCACGCCATCCAGTTCTGCCGACGGGAGCCGGTGAGCCTGCTGCGCGAGAAGTACCTGGGGCGCGCGTTCCAGATACGCCGGCTCGGCACCATCATCCTCATCTCCATTCCGCTGATCACGGCCGTGTCCAGGAGTCCGGTGGTGATGGGTTTGCTGGCCCTGGTGGGTGTGGTGACCATGCTGGTGTCGGTGGCCATGTATGTGGCGATCCTGCCCGAGGAATACGACGCCAGTTTCAACAAGGCGCTACCCATACTCGAGGAGGGCTATATTCCCGAGGAAGACATGCCGACCGCGCGCCGCATACTCAAGGCCTGCGCCTATACCTATGTGGCGGCGGCGCTGGCCGATGTGTTCAGCCTCTGGCGCTGGCTGCGCTTCCTGCGCTAGTTGGGTTACCCTCGGTGCCATGAAGCTCGTCAAGGTTTACTCCAGCGCCGGCAATGCGCCCACCGTGGCTGCAATCGCCGCCAAGGAAGGTGTTCGCTTGCTGTCCGATGAAGTCGAAGAAGAGGGCGGCATTCACCTGATGGAGCTTATGGTCTCCGATGACAAGCTGCAGGGTGTGATGGACACCCTGCAGGGCCTGTTTTTCTCCAACCCGGCCGAGGTGGTCATGGTGGTGCCGGTGGAGGGCTACCTGCCGAGGGCGAGCGATGCAGAGCGCAAGCAGGAAGACAAGGCTGTTGCCACCCGCGAGGCCCTGTTCGACAACGCCGAGAAGAGTGCCCGCCTGGACGGGAATTTCCTGGTTCTGGTGGCGCTGTCGACACTGGTGGCAGCCATTGGCCTGCTGGAGAACAACGTCGCAGTGATCATCGGCGCCATGGTGATTGCACCGCTGCTGGGGCCCAACCTGGCGCTGGGCCTGGGTTCTGCCCTCGGTGACCGGCAGCTGATCCAGCAGGCTCTGGCAAGCAGTCTTTCCGGCCTGCTGTTGGCGCTTGCGATTTCCCTGGCGCTAGGTTTTTTCCTGCCGCTGGAAACACCCGGCGGTGAGTTATTGCAACGCACCGTGGTGGGTCTCGATGCCATCGCCCTGGCACTGGCTTCCGGTGCGGCAGCGGCCTTGTCCATGACTACCGGCCTGTCCAGCGTTCTGGTAGGTGTGATGGTGGCGGTAGCATTGTTGCCGCCCACCGCCGCGGTAGGGTTGTTGCTGGGAGCGGGTTTTCCGGAACTGGCGGGCCGCGCAGCCTTGCTGCTGGTAGTAAATATTGTATCCGTGAACCTGGCCGCCAAGCTGGTGTTCCTGGTGCGCGGTATTCGGCCGCGAATTGGCTCCCAGCGCCGCCAGGCGCGTCAGTCCACGCGCCTGTACCTGATCGTCTGGATAGTCACCCTGTCTATTCTCGCCGTGGTGGTGTCACTGATTACCGGCTGACCCGGATTCGGCAGCGCGGCGCCATCGCGTCTACACTGTTTGCAGACTATAAGCGGGGTTGATCATGCACAGACGCAAGTTTTGCCAGGCCACGCTACTCGCCGGTGGCGCCCTGGCCCTGTCACCCTGGCTGCGAGCCGCGGGCGCCGAGGTTCACGCCACCACCATCGACGGCAAGGAGCTGAATATCGCCGCCGGCGCGGTCGATGATCTCGCCGCCGGCCTGCGCGGCCCGCTGCTGTTGCCTGGCAACGCCGCCTACGACGAGGCGCGCCAGGTGCTCAACCCCACTATCGACAAACATCCAGCGTTGATCGTGCAGCCTTCGGGCGTGGCCGATGTGATGCGAGCGGTGCAGTTTGCCCAGGACCATCGCCTGTCCACGGCCATCAAGTGCGGCGGTCACAGCGCCTCGGGCAAGGGCACGGTCAACGGTGGCCTGCAGATCGACCTGTCCCGTTTCCGGCATGTGCGCGTCGATCCCGGTGAGCGCATTGCCTATGTCTCCGGCGGCAGCCTGTTGGGCGCCATGGATCACGAGGCACTGGCCCATGGCCTGGTGACGACCGCCGGCACGGTATCCCATACCGGGGTGGGCGGGCTTGCCACCGGCGGCGGTTTCGGTCGCCTGGGGCGCAAGTTTGGCCTGACGCTCGACAACATCAGGGCGGTGGAGGTGGTCAGTGCTGACGGCCGCGTGCGTCGTGCCAGCGCCGAGGAATACCCAGAGCTTTACTGGGGCGTGCGCGGCGGTGGCAGCAACTTCGGCGTGGTCACCGGTTTTGAGTTCCAGCTGTACCCCATGAAGCGGGAAGTGCTGCTGGGCAACTTCATCTACCCCTACGCACGGCTCAAGGATGCGCTGGAGTTCTACGCCGAGTTCGCCCCCAATGCGCCGGACGAGCTGCAGACCGACCTGATTTATGGCTTCCCGCCCGGCAATGACCAGGGCTTTGTGTTCTTCCAGAACGTCTACTGTGGCAAGGAATCCGAGGGTCGCAAGGTGCTGAAGCAGTATGCAAAGCTCGGCAAGCCCATCAAGGAAACCCTGGCGATGACCGACTATGAGGTGTTGCAACGCAGCAGTGACTGGGATGCACCGCGCTCCACCGCCGCCTACCTCAAGGGCGGCTTTATCTCCGAGCTGCCCCAGGCCCTGATCGACGCCATCGTCGACGGAATGGAGCCCGGGGCCGGGCGCTCCACGCAAATGATTTTCCAGCAGGCGGGCGGGGCGATCGCCCGTGTGCCTACCGATGCCACTGCTTTCCCGCACCGCTATGCCGAGTTCAACATGATGGCAACCATCGGCTGGAAGCCCGACCAGCCCGGCGATGAGCACAAGCAGTGGATCAAGTCCTACTGGCGCCAGCTCCAGCCTCACACCAGGGGCTTTTACACGGTCGAGGCCGACGACGATAACGCCAGCGAGTGGGACCGCAACTACCAGGGCAACTTTGCCCGCATGGTGGAGGTGAAGCGGCGCTATGACCCGGACAATATCTTCCGCCTCAATGCCAATGTTTCACCGAGCTAGGGGAGTAACTCCTTGAAATCCTTTATCGGCCTGGTGCTGCTGGTCGCTCTGGCAGTAGGTGGCTTTTTCGCAAACGAAGCGCGCAAGGAAATTAAGTACCTGTGCGGCAACTTTGTGTTGGGGGTATCGGATCAGAGCGTGCTGAGCCAGCTGAGCACTGGAGACTTCCTGCGCTACAGCATTTACGCTTCGCCGGAAGGCAGCCGTATCATCGTCGACAGCCTGCTGACTGCCGGTCTGTACCGCTGCGTGGTCGATTTCGACGCCGGCGGTAAGGTCATCAATGCCAGCGTGGGCTTCTAGGGCGCACACCGACGCCCGGTTACAATCCCTGCTGAACCCATTTCCCCAAAGGACACCTTGCTATGAAGGCATCAGGTTTTGCGCTGCTGCTCGCCGCACTGCTGGTATCCACCACCGCTCTCGGCGACATAAGAGCCTTCAGTACAGGGCCGGCCATTGAGGACTACGGCCCGGCTGCACTGGTATCGGGCGCCATGCCGATTCCAACGGGTACGACCTTCAAGATCGCTTTCGATGTGCGCGTTGCCGGGGAGGGCGACAAGCCCAATCGCACCCTGGAGGCGGCGGCGCGTTTTTTCAATATGCATGCCCGTGCCGGCGTGCCGGTGCAGAACATCGAATTGGCGGTGGTGGTGCACGGGCCTGCCCATCGCGACCTGCTCAAGGTCAGCGCCCGCAGTGAGCCCAACCCGAGCGCGGCACTTATCGAGCAACTCATCGCCCACGGTGTGAAAATCCATCTCTGCGGCCAGACGGCTGCGTTCTACGACGTGAAGGTGCAAGACCTGCTGCCCGGCGTTGAGATGTCACTCTCGGCAATGACTTCCCACGCCCTGCTCCAACAGCAGGGCTACACCCTGAATCCGTTCTAGGTAGACAGTACCGGGTAGAGCGAGCCCACCAGCAACAGCGCCATTACAGCGTTGAATACTCGCAGTCGGGCGGGTTCGGCAATCAC
>JASJBK010000201.1 GCA_030066555.1 Halieaceae bacterium
TGGATACTGGTCGATGCCGACACCGGTTACGTGATTACCGAGCGCAACGCGGATGAGCGCCTGGCGCCGGCCAGCCTGACCAAGCTCATGACCAGCTACGTGCTGGCTGCCGAGTTGGCTGCGGGCCGTGTCAGTAACGATGACATGGTGCAGGTCAGCGAGAATGCCTGGGCACAGAATCCGCTGTTTGCCGGTTCCTCCCTGATGTGGATCGAACCTGGCAGGCCCGTCAGCCTGCTGCAGTTGCATCGGGGCGTGGTGATCTCCTCCGGTAACGATGCCTCTGTGGCCATTGCCGAACATGTGGCCGGCAGCGAGAGTGCCTTTGCCGACATGATGAACGCCCATGCCGTGGACCTCGGCATGACCGGCACTCACTACGTCAACTCCCACGGCCTGCCGGACCCAGAGCACTACACCACGGCGCGCGACCTGGTACTGTTGGCCGAGGCCCTGATCGAGCGCTTCCCCGAGGAGTACGCGCTCTACAAGGAACGTGAGTACACCTATAACAATATCCGTCAGTACAATCGCAATGCCCTGTTGGCGGAGGATCCGTCGGTAGACGGCCTCAAGACCGGCCATACCGAAGAGGCGGGCTACTGCCTGGTGGCCTCGGCCCAGCGCAACGGCATGCGGCTGATCTCGGTGGTACTGGGCGCCGACAGTGAGCGCTCCCGCAAGGCAGAATCCCGCAAGCTGTTGAACTATGGCTTCCGCACCTTCGAGACGCTGGCGCTCTACAGTGCCGGTGAAGAGCTGGCCACGACGCGAATATGGAAAGGCCAGCAGGACAGCCTGTCACTGGGGGTCGATCGCACCATTCGCATGACCATCCCCCGCGGCAGTCGGGATGAGCTGGACGCCGCCATGGAAATCGACAAGCTGATCGAGGCCCCGGTGGCCCGCGGTGACAGCTTTGGCGCGCTGGTTGTCAAACTGGAGGACGAGACGCTGCTCGATGAACCGCTGGTGGCCCTGCACGCGGTGGAGCCCGCCGACTTCTTCGCGCGTCTGTGGGACAGCATCAAACTGTTTTTCATGCAATTGTTCGGCAACTGAGTGTGGAACCGCCAAAGATAGAATTTCCCTGCGACTACCCGGTCAAGGTACTGGGCCGAAGCGTGCCCGAATTCGAGTCGGTGGTGGTGGACGTTATCGAACGCCACGCCCCCGGCTTTCCCCGCGACTCCATCAGCATGCGTGCCAGCCGTGAGGGCACCTTTGTTTCCCTGACGGTACAGATCACGGCGACCGGCAAACCGCAGCTCGAAGCACTGCACCAGGACTTGCTCGCCACCGGGCTGGTGCAGATGGTCATCTAGGCGAGCTCTCCGGGAACAGGCCAGATGGAAATCCTCCGGCTCGGCGAGGTGGACTACCAGTCCAGCTGGCAGGCCATGCGGGACTACACCGACCAGCGTGATGAGCGCAGCGATGACCAGCTGTGGCTGTTGCAACACCCTCCCGTTTTCACCCAGGGCCAGGCAGGGAAGGCAGAGCACCTGCTGACACCCGGTGAGATTCCCGTTGTGCAGGCCGACCGCGGCGGCCAGGTGACCTACCACGGTCCCGGGCAGTGGGTGGTTTACCTGTTGATTGACCTGCGACGGCGCGGCCTCGGTGTGCGCGCCCTGGTCGACGTGATCGAGCAGGCCATCGTCGATTGCCTGGCCGGCTACGGCATCAGCGCGGCGCCGCGCCCGGATGCTCCCGGTGTCTACGTCGATGGCGCCAAGATCGCATCGCTGGGACTGCGCGTACGACGCGGCTGCAGCTTCCACGGGCTGGCGCTCAACGTCGATATGGATCTGGAACCTTTTTCCCGTATCAACCCCTGTGGGCATGCCGGTATGGCGGTTACCTGCCTGCGCGACTGCCTGCCCGCCGGCGCGGAGATGCCTGCCATGAACGCCGTGGGCGAAACCTTGCTGGGCGCGCTGGAATCGCAGCTCGAGCGCAGGGCCCCCCGCTAGCCGCTACTCGGAGGCGTCGTGCAGGTCTGTGCGCGGCAGCGTCAACAGGACCCGCGCACCGTGCTTGGTATTGGACAGCTCGAGGGTGCCGCCGTAGCGGGTTACTGTGGCATTGCAGATCAGCAGGCCGATGCCCATGCCCCGGGTCTTTTTCACCACCGCCGGCTTGCGCCGCACACCGATCATCGAGTCGGGAAACCCAGGCCCGTTGTCATCGATACGGATCTGGCACTGCTTGTCGTCCCAACTGACATCGACGCGAATGTCGCGCGGCTCGGCATCGGCGGCGTTGTTGAGTATCTGCTCCAGGGCGTGCGACAAGCCGTACTCGGCTTCCATCCGCGGTGAATCGTTGCTGCCGGAAAACGTGACATCGGCGCTCACCTCCGGTCGGCCTCGCAGCCACTGGTTGACCGTCGCTTCGACAAAACCGGGTACTTCGATCCAGCGCAGCTCGCCGCCCTCGTTCAGCCGCGCGGTCTTGGACAGCTTGTCGAGCACCACGCGGCAGTGTTCGAGCTGCTCCACCAGCAGCAGGAAATCCTCGCGGTGCTCCTCCTGGGCGGCGACTTTACCGAGTTCCTCGACCAGCGAGGTCATGGTGGCCAGCGGCGTGCCAAGTTCCTCTGCGGTGCCAGCGGCCAGGCTGGCCAGCGCCGCCAGGTGTTGCTGTTCGATTTCACCTTGCTCGGCCTCGGCGGGTCCACGCAGGAACTTCCTTACTGACACCGCCATGTCGCCACCAAACCACGACAGCACGACCGCCGCCATCAGCAGCGCAAGCCAGCCAGCCACCGTTGCCGCATTGAGAGCATCCGGCGGTGTCGGGCTGTAGATCGGTATTGGCTGGTAGCGGAATACCAGCGCTACGAAGCTGACGATACAGAGCAGGGTCACCACCCGGCTGTAGCGCCTCGGCATGGTGATGGCGCCGAAGCCGACCAGTACCAGGTAGTAGACTGCCAGTGGGTTGTGCGAGCCGCCGCTGAAATAGAGCAGGGCGGTCAGGGCGAGTATATCCAGCAGCAACTGGATCAAGCACTCGGCATCGTGAACCGGCCATGGCTTGGTCAGGCGCAGGAAACTGAACAGGGTGACCAGGGTGAGTGCGCCCAGGACCATCAGGTAACCTTCGGCCGGTACCTGGTCGGTACCGCGTGAGAGCAGGAAGAGCAGCGCTGCCGCATGGCCCATGATCGCAACGCAGCGTGCATAGAGCAGGTTGCGCAGGCAGCTGCCCGCTATACCGGGATGGTAATCACCTGTTTCCATCGCTGGATTATAAACAGAACTTGCCTGTTACCCGGCAACATTCCGCGTATAATCCGCGCTCCGTCACATACCCGTACCAGAAACCATGTCCACGCCCGCAGCGACCGAGCTTGTTCGCCAGATCGATGAGCGCCGTACCTTTGCCATTATCTCGCACCCCGACGCCGGCAAGACCACCATCACCGAAAAGCTGCTGCTGCTGGGCAATGCCATCCAGGTAGCAGGCAGCGTCAAGGGCAAGCGCGGCCCACACGCGACCTCGGACTGGATGAGCATGGAACAGGAGCGGGGCATTTCCGTGACCTCGTCAGTCATGCAGTTCCCCTATAGCGGCCGGGTAGTCAACCTGCTGGATACTCCCGGACACGAGGACTTCTCCGAGGATACCTACCGCACCCTCACCGCGGTTGACTCGGCCTTGATGGTGGTGGACGGCGCCAAGGGCGTCGAGGAACGCACCATCAAGCTCATGAATGTGTGCCGCCTGCGCGACACGCCGATCCTCAGCTTCGTCAACAAGATGGACCGGGATATTCGCGATCCCATCGAGCTGCTGGACGAGGTGGAGTCGGTGCTGGATATCCAGGGTGCCCCGATCAACTGGCCCATCGGCATGGGGTCTTTTTTCAAGGGCGTCTACGACCTCTACAGCGACACCATCCACGGCTACACCCCGGGTCAGGGCCACACCCTGCCCGAGGATGTGCGCATCGAGGGCCTGGAATCGGACGAGGCCAGGGCGTTTATCGGCGACGATTACGAGGCTTTCCTCGAGGAGGTCGAACTGGTGCGCGGCGCCAGCCACGAGTTCGACCTCGAGGCCTACCTGGCCGGCAAGCTCACCCCGGTGTTCTTCGGCACCGCGCTTGGCAACTTCGGTGTACGGGAAATGCTCGACCACTTTGTCGAGTGGGCTCCGGCGCCCCAGGGGCGCATGGCCGAGCAGCGTGACGTGCAGGCCCGGGAGGGCAGATTTTCAGGCTTTGTCTTCAAAATCCAGGCCAACATGGACCCGCGTCATCGTGACCGGATCGCCTTTATGCGGGTGTGCTCGGGGCGTTACGAGAAGGGCATGAAGATGCGCCACGTACGCGCCGGCAAGGACGTGAAGATTGCCGACGCGGTAACTTTCAAGGCGGGCGAGCGAGCCCTGGTGGAGGAGGCGGTTTCCGGGGACATCATCGGCCTCCACAACCACGGCACCATCCAGATCGGTGATACCTTTACCGCCGGGGAAGACCTGCGTTTTACCGGCATCCCGCACTTCGCCCCGGAGCTGTTCCGCCGCATCCGGCTGGCGGACCCGCTCAAGTCCAAGCAGCTGCAGAAGGGTCTGCAGCAGCTCTCGGAAGAGGGTTCGACCCAGGTGTTTGCGCCGATCAGCAACACTGACCTGATCGTCGGCGCGGTTGGCCAGCTCCAGTTCGACGTGGTCGCCTACCGCCTCAAGGACGAATACAAGGTCGAGGCGATCTACGAACCGGTCAACGTATACACCGCCCGCTGGGTGCACTGCGACGATGCACGCAAGCTGGAGGACTTCCGCAAGAAGGCCGCTGACCAGCTCTCCATCGACGGCGGCGGCTACCTCACCTACCTGGCCCCCACCCGCGTTAACCTCCAGCTCATGGAAGAACGCTGGCCCGACATCGAATTCCGCGCCACTCGGGAACACTGATTCGCCACTATCGGCACCAGCGGCCGGCACCGAGTCGGTCAATGGGCGATCGCACTATCGAAACGACCGCAGCATTCGCGCACTTGGCGGCTGCTGCGGAACTCAACCATTTTTTGCTGCGCAAAAAATTGGGATTCGG
>JASJBK010000202.1 GCA_030066555.1 Halieaceae bacterium
GCCACCGTCACCGGCGAAGTGGCGCTGTTCAATGTCTGGGCCACCTGGTGTGCCTCCTGCCGGGTCGAGCACCCGTTTCTGACCCGGCTGGCCGATGCTGGCGTGGCCATCTATGGCATCAACTACAAGGACGAGGACACCCAGGCCCTGGGCTGGCTGGATGAGTTGGGCGACCCCTATCGACTCAGCATCGTCGACGCCGAGGGTAGCCTGGGCCTGGACCTGGGCGTGTACGGTGCGCCGGAAACCTATGTGGTCGATGCCGCCGGCGTGATTCGCTACCGCCACGTGGGGGTGGTGGATGAACGGGTGTGGGCGGAGATCCTCAAGCCCATCGTCGATGAACTGCAGCGCGAACAGCGCGCGGGGGAGTCCTAGTGTTACGCGCCCTGCTGCTGATTGCCGGCCTGTCGCTGTCATCCGCTGCGCTGGCGGTGATCGAGACCTACGAATTCGCCGATGAAACCCTGCGGGAGCGCTTCGCCGACCTGGCGGATGAACTGCGCTGCCCCAAGTGCCAGAACCAGAACATCGCCGACAGCAACGCCCCGATTGCCGCCGACCTGCGCAAACAGCTGCATGCCCAGCTTCACGAGGGTCGCAGCGATCGGGAAATCGTCGAGTACATGGTCAATCGCTACGGCGAGTTTGTGCTGTACCGGCCGCGGGTAAACAACGTGACCCTGGTGCTGTGGGCCGCTCCCGCCATCCTGCTGTTGCTGGCGGTGCTGGTGCTGCGCTCGAGCATGCGCGGCCGGGCTCCGGCAGCGGCGGGCACTCTCAGCGCCGACGAGCGGGCGAAGCTCGATGCACTGCTGGCAGACGACGAGGAACAAGCGTGACTGAAATCTGGTGGGGGGCGCTGCTGTTGCTGGCGCTGGCGTCCCTGTTTGTACTGCTGCCCGGCCTGTTCCTGCGCGAGCGCCGCATCGACACCCGGGCCTCCAACCGCGACTGGTTCCTGCAGCGCCGCACCGAGCTGGAAACCAGCGGTGAGAGCCGCGATTCCGGCATTGGCCGCCCCGGTGCCACCGACACGGCGCTGGCCGAAGACCTGCTGCAGGATGCCCGCCTGCGCATGCTGGAAGAGGCCGACGGCGAGACCGGTGAGACCGAAGAATCTGCCAGCGGCGCACTGCCGGTTGCCGCATTGCTGGCGGTGCTGGTGTTGCTGTCCGCTGCCATGTACTGGCAGCTGGGCGCCGGCGACGATGTGGCGCTCAAGCGCCAGCTCGACGCGGTCAACGAGCAGACCACCGAGGCCGACTATCGGCGCCTGATGCTGGCGGTCGAGGACCGCGCCGCGGCGCGCCCGGACAATCTCTACTACCAGGGCATGCTGGGTCGCTTTTATATGAATGAGGGCGACTATGTGCGCGCCCGGGCCCTGTACGCCGGGCTGGCAGAAAAGGCGCCCAATGATGACATGGCAGCGGCGCTGGCAGCCCAGGCCGGTTTCCTGGCCCAGGGGCGCAAGCTGACCCCGGAAGACCAGCTGCTGGCCGAGCGCGCCCTCAGTATCAACCCACACCAGCGCACGGCCCTTGGGCTGCTGGGCATGGCAGCCTTCGAAACCGGCGAATACCAGGCGGCGATCACCTACTGGGAGCGGCTGCTGGTGATGGAGAACCCGGAATCCGAGTCGGCGCAGATGATCCGCGGCGTGGTCGAGCGCGCCCGTGCCCAACTGGCCGGTGGAGCGGTGGCCTCGGCAGCACCGTCACCGCATGCTGTGGCGCCTGCTGCCAGTGGTCCTGTGGCCGGCAACCCAGAGCCCGCCACCGGGGCAGGGGTTACCCTGCGCCTCGAGCTGGCCCAGGGCACGACTGCCTCGCCCGGCGATACGGTATTCGTGTTCGCCCGCAACCCGGCCATCGATACCCGCATGCCGGTGGCGGTAAAACGCCTGACGGCCGCCCAGCTGCCGGTCACCCTGCGGCTGGATGATGCCAGCTCCATGGCCGGGCAGAAGATTTCCGAGCTCGATGTGGTGGAAGTGGTGGCGCGAGTCTCTCCCAGCGGTCAGCCCGGCGAGCAGCATGCAACCTTCCAGGCCACCGTGTCAGACCTGCCGCCGGGTTCCGGTGAGCAGGTACATACCCTGGTGCTCAAGCCGGTCGGGGACTCCTGATTTTCAAGCCCGTGGGCTGGGAAAAAACGGCAAAAAATCTCAAGAAATTTCCCCATTTCACTCCCAAGTCTTGTGTCGAGAGAGTACACTAGCCACATCATATAGGGGGTTGGCGGGCCGCATTTCCGGTCCAATCAACGCGTAAAGCACCTCGAATCGGCCGCTTCCCGGGCCAGATATCGAGGAATTCAGAAGAAAGAAAATAAATAAAAACATAGACTTGCGAGTGTTACCCAAAGTCTCATGAGATTGAAATCTATAAAGCTGTCGGGCTTTAAATCCTTTGTGGACCCGACTCACGTGCAGTTTCCCAGCAATATGTGTGCGGTCGTCGGCCCCAACGGCTGCGGCAAATCCAACGTTATCGACGCGGTACGATGGGTGATGGGGGAGAGCTCGGCGAAGAACCTGCGCGGCGAGCACATGACCGATGTGATCTTCAACGGCTCGGTCAATCGCCAGCCGGTCGGCCAGGCCTCCATCGAACTGATCTTCGACAATCATGACGGCGGGATCGGCGGCGAGTACGCCAGCTACGCGGAAATCTCCGTGCGGCGCCAGGTCACCCGTGAAGGCCAGAGCGAGTATTTCCTCAACGGCAGCAAGTGCCGCCGTCGCGACATCACCGACATATTCCTTGGCACCGGCCTCGGCCCGCGCAGCTATGCCATCATCGAGCAGGGCATGATCTCGCGCCTGATCGAATCCAAGCCAGAGGAACTGCGGGTTTTCATCGAGGAAGCCGCCGGCATCTCCAAGTACAAGGAACGCCGCAAGGAAACCGAGAGCCGCATGCGGAGAACGCTTGAGAACCTCGAGCGACTCACCGACCTGCGCGAAGAGCTGGACCGCCAGTTGCAACACCTGCATCGTCAGGCCCAGGCCGCGGAGAAGTACGGCGAGTTCAAGGCCCAGGAGCGCGAACTCAAGGCCCAGCTGCAGGCCCTGCAGTGGAAGAGCCTGGACGACAAGATCGGCACCTCGAAGCACGCCATCGGCGAGCTGGACATCAAGCTCGAGTCGGTGATCGCCGAGCACCGCCAGGTAGACGCCGGCATCGAGGACATGCGGGTGCAGCACACCGAGGCCACCGACAGCTTCAACGAGGTGCAGGCGCGCTATTACAGTATCGGTTCCGAAGTCGCCCGCATCGAGCAGACCATCAAGCACCAGCAGGAGCGTTCCCGCCAGCTGGCCGAGGACCTGCGCCAGACCCTGGAGAGCTTCGAGCAGGCCGAGCGCCACCTCGAGGAAGACCGCAACAAGCAGGCCCAGTGGCAGGAAGAACTGGCCGGGGTGACCCCGGCCCTGGAACAGCTACAGGCGGCGGAAGCCACCTCGGCCCAGGCCCTGGTCGATGCCGAAGAGCACATGCAGAGCTGGCAGTTGGAGTGGGACGATTTCAACCAGCAGGCTGCCGAGCCGCGCCAGCAGGCCGAGGTGCAGCAATCCCGTATCCAGCACCTGGAGCAGGCCCTGACCCGCATCCAGGAGCGCATTTCCGCCCTGGACGAAGAGAAGTCGGGCCTGAGCGCTGGCCCCGCTGATGAGACCTGCGAGCGCCTGGGCGAGCAGATCGCCGAGCAGGAGCTAGCCATTCGCGCTGCCGAGAAGCGCAGCGAAGACCTGTTGGCGCAGGTGAATACCGCGCGCGACCGTCGCAACAGCCTGTCTGAGACTCTCGATGCCGCCCGCAGTGAACTGCAGGGCCAGCGCGGCCGCCACGCCTCACTGGATGCGCTGCAACAGGCCGCATCGGGCGCGGGGGAGGCGGTGGAGTCCTGGCTCGATCAGCAGCATATTGCCGATAAGCCGCGCTTACTGCAGCAGATCCAGGTGACTCCGGACTGGCAGCAGGCGGTGGAAACGGTGCTGGGCGACAGCCTGCAGGCGGTGTGTGTCGACCGCATCGATGCTTTTGCCGGGGCCCTGGCGCAGGCGCCGCGCGGCGAGGTCATGCTGCTGGACGGGCACAGTTCAGCAGCTGGTTCCCCTGACAGCCTGGCCGGCCAGGTCAGCGGCGCCGGGCATCTCTCGGGCGTACTGGGCAGCGTGCTGCTGGCCGATAGCCTGGCAGACGCCCTGGCCCGTCGCAGCAGCCTCAGCGGACAGCAGTCGCTGATTACCCGCGACGGCATCTGGGTGGGCGCCGACTGGGTGCGGGTCAGCAACCGCGCCGAGGAAGAATCCGGCGTGATCGCCCGCCAGCAGGAGCTGGAGAAACTGGCGGCGGCCATTACCGCAGGGGAGGCCCGCAGCAGCGAGCTGCAGGCCGAACTCGCCGCCACCGACACCCAGCTCAAGACCCTGGAGCAGCAGCGCCACGAGGCCCAGGGCCAGGTACAGGCGGTATCCCGCGAGCACGCCGACCTGGCGGCGGCTCTGAGTGCCGAGCAGGCCAAGATCGAGCAGATCAGCAAGCGCCGTGAGGGCATCAACCGCGAGATCGATGAATCCCGTGCCCAGTTCCAGGCAGAGCAGGACAGTATGGCGGAAGCTCGCCAGTTGCTGTCTGCCGCCATCGAACGCATGGAGCAGGATTCCAGGCAACGCGAAACCCTGCTGTCGCGCCGCGATGAGACCCGCACCCGCCTCGACCAGGCGCGCCAGGCGGCCCGTCACGACAAGGACACCGCGCACCAGACCGCCATGCAGCACCAGTCGCTGCAGGCGCAGCTGCAGTCCATGACCCAATCCATCGAGCGCACCACGGTGCAGGTGAAGCAGCTGGTGGAGCGCAAGCAGTCGCTGGAGGAGAATATCGCCAGCAACGACCAGCCTCTGGACGGCCTCAAGGGGGAGTTGGAGTCACAGCTCGAGAAGCGCCTGGTCGTGGAAACCGAACTGGGCGAGGCCCGCGATACGGTGGCCCGGATCGACGGCGAGCTGCGCGACGCCGAGGGCCTGCGCGCCCAGATCGAGCAGCGCAGCGCCACCGTGCGCAGCCAGCTCGAGCAGAAGCGCCTGGAGAACCAGACCCTGCAGGTGCAGC
>JASJBK010000203.1 GCA_030066555.1 Halieaceae bacterium
ACGTCACTCTCCGCCACCAGCTCGAAGCCGGCGTTCTCAAAGACTTCAATCACCGCCCCCTTGTTGAGATAGCCGCGGGAACCGTCAGCCCACTCCAGGCCGCGCTCATCCGGCGCGCTGTGCTGCACCACCCCCACCAGGCCACCCGGCTTCAGTAGCATCATGGTGTCCCTGAGGGCATTGCTACGGTACTGGCCCACGTCCTCGAAGCGGTTCAGGTTGTGCAGGGCGCGAATGAACAGCACCGCGTCCACCGTGCCGGCCATGTCCTCGCTGAACTCACCGAGACGAGTGGCCTGGACACTGGCTCCGTCGTCGCCCTGCCACTCGGCGGCGTCCTGTGGCCAGGTATCGACCCAGGCGCGACGCTTGGCGATGTACTCCTCATCGGCAAAGGCGAAGTTGGCCCACATGTCCAGCGGGTAGTCAGCGCCCACCAGGTGGCCGTCACTGCCCAGGTAGGACACCAGGATCGGCGAGTACCAGCCGCGGCCAGGCAGCACTTCAACCACAGTCATGCCCGGCTCGATCTGGAAAAACTCCAGGGTTTCCTGCGGATGGCGATAAGGGTAGCGCGCCTTGAGTTCGTCAGACTGGGCGGCCAGCACCGCGGCCAGCCGCTCGCTGCTGCCAGCCGCAGCCGCGGGCTGCGCAGCAGGCTCAGCGGACGGTGCCGACGCCGCCTGCTGCTCGGCCGCGGGCGCACTCTCATCGGAGGAAGAGCAGGCACCCAGGACCAGGGCAAAGAGAACGAAAAGTGTGGAGACAAACAGGTTTCTTGTTTTCATGGTTACCCCTCGGTTGCGGGTCCGAAAGACCGGAAATCGTGGGGCTGATTATAAGCCAGATGGGAGGCGGATTTTGAGCTGCCGCGTCAGGTTACGGTGAAAAGCAGCTGTTTTGCGGTAGTTAGAGTAGCTTCACGAAGTGAATCTTGGTCAACAGCGGATCCTCCGCCGGAGTGAGCTCATCTACCAGGTAGCCATTGCGCACCAGCAGCCGCAGCATCGCCGGGAAACGGTTCATGGACTTTACCCGCAGTCGCCTGAAACCCCGCTGGCGGACCCGCTGCTCCTGGGCTTCCAGCAGCGCCTGCGCCACACCGCAGCCGCGGGCTGCGGGGCTTACACCCCCCAGCCAGCTATAGAAGGTATCGGCGCTCTCGGGATAGCCGAGCTTAAAGCCAACATCCTGCCCGTCCTTGCGGAACACCAGCGCCAGGTAATCGTCACCCAGGCGCTGGGCCAGGGATTCCAGGGGTTCCGGCCGGGTGAACTCGGGCAGGGCCCGGTACAGCGCGTGAGCTCTGGCGAGGTCGACTTCTTCGATCATGGGCGCAGCCTACGCTACCCGGCCGATGGGTCCAACCCGCCAGAGGGGCGCTCTATCTCAGTGCCGTCGGATCAAGCACAGTCGCCTGCTAGCCTTACAACGCAGCAAGGAGAGACAGATGCCAAAATTATCTCGCAGTAGCCTGGCATTGGTCGCCATGGCCATAGTGAGTACCGCGGTCATGGACGCCGTCGGCCTCTCCATGTTCAGCGCATTTACCCTGATGGTGTTGATCCCCCTTTACTGGTTACTAACTCGCCACACCTGGAAAGCCTGGGGGCTGTGCTTCGGCCGCCCCATAGACTACGGCCTGGCAGTGCTCTACCCGACCTTCGTCATGGGCAGCCTCGTTCTGGCGCTGATAGCAGGCGGTGCCGACCTGTCAGCCACGGACTGGTCAGCCGCCGCGCGAGGATTCGCCATCATGGCAGCCGCCACCGTCATTGGTAGCCTGATTACCGAGGAGGGCTTCTTCCGGGGCAGTCTGTTCATTGCCGCACAGGGTGACGGCTATTCTGTCCGCCAATCCGTGGTGTTCAGCAGCCTGGTTTTTTCTGCCTGGCACATATCCTGGGCCACACTGAGTGAGGAGGGGCGAGTCGCCCTGTCTATTCTGCCCGTCTACCTTATCAATGCCGCGCTGCTGGGTGCAGCGTGGGGACTGATTCGCGCGCTCTCAGGCTCAGTGCTGGTGCCGTCTGTCAGCCACGGCATCTGGAATGGCGCTGCTTACACCCTGTTCGGATTCGGCAGCGAAGGGGGGCTACTGGCAGTCGACAACGCGCTGTGGCTCGACCCCGAACGCGGCCTTTTAGCGGTAGTACTCAGCGGCCTGTATGTCGCCTGGCTGTGGCGGCGCCTGAATCAAACCGCGGCTTGACTGGCCTAGCCGTTATGGCTGGCAGATCTCAGTTCTGCTGACAGTTGCTCATAGCGCCACAGGTCTGCAGTGCTGGAATACTCCTTTGCCTGCTCCAGGTTGCGGGTGGCGCGCTCGTAGTCGCCCAGCCGAATCTGGGCCTTGGCGAGACCGTAGTAGAACAGGCGCTCGTCTTCCTTGCGGGCAATGGCTTCCTCGAAGTGCTCCTGGGCACGCTCCAGGTCGCCTTCCTCCAGCATGGTCTCGCCCATGGAGTAGTGGTAGTAGGGATTGCGCTTGCGCCGGGCGGCACTCCTGGCGGCCAGGGCATCGGCCTTGCGCATCTCACCGGTGCGGCGATAGATGCGCTCCAGGTTGTTGGCCGCCGTCTCTGCACTGCCGTCCAGGTCCAGGGCCTTGAGGTAAACCTGCTTGGCGGCATCAGTCTTGCCGGCACGCGACAGGATCACGCCGAGATTACTCCAGGCGGTCACCGACTGGTCATCAGTCAGTATCGCCTGCTGCGCAAAGGCCAGCGCCTGGTCGCCCTTGCCGGCCAGTAGCGACTCAACGCTGCGATTGCTGTAGTACAGGGACAGGGCCTCGCGGTCACTGATGGTGCGCGACCGGTAAGAGTCCACGGCGATCGAGGGGTTCAGGTCTACGATGTAACTGCGGTTCAGCTTGTCCCAGTTGAGTTTTTCTATGCGCGTGCCGGTTGAACGCGCCATCTGCCCGCGCAGCACCGCCTGCTCGTTCTCGGCAAGGGTGCGCCTGAGCAATCCCGTTACGTTGATGTGCTGGCTGACCACGAAGGTATCGCTGCTCATGTTCCACTGCGGTGGTGAATCCACCAGCTGGAATTTGGCGGGCACGTCCACGTAGCGCGCAGCGGCGACAAACATGTTGGAGAAGGAAAAGCAGTTGATGCGTCCGCTCTCATCGAGCCGGTCGATCGGTGAAGTGAAGCCGGGGTCGTAGGTGTACTGCGACTGGAACTCCTCGAACGCCCACTGGCGCAGGGCCCGGAAACGAGCTTCCTCGGTAGTAAGCGGCCGGATTTCCCGGTCCAGGTAGCCTCGCACCTCGGGCGGCAGCGCCAGGAACTGGTCAAGCGCCGCCTGCAGGTCAGTGCTGTCAACAGACGACATTTCACCGACGGCCACCTCACTGGCAGGCCGCTTACCGCCCTCAGCCAGCGGGGGACTGTTGCTGGTCGCGCAGCCGAGCAGCGCGGTGACACATGTCAGGAGTAGCGGCAGAGTCGTTCTGTTCATAGTGGCCTCGCTACGGCGTCAATGCGGTGTGACCCGGGTTTAACATCGAATTCCTACCATACACCCCTATTGATACCGCATGTACGGCCCTTGTTCACTGCCCGGCAAGGCTTTGTCCAGCTTTGTCATAGCCAGCGCGCGGGTCCATGGCGAGATGCCGGGCTACGCGCTTCTGCCCCAATTCCTGCAGCGCCCGGAGAAGCGGGAAAATAACCCTAAAGAAAACCATGTTTTTTGTCGACAACACCGTATAACACCCAATGCGCGCGCCATGAAGCTGAAAGACACCCTGTCCAAGAAGGTCCTGCTTACCTTCGCCTTCCTGACCATTACCACAGTGGCCAGCCTGGCGGCGATCCAGGTGTTCACCGTCTACCCCGCCTTTACGTCACTGGAGCAGCAGCAGGCGGAACGTGACATGGAGCGGCTGCTGTTCGCACTTGAAAAGGAAATGCAGCGGCTGATCGCAATCAACTACGAATATTCGGATTGGGATGCCAGCTACGAATTCGTGATGGCCATGAACGGCAACACGGTGCCTTCGGAGACTGCTCGCTACATTGAAGACGACCTCGACACCGAATACTTCACCGATATCGGCGTGGATGCTGTATTCATGCTCGACAGGCGCGGCAATATCGTCTGGGAGTCACTGCACCACCCCGGGCTGGGGCAACTGGCTGTGGCAGAACAGCTGCTCACACCGCTTAACGAAGCACACCCGCTGATAACCGATAACGCCGATGCAGCGGCACAGGGCGTACTGAACACGCGGTCGGACTCACTGATGTTGACGGCAAGACCTATCGTGTCTGCGGACATGCCGGAAGTCGCGGGAACCATGATCATTGGCAGGTACCTCGGCGAGGACTTCCTGGCCGAGCTGGGCCGGCAGGTCGGCGTTGATGTCAGCCTGGTCAGCTTTGCGCACAGCAGGCAGCTGCAGCCGGAGATGCCCGCCACGGAGTGGCTGGACCTGTCAGGCAATATCGAGCGGCCGGCAATGGACCTGCTGGCGGGCGAACGTGGCCTGCGTACTTCCATGCGCGAGGTGCTGCTGGGGACGCAGCAAGTTGAGGCAGGTGAGCTCAATCTCTCCGCACAGCCCAGCCTGCGGGCCTCGAAGAGCCGCAGCCTCCGAACACTGGTACGGTTCAACGACGTTTACGGCGAGCCCGGGATTGCCCTGCGCGTCTCCACTCCAAGGAATATTTCGGCCCTCGGTATCAACGCCATGCGCCTGACAACGCTGGGCATGCTCACGGCAGTTCTCATTATCGGAATCGTGTTCCTGGTCTTGATGCGGCGCATGATCGTCACACCGGTGGGTCGCCTGAGCGATCACATGCTGGAGATGCGCAGCTCTGGCGATCTGACCATGCGGCTCGACCTCCAGAACAACGATGAAATCGGCAAATTGTCGGAGGAATTCGACAAGCTTGCCGAGCGGCTGTGGTCAACCCAACAGGAACTGGAAGCCACTCGCGATGAAGCCCTGGACCTCGCCCAGGCCAAGAGCGACTTTCTCGCCACCATGAGCCATGAAATCCGCACGCCCATGAACGGCGTGCTGGGCATGACACAACTGCTTGAACAAACCAGGCTCGACAGCGACCAGCTCGACCTGGTGAAAACCATCAAGAGTTC
>JASJBK010000204.1 GCA_030066555.1 Halieaceae bacterium
AGGGCGTGGCCCTGATCCACCTGGATCTCGATCGCTTCAAACGCATCAACGACACCTTCGGCCATTCCGTCGGCGACGTCCTGTTGTGCGCGGTGGCCGATCGGGTGCGCGACTGCGTCAGCCAGAATTCATCTGGTGATTCGCTCTTGCCTCTGGGCATGCAGATCGCCCGGCTCGCCGGCGACGAGTTCGCAATTATCGTACCGGAGCCGAGCGGCAATGACGTGAAGGAACTGTGCGACCAGATCCAGCGCGCACTCACCGAACCCTTCAACTGCGAAGGCCACCAGGTAGTCGTCAGTTCCAGCATGGGTGTAGCGCACTACCCCAAGCACTCTGATGACGCCCAGCAGCTGCTGATGAAAGCCGACACCGCGATGCACCGGGCCAAGGACGAGGGCGCCAATAACGTTCGCAGCTTCAAGGAGTCGATGCACGCGCACTTCAGGGAGCACCTGGAGCTGGAGTCCGAACTCAATGGCGCAATCCAGCGCGGTGAAATGATGCTGCACTACCAGCCCAAGATCGACCTGCGGGACTGGAAGGTGGTGGGCCTTGAAGCGCTGATCCGCTGGCATCACCACGAACGGGGCTGGATCCCACCCGGGGAATTCATCCGCATCGCCGAGGAGACGGGCCAGATCATCGAGCTGGGCCGCTGGGTACTGAACGAGGCCTGCCGCCAGATCAGCGCCTGGCGCAACAGCCGCCTGTCTTCGCTGCAGATAGCAATCAACATCTCCAACCTGCAGTTCACACACGATGACCTGCAGCGCACGATTATGGAAGCGGTATGGGCAAACGCGGTCATGCCGAAGATGCTGGAGCTGGAAATCACCGAGAGTGTCATGGTCAGCAACATCGACCGGACGATTGAAGTGCTGTCGGCCCTGAAGAGCACCGGTGTTTCAGTATCCATCGACGACTTCGGTACCGGCTACTCTTCCCTGTCCTACCTGAAGCGCTTCCCGCTGGACAAGCTGAAGATCGACCGTTCGTTCATCAGCGACCTGCACCAGAATGCTGACGATGCAGCGATCTGCTCAGCCATCATCGCTATGGCGCACCAGCTGGGCCTGACCGTGGTGGCGGAAGGGGTAGAGAACGAAGCGCAGCTCAACTTCCTCACCGAGCGGGGCTGTGACCAGCTGCAGGGCTTCTACATTGGAGCACCCCTGCCCGCAGAAGAGCTCTCGAGCTACTTCAGAAACACCCTGGACCCGCAGCTAGAGAAGCTGCGGCTCAGCTACCCCGCAGCCCTGTGAGAGATCGCTGACCCGGGCCTGGACGCCGCTAAAGGCGGCAGCAGGCGAGCCGATAGAGACAAGGCGCCCGGAGCGCAGAGAGAGGTGACATGAAAACGCCAGAAATACCAGAAGAAGAAGCAAGCCGGCTACGCTCACTCTACGAACTGAACATACTGGATTCAGCTCAGGAAGACGCCTATGACCGCGTCACACGCACGGCGTCGCGGCTGTTCAATGTGCCGATCGCACTGGTCAGCCTGGTCGATGCTGACCGGCAGTGGTTCAAGTCACGCTGCGGCCTCGATGCCTGCGAAACGCATCGCGATATTTCCTTCTGCGGCCATACCATCCTCAGCGATGAACCGCTGGTAGTGACAGACGCCCGCCTCGACCAGCGCTTCCATGACAATCCGCTGGTCACCGGTGAACCCGGCATCCGCTTCTACGCCGGCCATCCCGTGCAAACGCCGGACGGCAATCGCATCGGCACCCTGTGCCTTATCGATCGAGAGCCGCGCAGCTTCAGCAGCGACGACCTGCTCGCCCTTGCAGACCTGGCGGGCATGATCGAGAGCGAACTGACCATGCGAGTGCAGACCACCCGCGACGATTTGACGGGTATCTGCAATCGCCGCGGCTTCAACTGCCTGGCTGGAAAATACCTCAATGCATCCGCTAGATCATCGCTACCCATGGCGCTGATCTACTTCGACCTGGACGAGTTCAAGGCCATCAATGACACCTACGGTCACGCGGCCGGGGACCTGGCATTGCAGCTGTTCGCAAGCGCACTGGAAGAGAGCTTCCGGGACGCAGACGTTGTGGCACGACTCGGCGGCGACGAGTTCGTTGCGCTGATGTGGAACGCCAAGCCCGCCTATGCCGAAGTGGCCCTGGAGCGCCTGCGGGAAACCCTGGCGGAGGCCAGCAGCCACCTGGAGAAGGGCTTCGACATCAAATTCAGCGCCGGCGTCATTCCCGTCAAACAGGGCCACCACCGTCACATTGAGCGACTGCTGGAAGCGGCAGACCAGCAGATGTACCTGGAGAAACGGCAGCGCCTGTCGGGCCAGTCTGCCACATCGCGGCTGGCGTCGGTTTGAGCGGGTTTGCCAGTTTGGCAGCCTGCCCGGCCGCGCCTGTGTTGCGCTCAATTTACTAAAGAGACGGGGCAAACGGTCGATAGGACTTATTGAGTAGCTGTGCTTGTGTAGACCACCCGAGAGGTGGCGGGCAGCGCGATACAGGGCAACTGGAGAATCAGCTTATGGACCTCAAGCAATCTTTCATCGATGACCTCAACAAGGATCGCTTCGTGCTGACGTCGCTGCCTGAGGTAGCGATGAATATTCGCAAGGCCCTCGAGGACGAGGACATCAGCGCCAATGCCATTGCCGACCTGATCAACCACGACCCGGCGATTGCCGCCAAGGTCATGAAGACGGCCAACAGTGTCCTCTACCGCGGAACCGAAGCCTGTAATACCGTCTCGGCCAGCGTTGCCCGTATCGGCTTTGAAACCACCCGCAAGCTGGTGACCACCTTTGCGGTGAAGGATCTTTTCCAAAGCACCTCGCCGGCACTGGCCAAAGCCGTGCAGCAGGCCTGGGAAGATAGCCTGCAGGTCGGCGCTATTGCCCACGCCATGGCCAAGCACACCCGTATCTGCCTGCCGGAAGAGGCGCTGCTGGCCGGCGTGCTTAGCAATATCGGCACGCTGTCGGTATTCAACTATGCGGCCAACTACCCGGAGCTCTGTGAAGACCCCGAGAAGCTGGCCACGGTGGTCGATACCCTGAAAACCGAGGTCGGCGCACTGGTGCTGGACCGCTGGGCCTTCCCGGCCGAGTACCTCGCCTGCGTGCTGGAAACAGACAACTGGAGTCGCGATACCGGCAAGAAGGCCGACCTTTGCGACCTGATCATCCTGGCCAACTATCACGCCTGTATCGGCAAGCGCGAACTGCCGACGATCGACCAGTTGCCGGCATTCCAGAAACTCTCGGCCGATACGCTGGCACCCGATGTTGCCATCAACTTCCTCCAGGAGGCTGAGGAAGAGATCAAGTCGGCGCGGGCGCTGCTGGCCGCCTGACGGGGGCGCCTGTCACACAGCCGGCGGAGACCGGCGACAGGTTCGGCGACTAAAGGTTTTTCCGGCCGCGTCGAAACCAAACTAAACAAAAACAGAACCAGTGGTGGAGTAGGATGGAGGAGATCTACGTCAGGGACCTGATGTCGACCAACGTCGAGATGATGGCACCGACACTCAGCCTGGGTGAGGTGGCCGGCGCGATGGTCGAGCAATCCAAGTCCTGCATGATCATCGGCCAGAACAAGCATCCGCTGGGTATCGTCACCGAGCGCGACCTGGCGAGAGTGCTGGTGGGCTCACAGCACGAGCTGGGACTTATGAAAAGACCGGTGGCGGACTTCATGTCCTACCCGGTGCTCACCGTGAACCAGGACGAAAGCCTCTACGAGGCAGTTGTTGTGGCGCGTTCTGAGCGTGTGCGCCACCTGCCGGTGGTCGATGACGACGACAACATTGTCGGCATTGTCACCCACCGCGACCTGGCGAACGCCCACTTTCACGTTATCGAAATCCAGGCCGCCGTGATCGAGAAGTCCATCGCCCGGCAAACCCGCGAGCTGCTGGCCGCCAATCGTGAACTGCAGGCCATGTCCATGGAAGACCACCTGCTGGACATCGGCAACCGCCGCGCCATGGAAGTCGACCTGGCCCATACCCACGCCGCCTTCCTGCGCTACGGCCGCCCCTATGGCGTCGTGATGCTGGATGTCGACTACTTCAAACGCTACAACGACCACCACGGTCACAATGCCGGCGACCAGGCCCTGCAACTGGTCGCCTCCTTCCTGAAGGATGAAATCCGCGGCACTGACCGGCTGTATCGCTACGGCGGCGAAGAGCTGTTGCTGCTGTTGCCGGAAGCGACACCGGAGCTGGCGCTGCGCAGCGCCTGGCGGCTGGTCAACGGGCTCGAGGAATGTGAGATACCCCACGGCACCAGCCCTGATGGAAAAATGACCATCAGCGCCGGGGCGGCCGCCATTGGCCCGGACGATCACATGGAAAGCTGGCAGGCGCTGGTGGAACTGGCCGACCGCGGCCTGTACGCCGCCAAGGACGCCGGCCGCAACCGCGCCGTTCTCAATCTCTCACCCCGCGCGGACCACAGCAGCAGGCGGCAACAGCAAGGGGGCAAAGTCCTGCCCATCAAACGCTGAGGGCCACTCGTCCCGTCCTCAATGCAGCACAGGTGAGGTATCCTGCTGGCAACGCCGGCAGCGGCGATACCAGGCGATGTTCATGAAGGCCTGCTACAAGGGCACGACAGTTCTCAACGAATCACCCATGGTGGCGGTGATGGATGACGTGCTGGCTAGCGCGGAGTGCCAGCGGTTTATCGATCTGGCCAGGGAGTCGATGCAGCGCGCCAGGGTGTCGCTGGACCAGGACTCAGCCATTGTCGAGGGCCGCACCGGCAGCAATGCCTGGCTTGGCTATGACAAATTTGCGGCAGCCGCTGCCTTTGGGGCGCGGGTCAGCGAACTGGTGGATATCCCGCTGGAAAACGCCGAGGCCATCCAGGTCATTCACTACAGCCCCGGGCAGAAGTATGGCGCGCACTTTGATGCCTACGACCTCGGCTCTGACCGGGGCCGCCGCTGCTGCAAGCGCGGCGGCCAACGCCTGGTGACCTGCCTCGTCTACCTCAACGATGTCGAGGAGGGCGGTAGCACCCGCTTCCACAGGCTTGACCTGGAGATTGAGCCCAGGGCCGGTCGCATGGTGATCTTCAACAATGTCGATCCCGGCGATTACTCACGCCCGCACCCGGCC
>JASJBK010000205.1 GCA_030066555.1 Halieaceae bacterium
CGCGCGACCCGGCCGGAGTGGCCGGCGGTGTAGGCGTCCTTTTTCTCCAGCGCCCGATGCAGGGTCATGATCATGTCTCGGTAGGCCTGCTCCTGTTCGAGCTGCAGTTGCTCGATGCTGTCGGCCATGCTGTCGATGCTCCTCGACAGGCTGCCGATCTCGTCCCGCCGGCGCAGCCCGGTGCGACTGTGCAGCTTGCCGCGGGCCAGGTCACGGGCAGTGGTGCTCATCTGCACCAGCGGCCTGGTTACCCGGTCGGCGGCGTACAGTGCCACCAGCGCTGCCACCGCGGCCAGTGCCAGTGCCACGTAGAAATGTTCCTGTAGCGATGCGATGCGCGCTTCCTCGATAACGCTGACTGCCTGCTGCACGGCTGCTTCCGTAGCGCTGTGCGGAGAAAACAGAGCAAGCCAGCTACCGCTCGAACCGTTGTCGATCCTCTCGGTCACCGAAGTGATCGCCATGTTCCAGCGCTCGCCGGCCATGTCCAGATTCTCCAACAGCAGGCTGTCGCCTCTCTCCAGCGCCAGTATCTCGGCAAGAGCTTTTGCCGGCAGCGCGTCAAAGGCTTCGGTACGGCCGGGGCTGCGCCAGTCCTGCTCTATATCAGGCGCCTGCTTGCGGGCAAGGAATTCCAGATTTCCGCCCTGGCCCAGACGTAGTAATGCCAGGTGTGCAGCATTGAGCCAGGGTGCGGAGTCGCTGCGCAGCGACATCAGCCGGTTGAGCGGCAGATCGATGGCAGTGGCACCCAGCATGCCTCCGTCGCTGGCAATGAGCGGTGCGGCTGCAGTGATGACCGGTTGGCTCGTCGAGGCGTCGATGGTAAGTGGTAGCCAGCCGCTGCCTGCCAACTTCGCCGCCTGGTACCACGGGCGTTCTCGAGGGTCGTAGTCCGCCGGGTAATTGCCATGACCCGGAAAAACCATGTGCACGCCGTTTTCCAGCCCCGCGTAGCGCCAGAGGCTGAAGCCATTGGCATTATTGTGCATCTCCCCCAGCGCCGGCGCCGCGCTCGCCAGCTGGCGCAGGGTCTCGCGGCACGCCTCATCGCATTCGGCCTCCGTCACCCTGAAGGCGGCTTCACCTGCAGCGACGCGCTGCAGCTCAGGTAGAGGGGCGGCAGATGGCAGTGCCAGCGCCGCTTCCAGCAAGGTTTGCTGTTGCGCCAGCTGCTGTTCGGTCAGGCGCGCCAGCAAGCGTACTCCGGTCCCCAGGTCGGCGACTTTTTCAAGCAGGTAGTGGCGTTCCCGCTCCAGTTCCTGGTGGCGGGTGGTGGCCTCGATGTCCATGGCCATGGCGTCAATTTTGCGCTGTGAGAGGGCCCCGGACACCACTACCGGCAGCAGCGAGATTGCCAGCATGATCAGCATCTGTTTGATGCGGATAGACATCTAGAAATGCGCTTCCTTCACCGTGTTCATCACTTTCTAGGCTAGACTATCGCCAGCCAAGGCGACAGGAAAACCCGGCAGTGTCGATCAGCGTTTTTGACCTCTTCAAGGTGGGCATCGGCCCCTCCAGCTCCCATACCGTGGGCCCCATGAAGGCCGCGCGGGAGTTCGCCCTGGCGCTGGAGGCAGCCGGTGTGCTGGCGCGGGTCGCCACCGTGCGGGCCGACCTGTACGGTTCGCTCGGCGCCACCGGTCGCGGCCACGGTTCGCCCAAGGCGGTCATGCTCGGGCTCGCGGGTGAAACACCGGAAGGGGTCGACGTGGACGGTATCCCCGCGCGCGTGGAAGCCGTGCGCGAAGGCGGACGCCTGGCATTGCTGGGCCGGCACGAAATCGACTTCGACCACCGCGATGACCTGGTCATGCACCGGGACGAGTCCTTGCCTTACCACGCCAACGGTATGCGCTTTACCGCGCTCGATGCCGATGGTGCGGAGTTGTTGCAGAAGGTCTTTTACTCGATCGGCGGCGGCTTCGTGGTGGATGAGTCCGCCACCGGAGACAGCCCGCTGGTGGAAGACCCGACCGAGCTGCCCTGGCCGTTTAGCACCGC
Source organism: Halieaceae bacterium (assembly GCA_030066555.1). GTDB lineage: Bacteria > Pseudomonadota > Gammaproteobacteria > Pseudomonadales > Halieaceae > JANQIO01. The sequence continues at coordinate 2,008 of JASJBK010000205.1, forward strand.
GGCGGAACTGCTGGAGCAGTGTGACAAATCCGGTTTGTCGATCAGTGCGCTGATGCTGGAAAACGAAACCGCCTGGCGGCCCCAGACAGAGGTGCGGGAAAAACTGCTGGAGCTGTGGCAGGTCATGAATGCCAGCATCGAGAAGGGCTGCCACCAGGAGGGCATCATGCCCGGCGGCCTCAAGGTCAAGCGCCGCGCCGCCCAGCTGCGTCGCCAGCTCAAAAGCGAATCCGACCGCCTCGGCGATCCCTCCCTGAATACCCTGGATTGGGCGACCCTGTTTGCGCTGGCGGTGAATGAGGAAAACGCCGCCGGGGGTCGCATCGTTACGGCGCCCACCAACGGCGCGGCAGGCATCATACCGGCGGTGCTGCGCTACTACATGGAGTTCTGCGCCGGTGCCGACGAGGGCGACGTCAGCCGTTTCCTGCTCACTGCCGGCGCCATCGGGATTCTCTACAAGATCAACGCCTCCATCAGCGGCGCCGAGGTCGGTTGCCAGGGCGAGGTGGGTTCAGCCTGTTCAATGGCGGCCGGCGCCCTCGCCGATGCCCTGGGGGGTACGCCGGCGCAGGTGGAGAACGCCGCTGAAATTGCCATGGAGCACAACCTGGGGCTCACCTGCGACCCGATTGGCGGCCTGGTGCAGGTGCCCTGTATCGAGCGCAATGCGATGGCCGCGGTGAAGGCGATCAGCGCGGCGCGCATGGCCCTGCGCGGCGACGGCCAGCACTATGTGTCGCTGGACCAGGTGATCAAGACCATGCGCGATACCGGCCGCGACATGCAGGACAAGTACAAGGAGACCGCCCGCGGGGGACTGGCCGTAAACGTGGTGGAAGTACCGGTCAACTTCGTGGAGTGTTGACCCTCTGCGACTGGCGCCTGATCAGCTAGCGTTTGATAAGGCCGGGATCCTTGGGCTTGGCCTTTTGCGGTGAGCCCTCATCGTAGTTGATGCGCAGCGCAAAGGGGTCGTCAGTGCCCATGTAGAGAATGATGCCGCGGCGCCCGCTTTCGAAATCATCGATGACTTCGTAGCGAATCGGCAGCCCGACGTCCGGCTCCTCTTCCCGCACGCCGACGACCACCACCTCTTCGATGGGCTTCTCGATCTGCGGCACGGAAATCTCGACCCGGTAGCCGCCGCTCTCCTCGTCGCGGGTGACCTTTTCTACTCGGGTATCGGTTTCCTCGTCGACCCAGCCTGCCTCCGGCGACATCCAGCGCGGTCGTTCGTCGCCCTGGGCCAGTGCAGCTGCCAGCAACAGGCAGGGCAGGAGCAACAGGGAATGAAGCGGCTTGTACATCGGTAATACCTCGTCAATGAAGCGCCTAGTCTAACGCATCCACCTCGCAGGGGCCTCCCGGGTAATGTCTGGAATTTCCCAAATGAGAATAATAACCATGTGCAATTCATGGGTATTGATGAGCGACGTTGCAGACATTAGAATCCTGCGCCTCAACTCCCAGCGGTATCCCCATGAAATACGCCATCCCCCGGTTGCCTACGCTTTTTGCTGTCTGCCTGTCCACGCCCCTGTACGCCGATCACATCGAAGAGGTGATAGTTCGCGGCGTGCACGACACCCGCACGATTGAGGTTTCTGAAGCCCTGGTGGTTTCTCCCGACACGGCGCAGCTTTTGAAGAAGGCGCCGGGCGCCAACGTCAACAGCAACGGCCCGCTCAGTGGCATTCCCCAGTACCGGGGTATGTTCGGGCCCCGCGTGGGGGTGTTGCTGGACGGCGTGGAACTGGCACCGGCCGGCCCCAACTGGATGGACCCGCCGCTCTCCTACGCCGCCGCCGGGCAACTCGAATCCCTGCAGCTGTATCGCGGTATTGCCCCGGTCAGCGTGGTGCAGGAGTCCATCGGTGGCGCAGTGCGGGCGGTCACCGCCCAGCAGGGATTTGCCGGCAGCGGTGAACTCGAGAGTACCGGGCACCTCTATGCCACCGGCCAGACCGTCAACGAGGGCCTGCAACTGGGCGGCAGCTGGCTGGCCGCGAATGACAGCCACCGCCTGCGGCTGGCGGCCCTCACCGAGAGCGGCAATGACGCGGAGTTTCCAGAAGGCGAAATCCTGCCCAGCGAGTACCAGCGTGATCGCTTCGATGTCGCCTATGGCTACCGTTTCGGCAGTCACAGCATCGAGCTGGGCTACGTGCACAGCGATACCGGTGATACCGGAACCGCTGCACTGCCAATGGATATCGACTTTATTGAGGGCGACCTGGGCTCACTGGCCTACCGCTATGAAGCGGGTAGCTGGCTGGTCGAGGCGCGCGCATTCGCCAGCGATCTCGACCACGAGATGACCAACTACCACCTGCGGCAGGCCCCGGCTGCCGGTTCCGCCTGGCGCCGCAATACCACCGATTCCCGTAACCGCGGTTTCAAGCTGGCGGTTACCCATACTCACCACGACACCGAGTGGGTGTTTGGGGCAGACGGTCTCGATTCAACCCACAATTCCGACATCGACAATCCCAACAACCCGGCCTTCTTCGTCGAGAACTACAACGATGTGCAGCGCCGGGTGCTGGGCCTGTTCGCGGAAAGCCGGCGGCGCCTGGCGCCAGGGCTGCGCAGCGAACTGGGCCTGCGCTACAACCGCGTGGACATGGACGCCGACCAGGTGGATGCTACCCCGGCGATGATGATGCCGCCGGCGGCGGCGCTGCGGGATGCCTTCAACAGCGCTGACCGCTCCCAGGTCGATCACAATATCGATGCTGTGGCCAAGCTGTGGCTGGACGTCAGCGATGAGCTGGCCCTGTACGCGGGTGTCGGCCGCAAGACGCGCTCGCCCTCTTACCAGGAACGCTACTTGTGGCTGCCGCTGCAGGCGACCGGCGGCCTGGCGGATGGCTTCAACTACACCGGGGATATCAATCTCGACCCCGAGGTAGCCCACGAGGTCGAGCTGGGCCTCGATCTGAACGGCGCACGCCTGACCCTGTCACCGCGCCTGTTCTACCGGGAAGTGGATGATTTTATCCAGGGCGTGCCCAGTGAGCTGCCCGCGGCGCAGAGGTTCACCAGCATGATGGGAAACCCTGCACCGCTGCAATTTGCCAATGTCGACGCGGTGTTCTGGGGGCTGGATATGGACTGGCGCCTGCGACTCAACGAGAA
>JASJBK010000206.1 GCA_030066555.1 Halieaceae bacterium
GGTGGGCTATGCCGCCGCTGTCAGCCAGTTGCTTGAGGAATCTGACGTCGGCGTCGGTGCAGACGTAGCTGGCATCGCTGTGCCTGGGGCCATCAGGTGCCCACAGGGCAAGGTCAATATCCCGGCGTGCCGCAAGCGCGCTGGCGACATGCCTGATGAAGACACCTTGCCAATCCGTTTCGGTGCGCGGATAGGAAGTTGCCGACATGAATATTCTGCTTTGCAAAGCCGTCCATGGTCCCGTTGGTTCGGATTACCATAACAGAATTTGCCATGCCCGGCGGATGGCGTAGTCGCTTCTGTGAAGCAGTTTGCCGGCCGCCAGCTCAGGCGGCCGCTTCGCCACCCACTGCGGTTTTCGCCTTGGCCTCGCGTCGGCGCGCGTGCAGCACCGGCTCGGTGTAACCGCTGGGCTGTTCGCAGCCCTTGAACACCAGGTCACAGGCCGCCTGGAAGGCGACGCTATCGTCGAAGTCGGGTGCCATGGGGCGGTAGGCGGGGTCACCGGCATTCTGCTGGTCGACCACGGCGGCCATGCGCTTGAGGGTTGCCATCACCTGTTCTTCGCCGCACACGCCGTGGCGCAGCCAGTTGGCAATGTGTTGGCTGGAGATGCGCAGGGTGGCGCGGTCTTCCATCAGGCCGACATCGTTGATATCGGGCACCTTGGAGCAGCCCACGCCCTGGTCGATCCAGCGCACCACGTAGCCGAGGATACCCTGGGCGTTGTTGTCGAGTTCGCGCTGGATCGTCTCGGCATCGGGCGCGTCTGTCGCCAGCGGGATCGCCAGGATGTCATCCAGGGTCGCGCGGGGCTGCTGGCCGATTTCTGCCTGGCGCGCGGCCACGTCTACCCGATGGTAATGCACCGCGTGCAGGGTGGCGGCGGTGGGTGACGGTACCCAGGCGGTGCTGGCGCCGGCCAACGGGTGGCCGACTTTCTGTTCCATCATCGCGCTCATCAGGTCCGGCATGGCCCACATGCCCTTGCCGATCTGGGCGCGGCCCTTGAGGCCACAGGCCAGGCCGGTGTCGACGTTCCAGTCCTCGTAGGCGTTGATCCAGGACTGTGACTTCATCGCGCCCTTGGCCACCATCGAGCCCGCTTCCATGCTGGTGTGGATCTCGTCGCCGGTGCGATCCAGGAAGCCGGTGTTGATGAACACCAGGCGGTCGCCAGCGGCCTTGATGCAGGACTTGAGGTTAACCGTGGTGCGGCGCTCCTCGTCCATGATGCCCATCTTCAGGGTGTTGCGCTCGAGATCCAGCAGGTCTTCCACGCGGCTGAACAGTTCGCAGGCAAAGGCCACTTCCTCGGGGCCGTGCATTTTCGGCTTGACGATGTACATGCTGCCGGTGCGGGAGTTGCTGACGCGGTTTTCACCCTTGAGGTCATAGAGGGCAATGGTGGCAGTGAAGATGGCATCACAGATGCCCTCGGGCAGCTCGCAGCCGTCGGCGTCCAGTATGGCGTCGGTAGTCATCAGGTGGCCGACGTTGCGCACAAACAGCAGGCTGCGGCCCGGCAAGACCAGAGCCTCACCGTGGAGTCCGGTGAATTCCCGGTCCGGGTTCAGGTGGCGCTCCAGGGTCTGGCCGCCTTTCTGGAAGCTCTCGCTGAGGTCGCCGCGCATCAGGCCCAGCCAGTTCCGGTACACCAGCGCCTTGTCTTCGGCGTCGACGGCGGCGATGGAGTCTTCACAGTCCTGGATGGTGGTGACGGCGGCTTCCAGTACCACGTCCTTGACGCCGGCGGCGTCGGTCTTGCCCACCGGGTGGTTGTGGTCGACCTGGATCTCGATATGCAGGCCGTTGTGCCGTAGCAGGATGGACTGCGGATTGGCGGTATCACCCAGGTAGCCGCGCAGCGCGGAGGGGTCAGCAAGCCCGGTGGTCTCACCACTGGACAGGCGTACCTGCAGGGCGCCGTCGACAATGGCGTAGACGGTGGCATCGGCATGGCTGCCGCTGGCCAGCGGCACCGCTTCGTCGAGGAAGCCGCGGGCCCAGGCGATGACGCGATCACCGCGTACCGGGTTGTAGCCGCCGCTGCGGTCGGCGCCGCCGTCCTCGGGAATCACGTCGGTGCCGTACAAGGCGTCGTAGAGGCTGCCCCAGCGGGCATTGGCCGCGTTCAGCGCGTAGCGGGCATTCATTACCGGTACCACCAGCTGCGGGCCGGCGGTGCTGGCGATTTCCTCGTCGACGTTTTGCGTGTCGATGCGCACATCACCCGGGTCTGGCAGCAGGTAGCCGATCTCTTCGAGGAAGGCCCGGTAGGCGGCGCGGTCGTAGTCGGCGCCGGCGTTGTCGCGGTGCCAGGCATCGACTTTCGCCTGCATGTCTTCGCGAACCGCCAGTAGCTCGCGATTGCGGGGTGCCAGGTCTGTGAAGATGGCGGCGACGCCCTGCCAGAAACTGTCTGCATCGAGCCCGGTGATGGGCAGGATTTCATCGACAAGGCTTTGAATTTCGGGTGCGACCTGAAGGCCGGCTTGCTGGATACGGTCGGTCATGGGAATCGATAAAACAGGTGATTTACAACTAGTTTAGGGGGAGACCAAAATTTATCCAATCAATACCCTTTATCACCAGCATAAAAATGATGAATGCATGACCTGCCGCATGCTTCCCTCTACAAGACCGCCGCGGGCGCTAGTGATCCCAGCTGACTTCGCGGCCGGTTTCCACGATCAGCTGGCGCAGCCAGCGGTTGGCCGGGTTGTGCTGCAGCAGCGGGCTCCAGGCCAGTTTCAGCTCCAGCGGCGGGATATCCAGCGGCGGCGTCTTGATCACCAGTCGCGGGTTGTCGTGCTGTAGCTGAGCAGCGAGGGAGGGCAGGGTGACCACCAGGTCATTGCGCTCCGCGAGAATCATGGCCGCCTGGTAGTGGCGGGTGAACACGGTGATATGGCGCTTCTTGCCGAGCTTGGCGATGGCGCTGTCCACCCAGCCCAGCCGCTGCACGTCTTCCGGGTTCACGCCGACCCCCACGCCCATGCCGGTCTTGCTGACCCAGACGTGCTGGGCTTTGAGATAGTTCTCCAGGGTGAAGTCCTTGAGCAGCGGATTGTCGACACTCAGCAGGCAGGAAAAGCTGTCGGTCCACACGGTGTTCTGGTGGAAGGACTGGGGCATGGAATCGAAGCGGTTGATTACCAGGTCGACCTTGCCGCGCTCCACGTCGAGGAAGCTGACGTCACTGGGCGTCATGATGTCGAGGCTGATGCCCGGAGCTTCCTTGCGCAGCTTGGCCAGCAATGCCGGTAGCAGCGTGCTCTCGGCATAATCACTGGCCATGATACGGAACACGCGCTCGGCGCTGCCGGGGTCGAACTCCGCGGTGGGCTGCAGCGCCTGGTCCACCTTGCTGAGAATGTCCCGCACCAGCGGCTCGAGTTCCAGGGCGCGCTCGGTGGGGGTCATGCCGTCGCTGGTGCGCACCAGCAGGGGGTCATTGAACACCTCGCGCAGGCGCCTGAGGCCATTGCTCATGGCGGGCTGCGAGAGGTTGAGCTGGTTGGCGGCCTGGGTGACGTTGCGCTCGCGCAGTAGCACGTCCAGGTAGACCAGCAGGTTGAGATCGACACGCTGAATATTCACTGACTGAATGCTTACAATGAAGATGATTGATTTGGAAAATTATCACGCGGCGTCGATAATCACCAGCTTGCTACACGAGCGGGCAATTGCAGCCCCGGGCCGGTAGAATTTGGTCGGTCGAAAATTTGCACGATGGTCTTGGGAAGATTGGTGAATGGTTTCCTGAGACCGTGCGCGGCATGGACGCCGCGCCCGAGCCTACAGGGATGTATTCACGGCGTGTCTCAGGAAACCATTCGCCAAGCTTCCCGAAGCACCCAAGCAGGACGATTTAATGAGTCACTACCGCGCCCCCGTTGAAGACATGCAGTTTGTGATTGATGAGCTGTGTGATATCGAGAGCAACCTTGGACCTATAAACAACTTCGCTGAAAAGGGGGTGGGTGCTGATCTCACCACCGCATTGCTGGATGAGTCGGCGCGACTCACCGGCGATGTATGGGGGCCACTGCGACGCGTGGGGGATACACAGGGAGCGACCTGCGCCGATGGTGCAGTAACCATCACGCCAGGCTACGCGGATGCATTGAAGCAACTGGGTGAGGGCGGTTGGCTGGGTATCTCGGCGCCGGAGGAATTTGGCGGCCAGGGCCTGCCGGAGGTCTACACCACAGCGGCCTGCGAAATGTGGGCCAGCGCTGATATGTCCCTGTCGCTGTGCCCGGTGCTGTCGATGGGGGCGGCATTGGCCCTGGCCTCCCACGCCAGCGATGAGCAGAAGGCGACCTACCTGACGAAGATCTACAGCGGTGAGTGGACCGGGACCATGAACCTGACCGAGTCCGGTGCCGGTTCTGACCTCGGGGTGATGAAAACCCGCGCGGTGCCCGACGGCGATCACTACCGCATCTTCGGCCAGAAGATCTTTATTACCTGGGGCGACCACGATGCCACTGACAATATCGTGCACCTGGTGCTGGCGAAACTGCCCGACGCGCCGGAGGGGAGCAAGGGTATCTCGCTGTTCGTGGTGCCCAAGTTCCTGGTTAATGCAGACGGCAGCCTCGGCGAGCGCAACGACGTGTACCCGGTTTCCGTCGAGCACAAGCTCGGTATTCACGGTAGCCCCACCTGCGTGATGGCCTTCGGCGACAATGACGGTGCCGTCGGCTACCTGGTGGGTAAGGTCAACGGTGGCCTGCGCGCCATGTTCACCATGATGAACGAGGCGCGTCTGAAGATTGGCCTCGAGGGCCTGAGCATCAGCGAGGGCGCCTACCAGCAGGCGGTAGCCTATGCCCGTGACCGCGTGCAGGGCGGGGTACCCATCATCCAGCACCCGGATGTGAAGCGCATGCTGCTGGTGATGCGCTCACTGAACGAGGCGATGCGCGCCTTTGCCTACACCGAAGCTGTGTCCATGGACAAGGCGCACCACGGCAAGGACGCGCAGGCCCAGGCGCGGCTCGACCTGATGATCCCGGTAGTGAAGGGCTGGCTCACGGAAGTCGGTATGGAGCTGGCGTCGTTGGGTGTGCAGGTGCACGGTGGCATGGGCTTCGTGGAAGAGACCGGTGCCGCCCAGTACCTGCGCGATGCGCGTATTGCCCCGATCTACGAGGGCACCAACGGCATCCAGGCCCAGGACCTGGTGGGCCGCAA
>JASJBK010000207.1 GCA_030066555.1 Halieaceae bacterium
GATGCGCCTTCATGTCGAGGTTTGATGCCGCCTGCGCCACGGCCTCTGCCGTGGCCATCAGCTGCTCTTCCTCCACCGCCTGGTCCAGGAAACCCGCCGTTGCCGCCCCATCGGCATCATAAATCCAGGCCAGGCCCACCGCCTGGTTGAAGTGCGCCGGCGTCAGCCGCGCCCGGGCAAGCTCGATGCCAAACCAGGGCAAGGTCATACCGATGGCGGCCTCATTGAGCCCGAGCTTGAAGGCGCCGCGGGTGCCGATTCGGTAGTCTGCCGACAGGCACATCAGCGCACCCATGGCCAGAGCGTGACCAGTCACCGCCAGCACCACCGGGGTCGGGAAGTCCATCAGCCGCTGGGACAGGTCAGAGCCGCAGCGCAGCAGTCGCAGCATATCCTCGCCGCCCCCGCCCATGACATTGAGGTCAAAGCCCGCCGAGAACTTGCCGGGGCGCCCGGCAATTACCACCACCTTGCCAGCGGCCTCGGCTGTGTCGAGGCCGGCATTCAGGGCCTCGAACATGGCAAAACCCAGGGCATTGGCCTTGCCATCGTCCATGGTCAGCAGGATGTGGGTATCGGTCTCAGTTGCGGTTACCAGGTCGCTCATGGCCGGAAACTCCTATATGAATTGCGGAGCGACAGTGTAGACGGGGAGCAAGCAGGAAAACAGTACAAACAGGGCACGGAGGGCCACGTGGTGCTCGCTCCTATCTATACTGTGGGATCAACGCCGCATGGCTCACGCGGCACCGGCTTCAACTTTCATTGAACGGAACAAGTGCGATGACCCAGCAGCTCACCGACATTACCGCCCAGCAGTGCACCAATCCACCCGCCAGCTACAATGATCTCAGCGTGCTCATGCTCAACTGCACGCTGACACGATCCCCCAACCTGTCGCACACGGAGGGGCTGCTCAAGGTCGCAGAAGGTATCTTCCAGGCCAATGGCGTTCAGACGGAGATACTTCGCCCGGTCGACTACGAGATTGCCGCCGGCCTCGAGCAGGACTACACCGGCCGCGATGGCTACGAACGCGACGACTGGCCGGAAATCCAGGCCAAGATCGACGCCTGCGACATCCTGATTATTGGCACATCGGTGTGGCTCGGTGAAAAAAGCTCGGTGTGCAACCGTGTGCTGGAGCGCATGTACGGCTACACCCACTCCTTCAACGACAAGGGCCAGTACCGCGACTATGGCAAGGTGGGCGCTACCCTCATCACCGGCAACGAGGACGGCGTCAAGCACTGCGCCATGAATATCCTGTTCTCCCTGTCCCATATCGGCTACACGGTGCCGCCCCAGGCCGATGCGGGCTGGATGGGTGAGGCCGGCCCCGGGCCGTCCTATATGGACCCCGGCTCCGGGGGACCGGAGAACGACTTTACCAATCGCAACACCACCTTCCTGGTGTGGAACTGCCTGCATGTGGCGCGCATGCTGAAAGACGCCGGCGGCATACCCGCCCACGGCAACCAGCCCGAGGCCTGGGACGCCGGCTGCAAAACCGACTGGAAGAGCCCCGAGCACAAGCGATGAACCTGGAAATTATCGAGTGGGCAGCGCTGGCCGTGGACCTCACGGCCGTTGCCGTCATGCTGATTGGCTTTGTACAGGCCATGGTGCGTTATGTGCCAACCATGGTGCAGCCCGCGGTCGCTGCCATCGACAAGGTGCAAATGATTCGCTGCAGCCTGGGCAGCGTTATCGTGTTCGCCCTGGAGCTATTGATCATCTCCGACCTGCTGCACTCGATTGTCAGTCACACCCTCGAAGACCTGTACTTCCTGGCGGCGATCGTGGTGCTTCGCACCCTGATCGCCTACTTTCTCAACAAGGAAATCCAGGACTTCGCTGAACAGCGGGCCTCAACGGAGACCAACTGATGATTCCGCAAGTAGAGTGGCACCGGGTTGCCGCACTGGACGAACTGCCCGAGGGTCGCACCAAGACCGTCACCGTGGGAACGGTTTCCCTCGCCCTGGTGCATTTCGAGGGCCAGTACAGCGCCATGGACAATCGCTGCCCTCACCAGGGCGGCCCCCTTGGTGAAGGCTCGATCGAGACCGGCGTCGACGGCAAGTGCTGGCTGCGCTGCCCCTGGCACGGCTGGGACTTCGACCCGTTGACCGGACAGCCCCCTGGAGGCCACGAGGATACCGGCCAGAAACTCTACCCGGTGGAGGTACGCGACGACGGCGTTTACGTTGGCGTGGAGAGCGAAGTACCCCACGAAACTACCGTTACCGACGTCATGGCGGAAACCATGGTCAACTGGGGCGTAAAGCGCGTGTTCGGCATGGTGGGTCACTCCAACCTCGGGCTGGCTGATGCCCTGCGCCGCCAGACCCTCGATGACAAGCTCCACTACATCGGTATCCGTCACGAGGGTGCCGCCGCCTTTGCCTGCTCAGGCTACGCCAAGCTGAGCGGCAAGCCGGCCGCCTGCCTGACCATCGCCGGTCCCGGTGCCACCAACCTGATGACCGGGCTCTGGGATGCCAAGGTCGACCGTGCGCCGGTGCTAGCGCTGACTGGCCAGGTGCAGACCCAGGTCTTCGGCCCCGGCGCATTCCAGGATATCGACCTGAGTTCGGCTTTCGAGGCCGTCACCCGCTTCAGCCAGTCGGTGCTGCCCAGTTCCAACCACGCCGAGCTGATGTCACTGGCCTGCAAAAATGCCATCGTCGAGCGCGATGTCGCCCACCTGATCTTCCCCGATGACACCCAGACCCTGCCCGCCGGCGATGCCAAGGCGCAAACCCCGCAGGGTCGCCTGGGGGCAACCACCATCGCGCCGGACGAAGTGGCCACACAGACTGCAATGAACGCCATCGCCAATGCGAAACGGCCGCTGATTATCGTTGGCTACGGCGCGCGTGAGGCGATGGCGCCCATCCTCGAACTGGCGGAGCGCCTGCAGGCCCCAGTGGTAACGACCTTCAAGGCCAAGGGCCAGGTCTCGGACTTTCACCCCAATGCCGGGGGCGTGCTGGGCCGCTCAGGGACTCCAATTGCATCCTGGTTTATGAGCGAGTGCGACCTGATCATTGCGCTGGGTTCATCTTTTTCAAACCACACCGGCATCGAGAAGAAAAAGCCCATCATCCAGGTCGACTTCGAAGCCATGCAACTCGGCAAGTTCCACCCGGTGGACTACCCGGTGCTGGGCGAGATTGGCCGCACCGTTGCTGGCTGGCTGCAAAACCTGCCTGCCACCACCGCCACTGAGAACCAGCTGCCGGAGCTTGCAGAACGCTGGGTGGCCTGGCGCAAGGAAAAAGAGAGCCGCCGCGGCGACGACCTCGGTCGCGGTATCAGTTCTGCGGCGGTGTTCGGCGCCCTCACCGAGGTGGCGCCGGCAGACGCGGTGTTGTCTGTGGATGTGGGCAACAACACCTACTCTTTCGGTCGCTACTTCGAATGCCGTGAGCACCGGGTGCTGATGTCAGGCTACCTCGGCTCGATCGGCTTCAGCCTGCCGGCGGCCATGGGCGCCTGGTGCGCCACCCAGGACTTCGAGGAGTATGCGGGCCGCAAGGTCATCTCCATCTCCGGCGACGGCGGCTTCGGCCAGTACCTCGGGGACTTCACCACGCTGGTGAAGTACAACATGAACATCACCCATGTGCTGCTGCATAACGGCGAGCTGGGCAAGATTTCCAAGGAACAGCGCGCCGGAGAGTGGGACGTGTGGGAAACCGATCTGCACAACCCGAACTTCTCGGAATTTGCACAGCTCTGCGGGGCGATGGGCATTCGCGTTACCGACCCCGGCGAGCTTGAGAACGCGCTGCGAACGGCGCTCGCACATGATGGCCCGGCGCTGGTGGAAATCATGACCGACGCAGAACTGGTCTAGGGAGATAGCAAGCATGGCCGCAACCCTGTTTTCCGTACCGCCTCAAAACCTGGCTACTGTTCGCGAGTTGAGCCACGCCGCGGCACAGTGGGCCTCTCGCGCGGCCCGCGCCAATCTGCCCGCCGCCGCTGATGACAGCCACTCCAACCTTGGCTGGAATGACAGCCACTTCGCCCTGCTGAGCCACCCGCTCGATGCCGAACAGCGCCTTCAGCTGGGCTTCGGCTTTCGCGACTGCGCATTGCTCTGGCTCGAGAACGGCGAGCTGATTGATTCATTGAGCCTGCAGGGCGCGGACGAAGCCGCGGCAAAGCGCTGGTGTGACGAGCAGCTGGCGGCAGCCGGCCTGCAGGGCACCGACCAGGCCGAAATGCCCTATGAGTTGCCGCCGGTGGATTATTCCGGCTTTGACGGTGCCGCCGCCGAACTGGAAGTGCTGGGCGCCTGGTTTGGCGCCGCCCAGTCTGCAATCGAAGACCTGGTCTCCCACTTTGGCGGCAAGGCAGTTGCGCCGGCACTGGTGCGCTGCTGGCCGCACCACTTTGACCTCGCCACCCTTTTCATGCTCGAGGAGGGAGACCCAGAGACAGCGCGTTCCGTTGGCGTGGGTCTCTCGCCCGGCGACGGCAGCTATGCCGAGCCCTACTTCTACTGCACGCCCTGGCCCACCCCAGCCGAGTTGCCGGACGCACCGGCACCCATGCACTGGCACACCGAGGGCTTTACCTCAATGGTGTGTGAAGCGACCCGCCTCGATGAGAGCGTCGACCTGAAGGGCATGCTGACCAGTGCAGTAGAGGTGGCACACAGAAGTTTGTATAGCTGAACCCCGCCAATGCTCTCGATAATCCGCTCTACCACTGCTATCGCTTAGGGCTCGCTCCTGAATTCGATGCGATAGAACGAGGCAACGGAGTTGGAACCAGGGGAATTCCCAGTTGGTTAGGATATTCCCTGGGTAATCAGGACTCTGAAATAGCCAGATCCAGCTCATTGCGTAGCCGCCTGGCGGTTGACGCAGCCCATCGCCTTACATCAGCACGCACCGTCACCGTATTTGAAGGAACTGCCAGCGACGAGGTGCGGCCACTGAGGGTGTCTATACGGCGGCGCTCGGCGATCCTCGCCAGGACCTCGCCAGTCCCGCCATCCAGGAACTCCAAAACCAGCGTGGCCTCTCCGACGGTTGCAAGGTATATCTCGCTGCGACCGGTAAACTCCGGCGGTACCCGCGACACGATATCCACCATGCCACCGCGCATGATGATGGTAGTTTCGTCGAAGGTGTCCACGATACTGAAGCGTTTACTCTTGCCCAGTT
>JASJBK010000019.1 GCA_030066555.1 Halieaceae bacterium
TCCCAGACGTTGACGATCTTGTCCGACTCCATCTCGAACACCTCGTCGCCCTTGGCGACAGCATCGCCCTCGGACTTGTTCCAGGTGTTGATGGTGCCCTCCACCATCTCGATGCCCCACTTGGGCACGGCGATCGGGTAGATCTTGCTCATATCAGGCCAGGGTCTCCTTGATCGCGGCAGTGATCTTGCCCGCGTCCGGAATATAGGCAGCTTCGAGCTCAGGCGCGAACGGCGTCGGGCTGTGCGGTGCGCACACCTGCTTGATCGGCCCCTTGAGGCTCTTGAATGCCTTGTCGGCCGCCAGCCCGGCGATGTCGGCAGTCAGGCCACAGCGCGGCGGCGCCTCGTCGACCACCACCAGGCGACCGGTGGCTTCCACAGACTCGAGAATGGCGCCGGTATCCAGCGGTGAGCTGGTGCGCGGGTCGATCAGGTCGCAGCTGATACCTTCATCGGCCAGCGCATCGATGGCGGCAGCGGCCTTCGGCACCATCTGGCCAAAGGCCACCACAGTGACGTCGTCGCCCTCGCGCACGAAGTTGGCCTCGCCGAAGGGGATGGTATACATCTCATCCGGTACTTCCGCGGTTTCCTGGTAGAGCACCTTGGGCTCGAAGAACAGCACCGGGTCGTCATCCTGGATGGCGGTCAGCATCAGGCCCTTGGCGTCGTAGGCGTTGGAAGGAATGACTACCTTCAATCCCGGGAATGACGTCATCACCTGGTACATGGCCTGGCTGTGCTGGCCGGCGGCGCTGAAGCCGCCGCCGGAGGCAAAGCGGATCACCGCCGGGCACTTGGACTTGCCGCCGAACATGTAGCGGAACTTGCCCATCTGGTTGATGATCTGGTCCATACAAACGCCGATGAAATCAGCGAACATGATTTCCGCCACCGGGCGCATGCCCACCAGGGCGGCACCGGCTGCGGCGCCGACAATGGCGGACTCGGAAATTGGCGTGTCGATGCAGCGGTCCGGCCACTTGTTGTAGATGCCGCCAGTGACGCCGAATACGCCGCCCACACTGCCGGTTTCGCCCTCGGCGCCCTGGCAACCGGCGACGTCCTCACCGATCACAAACACTGAGTCGTCCTCGGTCATGGCCTGGTGCAGGGCTTCGTTGATCGCATCGCGCATGGTTTTCTCTGGCATGATCGTGTCCTCCTGCTCAGGCGTAGTTGATGTAAACGTCTTGGGTAACTTCTTCCGCCGTCGGCCGCGGCGCAGCCTTGGCTTCTTCCACCGCCTGGTCGATCAGCGCCAGCACCTCGGCGTCGACCGCGTCCAGCTCCTCGCCGGATACCTCGCCGGTCTCTGCCATCTTGGCGCGGAAGTTCTTGAGTGGGTCGTACTTCTCGCGCAGCTCGTCCAGCTCGCCCTCGCCACGGTAGCTCTGGGGGTCGCCGACAAAGTGGCCGTGGTAGCGGCCCTGCTCGGCAAATACCCCGGCCGGGCCGTTGCCGGCGCGGGCGTGCTCGATGGCCTTGCCGGCGGCCTCATAGACCGCGAAGAAATCAGAGCCGTCGGCCACGAACACCGGGAAGCCGAAGGCCTCGGTACGGGCCTTGAGGTCGTCACAGCCCACCGCGTAGTTGATGCTGGTGTGCTCTGAGTAGTAGTTGTTTTCGATGACGAAGATGGCGGGCACATTCAGCACCACCGCCATGTTCATGGCCTCGAAGCAGGTGCCCTGGTTCACCGAGCCGTCGCCGGAGAAAGACACCGCGACGTGGTTGTCGCCGCGAATCTTCGCGGCCAGCGCCGAGCCCACGGAAATGGGCGGGCCGCCGGCGACAATCCCATTGGCGCCGAGAATGCCCTTGTCGACATCCGCCACGTGCATGGAGCCGCCCTTGCCCTTGCACAAACCGGCGGATGATCCGAACAGCTCCTTCATCATGCCGATCACGTCCGCGCCCTTGGCAATGCAGTGGCCGTGGCCGCGGTGGGTGGAGATGATGGTGTCCGCGTCGGTGAGATGTTCACATACGCCGACGGCGTTGGCCTCCTGGCCGGTGTACAGGTGGGTGAAGCCGGCGATCTGGCCGTTCATGATCTCCGCGTTGACGCGTTCTTCGAATTCGCGGATGGTTTTCATCATCCGATAGGCCTGAAGCAGCTTTTCCTTGGGGATGGCCACGTTAGCTCTCCTGTTTCTCTCTAATAAATGCGTTACGAATAGCGTGAATCTGTCTAGTTGTTCTGCAGGCGAATGATGTCGGCGGGGGACAGCAGTTCGCGAATCTGTCGGTGCATGTTCTGTACGCCGGGCTCGTTGCGCCCCACCAGTACCGAGCGCTCTATGCCGGCATTGAGGGTGCGCTGGATCTTCTCAACCAGGGTGTAGTCCTCGGTCACCGCCACGTCGTTGATCATCTGGAAGAACTCTTCCTTTTCTGCGCGCTCTTCTTCGGTCGCGGGCGGCTCCGGCAGGAACATGCTGTGGTAGACGACCGATTTGTCCTGGCTTATCGGGTATACCCGCCAGGTCTGGAAGTGGTCAGCCACCACGAAGATCACCGTGTTGGGGAAGATGTAGTTGACGAAGCTGATGTACTCGCGGGGTTGCCAGTCGGCCTCGTCCTGCTCCTTGAGCTCGTTGATGGCCAGGCTCGGAGAGCTCATCGAGTGATTGCGGCCAAACTGCTCGTAGTGGCAGATGTTGTTGTAGGACATCTGCGCAATGGTCTCTGGATGCAGCGCATCGAAGTGGTAGAACTCGTGGAAGGTGTCCATGTTCAGCTTCCAGCTGATATTGGTCTCCACGCGCTTCACGCCCAGCAGGTGGTGATCGCCGAAACCGAAGCCGGCAAGCTGTTGTCCGATGCCCCCCAGGGTTTCGTTGATGTCAAAGGACAGCTCAGGGTTGGGCATCACGAAGATCATGCCGTCCTGTTCCTGCACATCGAGCGGCTTCAGGCAGCGCGTCGACTTGTCGAGGCCGGTAAAGCCGTCATTGCCAAACGGCACCCCGACGAGGTTTCCGTCCAGGTCGTAGGCCCAGGCGTGGTAGGGGCAGGACAGCAGCTTCTGCTTTTTGGCCTGGCCCATGCCCTCACCCAGCGGCGCGCCGCGGTGGGAGCAGATATTCAGGAAGGCGCCCAGCGAGCCGTCGTGCTTGCGCACCACCAGGATGGGAATGCCGGTATCGTCGAAGGCGTAGAAATCACCGGGCTCGGGCAGCATGCAGCTCGGGCCGACGAACTGTGGGTGATTGCGGAACAGCTCCAGGCGTTCACGCTCGAACAGTGCGCTGTCGGCGTACTCGGCGCTGTCAATTTCCATCACGCTGTCGGCCAGCGTGCAGGTATTGCGTTCGACAAAGTCGAGCAGGATTTTTGCTTCCTGTGTCAGTGCATCTGAGTGCATGGGGGAGCTCCTGGCCTACAGGCCCAGTACCACCTTGGCGATGATGTTTTTCTGCACTTCCTGGCTGCCGCCGAATATCGAGGCCGCACGGCTGTTGAGGTAGGTGGGCACCACGGTGGCGGCGTAGTCCGGGCCCTGGTCGGGCTGCTTGAAAGGCAGGGCGTGGTAGCCGATCACGTCCACCGCCAGCTGGTGAATGCGTTGCTCGATGTTCACGGTGGTCAACTTGAGCATGGAGCTTTCCGCGCCTGGCATCTTGCCGGCGGCGAGATCGGTCAGAATCCGCAGCTCCATCATTTCCAGCGCCTTGAGATCGATCTCGATGCGGGCGATGGCCTTGGAGTAGTGCAGGTCGTCATTGAATTCCGGGTCGTCGGCCTGCATGTCGGCGACGATGTGCTTGAGGTGCTCGAGCTCTGCCAGTCGACGGTAGGCGGAGCTGCCGCCGCCGCGCTCGTGCTCGAGCAGGAACTTGGCATGCTTCCAGCCGTCGCCTTCTTCGCCCACCAGGTTCTCCGCCGGAACCTTCACGTCCTCGAAGAACACCTGGTTGACCTCGTGGTCCAGGCCCATGGTGATGATCGGGGTGACCTTGACGCCCGGGCTGTCCATATCGATCAGCAGGAAGCTGATACCTTTCTGGGGCCGGTCATCGCTGCTGGTGCGTACCAGGCAGAAGATGTGGTCGGAAAACTGGGCGTGGGTCTGCCACAGCTTGGACCCGTTCACAGTGTAGTGGTCGCCCTGGCGTTCGGCCTTGAGCTTGAGGCTGGCGAGGTCGGAACCGGAACCGGGTTCGGAGAAGCCCTGGCACCAGTAATGTTCGCCGGTGAGCATCTTCGGCAGGTATTTCTGCTTCTGCTCCTCGCTGCCGAACTCCATCAGCACCGGCGCCAGCAGTTGCAGGGAGAGCGGATTGTAGGCCGGTGTACCGGCGCGGGAGCATTCCATGGCCCAGATGTACTTCTGGGTGGCGGTCCAGTTGGTACCGCCCCATTCCTCGGGCCAGCTCGGTACGGCCCAGCCTTTCTCCACCAGGATCTTCTGCCACTCCATCGCGGGCGGTGCGTCTACGAAGACGGTGGCGGTCTTGGCGGTGGCCTCGCGAATATGCTCCGGGAAGCTCTCTTTCAGAAAGCTGCGGACTTCCTGTTGGAAGGCCTGTTCTTCGGCGCTGAATTCGAGCTCCATCGATAGTGACCTCTGTTAGACCCTAGAGCTCACCCATCGCCCAGCGGATACCGCGGCGCAGCAACTCGTAAAACTCGTCATTCTGCCAGGCGCCCAGCTCGGGCTCCGGGTATTCCTCGATCATCGGCTGCATGTCGTACTTGCCGCGGCTGTGACCCAGCGTCAGGTACAGCACCTCGCCGTCACCGTAGGGATGGAGGTACATGATCGGGCGCGGCTCATCCTCATTCCAGTCGGCGTCCATGAAGGCTTCGGTGGTGCCGGTCCAGTGAGTTTTCATCAGCACCGTGTTGTCGCCGTGGAACACTGACAGGTACAGCTCATCGTCATTCACCGTGAAACCGGAGATACCCTTTACCAGGGGATGTTCAGGCTCGGTCACCTCTACATCGTAGGGAATGATGGGAGGGTGTGAGAGAAACTGGCTGCCCAGAATCTCCATGAAGGGCTCATTGTCGCGAGGGCTGTTGACTCGACCGTCCTCCATAAAAGCGAGAATCGAGTTGGTGCCGTGCAGGGCAAACCACTTCTTGCCCGCTTTCATCGCCTCGCTCAGGCGCTGGGTCTGATCCGCGGTCGGGTTAACATCAACGGTGTAGCTGATGATGAAGTCCGAGTCACAGATCGTGTCTATATCGCTGTAGTCTTCGCCGATGCGCACCTTGATACGTGGCTGTTCCGCGAGAAGCTTCAGCAGCTCCAGGCGCGGGTGATCCATGTTGTGATACTTGCCGCCTACGATCAGGTAGACATCGATACGATCGCTCTTGCCGACCGCTTCCTCCGCTGCTAGCTCAGCCATGTGTAACCGCCGTGCTTACAGCTGGACGCGTTTGGTAAAGCCGCCGTCGACCACCAGGTTCACACCGGTGACCCAGCTGGCCGCGGGGCTGGCCAGGAAGGCGACCGCGTTGGCCACTTCCTCGGCAGAACCCATCCGGCCCATGGGCTGGCCGGCCAGGGTGCTGTTGTAGATGTCGGCCATATTGTTCTTGATGAAGTCCCAGGCGCCGCCCTCGATGAAGATCGGGCCGGGAGATACCGCGTTGACGCGAATACCGGCGCCCGCCAGTGCCTGTGCCAGGCCCTGGGAGTGCACGATCAGCGCGGCCTTCATGGCGTTGTAGGTTTGCGGGCCCAGAAAATCCTCAACCGCCGCAGTGGTGGCAATGACTACGATGCTGCCGGCGTCGGAAGCCTGCAGTGAGGGCATGGCTGCCTCGATCGCATTGGTGGTGCCGAGAATGTCGACTTCCAGGTTGGCGCGCCAGCCGTTCTCGTCCATCTGGCCGCCGCCGGCGCTGACATTGGGTACCAGGATGTCGATACCACCGAGCTGTTCGGCGGCGCTGGTAACCCAGCCCTGCAGGGCGGCCTTGTCGGCCACATCCACGGCGCTGCCGATGGCCTTGCCGGACTTCGACAGTTCGGACACCGCGCCCTCGACTTCCTCCGCGTTGCGGGCGCAAATCGCGACGTCAGCGCCTTCGGAAACCATCAGGTTGGCAATGGCACGGCCAATGCCCTTGGAACCGCCAGTAATGACGACTTTTTTGCCCTTGAGTCCGAGATCCATGATGCCTTCCTTTGTTTAGTTTTATGAGGAATTTGAGCAGGTTAGAAAAGGTAGCAGAGCACCCTGGAAAAAACAAACAGAATTGACTGTATTTTTTTTCTGGGCTAGCGTGAGCGCAATTTATGAGCATCATCAACTACAGCGCGGCCCGCAGACTGCTGGTCGCAGCCCGCGGTCATCCCTACGAGCGGGACGCCTTTGCCGCGCTGTTTGAGAGCCTTGAGGACTTCGCCTGGTCGCTGGTCGAGCAGCCGCTGGCGGCAGACCTGTTGGGCCCGGCCCTGCGCGCGCGGGTCGATGCCTGCGTCTTTTATGACATGCCCGGGATCGACTTTACCGCGGGCGCCGCGCCTGTGGAGCCCGAGCCCGGGTTCAAGGCAGCCTTCCTCGAGCTGCTGGAGGCGGGCATGGGCTGCGTGTTCATGCACCACAGCATTGCTGCCTGGCCGGCCTGGCCCGAGTACGCCGAAATCGTCGGCGGCCGTTTCCACTATCGCCCGGCGCGCCTGCGCGGGAAGGACTGGCCGGATTCCGGCTACCGCCACAAGGTCGACCATGAGATCAGCGTACAGTGCGCGCATCCGGTGACCGAGGGCCTGCCTGACAGCTTCCGCATGACGGATGAACTCTACCTGTGCCCGGTGTTCGAGGAGGATGTAGTTCCGCTGCTGCGCAGCGACTACGACTTTGTTGCCGACAATTTCTATTCCGCCAGCCTGGCGGTCGACGGTGAGATGTACAGCCGCGAGGGCTGGCAGCATCCGCCCGGCTCCAGCCTGGTGGGCTGGGTTAAGCGCTATGGCGCCAGCCCCATTGTATATATCCAGGGTGGGGACGATCCCGAGGCCTACGCCAACCCCCAGTTCCAACGCCTGGTGCACAACGCGGTACGCTGGGTCGCCAGTCCCGAGGCCCACGCCTGGGCGCGGGAAGGCGGGTAGGAGGGTAGGAGAGCGCCGCGGCCTCAGTCGATGCGGGGGGTTTCCCCGGCGAGTACCTGCCTGAACATTGAGGTATCGATATTGCCGCCGCAGAGGATCACCGCGGCGCGCTTGCCCTGCATGCGTTCGCGCTCCTGCATCAGCGCCGCCAGTGGCGCGGCTCCGGCGCCTTCAGCCGCGTTGTGGGTATCCCGGAAATAGATCCGGATGGCCTGGGCGATTTCGTCATCACTGACCGCCACGATGCGTGCCGCACCCTTCGAGTAGATCTCCAGCGCCTCCGGCACCGGCACCCGCACCGCGATGCCGTCCGCGAAGGTGCGGGCACTGTCGGTTTCCACCGGGTGGCCCGCCTCCACCGAGAGCTTTGCCGCCATCGCCTCGGTGGAGACCACGCCGATCACCTCGGTATCCAGGCCCAGCGCATCCCGCACGGTGATCACGCTGCAGATGCCGGAACCGCAGCCAATCGGCACGTATACCGCGTCCAGGGGAGGTGCTGCGCGAAACAGCTCCAGTGCATAGCTGGAGACACCCCGCACCAGCTGCGGGTGAAAGGGCGGCACCATGAACAGGTTCTCCGCCGCCGCCTGGCGGCCGGCCTCCTCACGGGCGGCATCGAAGTCATCACCGAATTCCACCAGTTCGGCGCCGAAGGCCTGCATGGCGAGGTTCTTCTCCGGCGAGTTGCCGTGGGGCACCAGGATGCGTGCCCGCATACCAAAGGCGGTGGCGGCTCGCGCCTGGCTCTGGCCGTGGTTGCCGCGGGTCGCGGTGATGATGCCCTCGCAGTCGGGCTGTTCGCGGTGCAGCCAGTCGAGCAGGGTGATCCCGCCGCGCACTTTGAAGGCGCCGGTGGGAGTGTGGTTTTCATGCTTCACCCACACTTCCAGGCCCAGCTGCTCGTTGAGCAGCGGCCAGCTGTACTGTGGGGTGGGGAGCATGTGCTCATGGACCAGTGCCGCTGAGCGCTCCAGCTCGTCGAGGGTAAACAGACTCATTGCATCCCGTGTCTTGCAGTTACGTTGGCACCCTTATAGCAGTAATGGGGGCTGCGCATAAACCTGTTCCAGACAACTGGCCGGTGCATATACTCTGTGATGCGGCGGGCAGCTTGCGGAGAACGCGATGGCAGGAAAGAAGAACCGTTGGAAGGACCACGGCATGAGCTGGGAAGTCAAGGTCCTCGACAACTGGGGCGGACTCCAGCTGAAAGGCGTAACACCGGAGGACCTCGACGATCTGGCCGACTGCACCCGGATCAAAGAGCTCAAGTTCACGTCCAGCCGCGGCGGCCCCATCGACCTGGAGAAAATCACTCACATCGAGTGGCTGGAGTGCCTGTACCTGGATCGCGTCAAGGTCGAGAGCCTCGCGCCCCTGCGCAAGTTCCCCAGGCTCCACCATGTCGTAATAGATAACAGCAAACTCCCAGATCTTGAAGCGCTATCCGGGTTCGACGGCCTGCGCAGCCTCGTGCTGCGTGACAACAAGCTGAAAGAGTTCCCGGAAAATTTCTCCCTGCCCGACCTGAGGAGCATCTTGATCTCTGGAAGTCCGATATCAGATCTATCGTTTGTGTCCTCTTTTCCCAATCTGGAGTGGTTCGATATGCGAGATACCCAGGTGGAGGACCTTGCACCGCTGGCGGCCTGTGCCGAGCTCGAAAAAATCGAGATCAGTCGGGTACCGGTGACCGACTTTTCTCCCCTCGCAAGTCTCAAGAAGCTGCGGAAATGCCAGCTTGATGAAGACGATATGGAAGCTGCACGCGCCCTGGGTGTTAGGGGCCTGGATGGTAGCCTGCGCAAACCAAAGGATCCGGCGGTGCAGGCGCGCCGCAAGCTGCTGTTCGAAACCTTTGTCGCCGGCGATGCCGAAGCACTCAATGCGATGGATTACGATCCTGACATCGGCAGGCATTTTGGCTGGTATCTCTCTTCCTTCCACTCCAGGGGCCCTCTGGAGGCAAAGCGGCCCGCGCTGCTCAAGGTGCTGGAGGGGGTAGATCTCCCCATACTGATCGATGCGCTGGCCGGCAGTATGGGTATGCTGCAGACCAGCATTATTCAGTTTTCCCTCGATCTGTTTGCCGGCATCCCGGCGCGCCTGCCGGACGCAGCGCTCGGCGCCTTCGACGTCATACTGGCGAAAGAGGGCCTGATCAGCGATTTTGAATCGGGCCTCATGAAGAACGATCACTGGAACCTGGCCCGCCTCATGAGCAAGGTCGCCGCACCAGAGTTCGCCCCGGTGTACCAGCGCTTCTTCGATGAGCGCGAGAGGTTTAATGAGTTCGCTCGCGTTGCCTACAGCGAGCTACTGAACTCGGTGACCAAGACCAAAGACGCCTCGCTGGTACCCTCGATTATCGACCTGACGCGCGTGGAGAAAAAAATTATCGGCGGCGACGGGCCGTTCCTGAAGAAGTGCTTCAAGGCCACCAAGACACTGGGTGACGCATCCCATCTTGAGCTGCTGCGCTCGACTTTTGATGTCAGCAGCGAGGGTCGCGCCGACGTGTTGAAAGCCTTCGACGAAACTGTAGCCCGACTGGAAAAGAAGGCGCCAAAGTAGCCCTGCGATGATGTCATTGTTTGAAACCCGGCGCCTGCAGGTGCGGGAGCTCACCGAAGCGGACGCGGGCTTTTACCTGGCCATGCTCAGCGACCCGGACTTCAAGGCCAATATCGCCGATCGCGGCGTGCGCAGTGAGCAACAGGCGCTGGCCAGCATGGAGGACAGGATTTTCACCAGCTACGAGGTGCACGGCTTTGGCATGTGGCTGGTATCCCGCCGGGACACGGGCGAGGCGGTGGGCATGGCGGGGCTGGTCAAACGGGACTTCCTGGATTACGTCGACCTGGGTTACTCCTTCCTGCCCTCGGGGCGCGGCGCCGGCTTTGCTACCGAAGCGGCGCGCGGGGTGATGGACTACGCCCGTCAGCGTTTCGGGCTTGAGTGCCTGGCAGCCATCACGGCGCCGCATAACCGCGACTCAATCGCGGTGCTGGAACGGCTTGGCTTCACCCATCTTGGCCAGGTCAGCTTCCCCGACGACGGCGATCTCTGTGAGTACTTCGAGGTGTCGCTCTAGCCTTCAGCGACGGCGATCACCGGGCAGTGCGCCAGCTGCAGGCAGGGTTCGAGCTCTGCAGCGTCGGCGTCTCGGGACAGCAATACCAGGCTGGGTCGATAGGCCCGTGCCGTCAGCAGCTCCTTGAGCGTGGGTCCCCCCATCAGCAGCCGCTTCACCCGGGGGTGCTGCGCGAGAATCTCGTTGAGCGCCTGGGCATCGAATTCGCCGTGGACCATCAGGTCGGCCGCCTCATAGCCCGGGGCCTGCAATACGCTTTCCAGTGCGCGCAATACGGCCGGGTCCTTGCCGTCCAGCAACAGTATCCGCGCCGCGCGGGCCGCTCTGGTGGTGGCCGGCTGGCCGATCACCAGCAGGTCGGTACTGGCCTCGCCCATCGCCAGTCGCTTGCTGGTGCGCACGCGAGCATAGCTCCAGGGCACGGCGGCCGCCCGGGCCTGGCGCTCGAGGTCGTTGCGGTACTGTTCGGCCAGTCTCTCCATCTGGCGTTCCAGCAAGGTATTGCTGAGGTCGCGGGGTGGACCTCCGGCACGCGGAAACTCACGGGTGAAGGGCAAGCCGGCGACCGCCAGCAGGTCGGTGTCCTCGATGAACAGCACGTGCAGGGCGCGCTGGTAGGCTTTCGCCAGCGCTGTCGCCACGGCGATGGCGGGTTCCACCCCAGAGGCGGTGTCGATGGTAACGACGATACGCGGCTCAGGCGTCTTTCTCTTGCCCATTGCCTGAATCCTTGAGCAACGTCTTCTGCTTCTCCAGCAGCGTGTCGAGGCTGTCGCAAACCGCTCGCCGGAAACTGCCTTCCGGGTACCGCCCGTCGGCATCGGGCTCGCCGGTGGGCAGGCCGCAGAGCAGGCTCATCGCATCGTCTACCGACTCCACGGTGTAGATATGGAAGCGGCCATCGGCCACGGCGTCGCGCACTGAATCCCGCAGCATAAGGTGGACGCCGTTGGCAGCGGGGATAATCACCCCCTGTTCGCCGGTCAGGCCCCGGGCCTCACAAATCTCGAAGAATCCCTCGATCTTCTCGTTGACCCCGCCGATGGCCTGCACTTCCCCGAGCTGGTTCATGGAACCAGTGACGGCCAGGTCCTGGCGCAGGGGCAGGTCAGCAATAGCCGACAGCAGGCAGCAGAGTTCCACGCAGCTGGCGCTGTCGCCATCAACCCCGCCGTAGCTCTGCTCGAACACCAGGCTGGCTGCCAGCGCCAGGGGTTGTTCCCGCGCGTACTCCCGCGCCAGGTAGGAGGCCAGGATCAGCACGCCCTTGGAGTGAATGCCGCCGCCCAGTTTGACCTCCCGCTCGATGTCGATGACCTGGCCCTTGCCAAGGCGGGCAGTGGCGGTAATGCGCGAGGGCAGGCCAAAGCGCTGGGCGCCCAGCGCCATTACCGACAGCCCGTTCACCTGCCCGGAGCGGCGGTGCTCGGTGTCGATCAGCTTGATGCCGCGCAGGATCTGTTCGCCAAGGCGTTCCTTGAGCTGGCTGTGCCGGTAGCGCTCACGTTCGATGGCCTGGTCGATGTCTTCGCGACTAATGATCTCGGTGCCGCGCGCGCCGGCCCAGTGGTCGGCTTCCTGCAGCAGCCGCGATACCGCATCCCGGTCTAGTGACAGCCGCTCCTGGTCATCGGCCAGCCTGGATGCGAATTCAATGGTGAGTGCCACCGCCGCGGCGTCCAGGGGCTTCAATTCCTGCTCGGCCTGCAGCGTGGCGATCATACGCGCGTAAACGAGTTGCTGCCCGTCGCTGCGCTGTATCTCCGGCGCAAAGTCCGCCGCCACCTGGAAAATCTTGCTGAACTCCGGGTCGTAGTGGTTGAGCAGGTAATAAAGCCTGGGCTCACCCAGCAGGATCACCTTCACATCCAGTGGCATGCACTCGGGCTCCAGCGACACGGTAGTGTTAAGGCTTAGCGCCTCCTGCAGGGATTCGATCTTGATCTCCCCGGAGCGCAGGGCGCGCTTCAGGCCTTCCCAGGCGTACACATGGCGCAGCAGCTTGTCGGCTTCCATGATCAGGTAGCCGCCGTTGGCGCGATGCAGCGCACCGGGCTTGATGAGGGTGAAATCCGTCATCAGCGTGCCCATCTCGGAGACGTACTCCACCCGACCCACCAGGTTCTGGTAGGTGGGGTTCTCCTCGAACACTACCGGGCTGCCGCTGGCAGCCTCGCTGTCTACCAGCACATTGATCTGGAACGGCGAATACGCCCGCGCGCGCTTGCTGACATGCTCTACTTCGGCATTGCCGTCGCCGGGCAGGAAATCCTGGGCGTTCTCGATGGCGTGATCCTTCACGTCATGCAGGTACTCGATGACCTCGGGCTGGTCGCGGTACTTGTGCTCCAGCCAGGCGATGAGCTGTTCGACGGTGAACTGGGTGATCTCTTTCTGCAGCGCCTTGATCCGGTGTGCTGTCTCGCGCTTCAACAGCGGCAAAGTGCTGAGCACGTTCTGTAGCTCTGCCTGCAGCTCGCTGATCACTTCCTCCAGGGCTTTTTGCTCTTCCCTCGACAGGGCGGCGAACTGTTCCGGCGTGATGGCTTCACCATTGCGGGTAGGCGCCAGGGTGTAGCCCATGGGTGTGCTGAGCAGGGCCACGTTCCGGGCGGCGGCGCTTTCCCCCAGCTCCCGGAAGGCGGTCTCGTAGCGTTCGTTGATGTCGTCTTCGATTTCCTTGCGGCGGCGCCGGTATTCCTCGTCGTCGAAGGAGGAGGGCAGCGCAGTCAGCAGGTCCTCCACCAGCTGGCGCATGTCCCCGGCCAGTTCACGGCCGATGCCCGGCGGCAGTTTCAGCAGGTTGGGCTTCTGGGGGTCGTCGAAGTTGGCCACGTAACACCAGTCGAAGCGCGAGCCGTTGTCGCCCTCCCGTCCCGCCAGGATGCTGTCGACCAGTTCCCGCTTGCCGAGACCGATATCACCGAGGGCAAAGATATTGAAGCCAGGTCTGCGGATATCGACCCCAAACTCGATCGCCTCCCGGGCCCGCTCCTGGCCCGGGCTCAGTGGCAGCGCTTCCAGTTCGCCGGTATGGGCAAACGGCAGGGTCGTGGGGTCGCAGGGGTTGTACAGCGCTGAGGCGGGCAGGGATTGGTAGGCCATCGGGAACCCGGCTTAAGTACCTCAATTCAGGTTAGGTGCAGATGTAGCGGAGGGCAATTGACCCATCTCAGGCAAGGGCCAATCAAAAAATACAGTCAATCCTGATTGTTTCTGCTAGGATTGCAGGCCCTATAAGAAAATAACGGGACCAGTCTCCATGCAAGCAACGGACAATCGCAGCCTCCAGGACATGCCGCTGATGGATCCGGCAACCCTGCAATGCCCCTACCACTTCGACAAGACCCTGCGCGACGAGGCGCCGGTTTACCGGGACCCGCAAACCGGGATATTCGTAGTGGCGACCTACGACCTGGTGCGCGAGGCGCACCGCAAGCCCGAGGTTTTCTCCAACGAATTTGGGCTGGCGCTGGGCTCGGCACGCGAGATCGACCCGGATGTGCAGGAAGCCATGAGTGCCACCTATAACCTGGGCAAGGGCACGCTGCTGACCATCGACGACCCCGAGCACAAGGTTTTCCGCGACGCAGTGCGGGAGTATTTCACCGCACCTTACCTGGAGCGCTACGAGCCGTGGATTCGCCAGCGCGCCAATGACCTGGTGGACGGGCTGATGGGCAAGCAGGAGTGCAACTTCATCGAGGAGTTCGCACGGCCGCTGCCCCTGTCGGTGATCATGCACGTTTTGGGTATGCCGCTGGACATGATTGACCTGGCCTTCAAATGGACCGAGGACAACGTTACTGCCCTGTCGCAGGTGGCCGACAAGGACGCGCTGGTTGCCGCACAGCACGGCATCAAGGACGAGTACGACTGGTTCGTTGAAGCCCTGGATGCGCGCCGCGGCAAGCCCGCCGAGGATATGCTCGGCGTGATTTCCAATGCCCAGTACGGGGACCGGCCGCTGAAGATCGAGGAGCAGCTGTCCTACTGCACCCAGTTCATGGTGGCTGGCAACGAGACCACGACCGCTACCCTGGCGGAGTGTATGCGCCAGCTGTGCCTGTTCCCGGAGCAGGCCGAGAAAGTGCGTGCAGATCGCTCGCTGATCCCCAACATGGTAGAGGAGTCCCTGCGCCTGGCCTCGCCCACCTCCAATATGTGGCGGGTGGTGAAGTCCGACTACAACCTAGGAGGCGTGGACATCCCCGCCGGCAGCATGGTGCTGCTCAAGTACTTCTCCTCCGATCACGACGAGACACACTTCCCGGAGCCGATGAGTTTCGACGTTACCCGGGAGAACGCCAAGCGCCACGTCGCATTTGGTTTCGGCACCCACGTTTGCATCGGCCAGCACCTGTCGAAGCTGGAGCAGCGGGTGGCCTGGGAAGTACTGTTCGAGCGCTTCGACGAGTTCGAGCTGGCCTGCGATCCGGACGCGCTGGAATACATGCCCAATATCCTGCTGCGCGGCCTGCTGGAAATCCCCATCCGCTACAAGGCCGCCTGAGGCCGCCTTTTGCCCTGCGGGCAGCTAGCCCCCCCAAAGATTGAGTAAGGTCAATCGCCCCGGAACCTGGCGCGACAGGTTCCGGAGTTTCTTCTACCTTTAAGCTCGGTGTTTGAGTTAGACATCGAGTTAACGCCACGAGCGACGGAGGGAGATGCTATGGGACAGACTGGCGGCACGGACATTGCGACGAGCCTGGGCGACGAGGCGGAGTACCTGCTCGACTATCGCTGCGAGGGCATTCCCCGGGAGACCCTGCACCTGCCGGGGCCTGACTACATTGAGCGGGTGGTCAGCAGCAAGCACCGTAACCCTTCAGTGTTGAGAAGCCTGGCCGCGATGCTCAATACAGGGCGCCTCGGCGGCACCGGCTACCTCTCGATCCTGCCGGTGGACCAGGGCATCGAGC
Organism: Halieaceae bacterium; assembly: GCA_030066555.1. Lineage (GTDB taxonomy): Bacteria > Pseudomonadota > Gammaproteobacteria > Pseudomonadales > Halieaceae > JANQIO01. The sequence continues at coordinate 15,100 of JASJBK010000019.1, forward strand.
ACACCGCCGGAGCCTCCTTCGCGCCCAATCCGCGTTACTTTGACCCGGCCAACATCGTCGAGCTGGCAATCGAGGGCGGTTGCAATGCGGTGGCCTCCACCGTCGGTGTGTTGAGTTCGGTATCGCGGCAATACGCCCACCGCATCCCGTTTATCGTCAAGCTCAACCACAACGAGCTGCTCACCTACCCGACCATGTACGACCAGACCCTGTTCGCCAGCGTAAAGCAGAGCTTCGACCTTGGTGCTGTCGCGGTAGGCGCGACCATCTACTACGGCTCGCCGGAAAGCCGCAGGCAGATCACCGAGATCGCCGAGGCCTTTGAATACGCCCACGAGTTGGGCATGGTGACCGTACTCTGGGCCTACCTGCGCAACAGCGACTTTAAGAAAGACGGTGTCGATTACCACACGGCTGCCGACACCACCGGCCAGGCCAATCATCTGGCTGCAACCATCGAGGCCGACATCGTCAAGCAGAAGCTGGCCGAGGGCAATGGTGGCTTCCCGGCCATCGGCTTTGGTAAGTCGCACCCGGCCATGTACGACACCCTCACCAGCGATCACCCCATTGACCTGGCGCGCTGGCAGGTGGCGAACTGCTACATGGGCCGTGCCGGTCTCATCAACTCCGGCGGCGCCAGCGGCGAAGACGACATGCACCAGGCCATGCGTACCGCAGTGATCAACAAGCGCGCCGGCGGCATGGGACTTATATCGGGGCGCAAGGCCTTCCAGAAACCCACCGCCGAGGGCGTGGCGCTGCTCAACGCCATCCAGGACGTTTACCTGGACGAGAGCATTACCATCGCCTGACGCTCTCATCTGTCGCCACAGTGCAAACGGCGGCCCCGCCGTTGCGCGCCCCCCTCGTTCCCGCGCCCCGTCATTCCCGCGCAGGCGGGAATCCAGCCACTATAGGCTACGAGTAACTGGATCCCCGCCTGCGCGGGGATGACGGACGTACCAGTGCCCGGCACCCCGCCTTCGCGGGGATGACGAATATGCGTTCACCTGACCCAGGTGCACGGGGGTCCAGACCACGCCCCACTCTGCTATGGTGCCCCCAGTGCCCCATAACTAGACTAATGGCATGTTGTCACCATCCAACCTGCTGAGCCTGGCGCTCCTGTATATCTGCCTGCTGTTTGCGGTCGCCTGGTTCACCGATCACAACTCCGACGTCGGCACCGCGCGTCGTGGGGCGGCCTGGCGCGGCTGGATCTACGCCTTGTCGATCACCGTGTACTGCAGTTCCTGGACTTTCTATGGCGCGGTGGGCAGTGCCACGGCCCTGCCCTGGAGCCATGCGCCGATCTACCTGGGCCCGATACTCGCCTTTACCCTGTGTTGGCCGGTTATTCGCCGGTTGCTGGCCGTGGGCGAACAGCACCGGGTGACGTCGATCGCCGACTACATCGGTGCGCGCTACGGCAAGCGCCAGTCGCTGGCTTTTATCGTTACCCTGGTGGCAGCAGCGGCGGTGCTTCCCTACATCGCGCTGCAGTTCAAGGCGCTGGCCCAGGCCTGGACGACGATCGGCGGCGGTGAAGTGGATGCGGTGGGCGGCGACACCGCGCTGCTGACGGCGATTATTCTCGCGGTATTCACTATCCTGTTCGGCACCCGTCGCCTCGATGGGCGCGAACGCCACCAGGGGGTCATGACGGCAATCGCGGTGGAATCCCTGGTCAAGTTGCTGGCCTTTTTTGCTGTTGCCGCGCTGGCGCTGCTGTACCTCTACGGCCTGCCCGAGGCCGAGCACTCCCCGGTGGAGCACAGCTGGCAGCTGCCCCTGTCGGCGGACTTCGCGGCCCAGACACTGATCTCCGCGCTCGCCATCCTCTGCCTGCCCCGCCAGTTTCACGTGATGGTGGTTGAATCCCAGGGTGAGCGCAGTGTCGGCACCGCGCGCTGGCTGGTGCCGCTGTACCTGCTGCTGTTCATGGTGCTGGTGGTGCCGATCAGCCAGGCGGGCTCTCACGTATTTGCAGTGGCGGAGCAGCACAACCCCGACACCTATGTACAGCTGCTACCGGTGGCCCTGGAAGCCGACTGGATTGCGGTGGCCGCCTTTATCGGCGGAATCTCGGCAGCCACCGGCATGGTTATCGTGGCTACCGTGGCCCTGGCCATCATGATCACCAATGAGGTGGTAGCGCCGCTGGTGATGCGCAGCAATGCGCTGTCGCCCTCGGCGGTACTCAAGCTCGGCGACAGCCTGCGCCGCGTAAGACAAGTCACCATTGCCGGCATCATGCTGGCGGCGTGGCTGGTAGCGCGCTGGATCATGGAGATCCCCTGGCTTACCCAGATCGGCTTCATCTGCTTCCTGGCTGCTGCCCAGCTTGCGCCCGCACTGCTGGCCGGCCTGTACTGGCGCCGCGCCCACGGCCGCGCGGTATTGATCGGCCTGAGCCTGGGCCTGGCGACCTGGTTCTATTGCGGTGTGCTGCCGGTAGTGCTGCCGGCCGGGCACGCCCTGTTGGACCTGGGTCCCTTCGGGATTGAATGGCTGCGGCCCCTGCACCTGTTTGGCAGCAGCGGCGAGGCGCGTCTCGCCTATGCCACGCTGTGGTCACTGGGCCTGAATACTTTCTCGCTGCTGGCGTTTTCCCTGTGGCTGGCGCCCGGCGCCGCCGACACCCGGCAGGCGCGCCTGTTCATGGACGAACCTGAGGCCGGCGCTGAGGCGGAGGATTTTTCCCTGAGCCTGATCCGGGTCAGCCAGCTGCAGGCGTTGCTGCCTCCGTTCGTCGAAGAGGGGGAGCTGCGGCGCATGTGGCAGGAGTTCGAAGACCGCTACCAGCAGCGTCTACTGCCCTCGGACCGCGCTCCGCAGTTTGTGGTGGAGCGGGTGGAATCCGTGCTGGCCGCGATGATCGGTGCCACCTCTGCGCACCAGGCCATGGAGCAGCTGGAAAGCGCCCAACAGCTGGCCTACACGGACCTCGCCGGCATGGTCAGCGACGCCAGCCGGCTCAATACCTTCAACCGCGAGCTGCTGCAGACCACGGTGGAAAGCCTGTTGCAGGGGGTGTCGGTGGTCGATCGCGACCTGCGGCTGGTGGCCTGGAACAAGCGCTACGAGGAGCTGTTAGATTACCCACCGCGTTTTCTCTATGTCGGCTGCCCGATCGAGCGGGTGTATCGCTTCAACGCCGAGCGCGGCATTCTCGGCTCCCGCGGCCTGCCGGAGGGCCAGGAAATCGCCAAGCGCCTCGACTGGATGCGCGAGGGCAACCCGCATCGGCTGGAGCGCACCCTGCCCAATGGCAAGGTGATCGACATTCGCGGAACGCCCATGCCCCACGGCGGCTTCGTTACCACCTACATCGACATCACCGACTACCGGGAAGTGGTAACCCAGCTCGAAGAGGCCAAGCAGGAGCTGGAACAGAAGGTGGCCAGCGGCAGCCAGAGCCTCAGCGAAAGCAATGCGGCGCTGCGACGCGAGAACCGTCTGCGGGCCAGCGTGGAGGCCCAGCTGCGCGATGCCAACCAGTCCAAGAGCCGCTTCATGTCGGCCACCAGCCACGACCTGCTGCAGCCGATCAATGCGGCCCGGCTGTTTACCTCGGTGCTGCAGCGGCGCCTGGATGGGTCCGACGATGCAGACGTCGGGCGCACCGTGGCGCAGATAGACGGCTCCCTGCAGCGGGCCGAACAGCTCATATCCGAGTTGCGGGAGATCGCGCGCCTCGACTCCGGCCGGGAAATTGCCGAGGCCTCGAACTTCCAGGCCGGCGCCCTGCTCGAGGAGCTGGGAGCGGAGTTCGGCGCGGTGGCAGAGTCCCGTGGTATCGAACTGCGGGTGCAACCCAGCTCCCTGTGGCTGTATACCGACCGTGGCCTGCTGTACCGGATACTCCAGAACCTCTTGGGCAATGCCCTCAACTACACGGAGCAGGGCAAGGTAGTGATCGGCCTGCGGCGTCGGGAACACAGCGCCGTGCTGCAGGTACTCGATACCGGGCCCGGTATTGCCGAGGCAGACCAGGCCCGCATTTTCGAGGAATTTGAACGCCTGCCGCGCCAGGGTGGCGATGTGGAGGAAGGCCTCGGCCTGGGCCTCGCCATCGTGCGTCGCTATGCGCAGCTGCTGGAACTGGACCTGGGGCTGAAGTCCACCGAGGGCCACGGCACCTGTTTCTCGGTCAATGTACCCCTGGGCACCGCCACCAGCACCGGGTCTGAAACTCGCGAGGAAACGCGCCGCGGCCTGGTGGGTCTGTCGCTACTGTGCCTGGACAATGACGCGCGCATTCGCGAGGGCATGAGCGAGTTGCTGGAAAGCCTGGGTGCGCAGGTGGTTACCGTGAACAGCGGCTGGGCCCTGCGCAAGCAACTGCAGGCGGGCGACCGACCCGCGGTAATCCTCGCCGACTACCACCTCGATGAGGGTGAAAACGGCGTCGATGCGGTGCAGGCGGCGCAGCGCGACTACGGCAGCGATGCACCCTGCATCGTTATCAGCGCTGACAACAGCGTCGAAGTCCGCGATCGTGTGGCCGCTGCGGGCTTCCGCTTCCTTCCCAAGCCGGTGCAGGCGGCGCGCCTGCAGGCCCTGATCATCGCCCTCGTCGAAAAATCCGCCGCTTGAGCTTTTCTTCGTAGGACGGGCGCGAACTGGTCATAGGGTTTTCCGGACGCGCTAAAAGCATGCCGTCCATGGCTCGCTCGACAACGGCCATCCGTGGCCGTTGACGGTCCGGAAAACCCTATGACCAGCTCACGCCCTCCTCAATAGCGAAATTCCGGCAAAGCAGGTGCGAAGTTCTGGATCGGTAGTTCTACCTGCGGAGCGCGTGCGGTGCCCGGGGGCCTGCCGGGACCGTCTGCGGCCAGGGACGGCCGCAGTCGAGCGAGCCATGGACGGCAAGCTTTTAGCGCGTCCCGGCAGGCCCCCGGGTGCTGCGCGCGCGGTTTCAGAGCGGTGGCAGTCGATATCCAGCTATTGGCTGACAGCGCGGTCATCGGCGCCGGGCTCCACGGCGAGGGAGGCCAGGGCAAGCACCGCCTGAGTGCGGGAGTTGACGCTGAGCTTGCGGAAGATCTCGGTCATGTGGGCCTTGATGGTGGCTTCCTTCACGTCGAGTTCGTAGGCAATCTGCTTGTTGAGCAGGCCCTCGGCGAGCATGGAGGCTACCCGGAACTGCTGCGGTGTGAGGCTGTCCAGGGCTTCCGCCACGTCCAGCGCCTTGAGCTCAGCGCCGCGGGCGGAGACATCGAGGCCGGGGTGAATGCCCCGCGCACCTTCCAGCACATCGGCTACCCCCTGCTCCAGCACCTCGGTGTCGGCGGACTTGGAGATAAAGCCGGCGGCGCCGTGGTCCAGGGCCCGTCGTACCGTTTCCGGCAGCGTGTTGGCAGAGACCACCACCACCGGCGTTTCCGGCCGCTGGCCGGTCAGCCAGGACAGCGCCGAAAAACCATGGGCGCCCGGCATATTCAGGTCCAGCAATACGATGGCCACATCGCGCTGCTGCTCGACCACCGTCTGCAGGCTGGCGACATCGGCGGCGCTGACGATGTCCATGTCCGGAAAGCGCATGCTGAATACCTGTTCCAGCGCGCTGCGGAACAGCGGGTGATCATCGGCAATGATGAGTGCGGGCATCCCTCGGCTTCCCGTTAGTCCTTGTTGTTATTGCTCTTGGTACTGCGATGGGGTGTGAGGGAAAGTGTAGCGGAAAAAGCGGGCCGGGTGCGCCTGGCACCCGACCCGAGGGGGATAGGAACGCCGGGCGACCCTAGTGGGCCGTCGGCGGTTGCACCCGGTCGGTGATCAGTGTCTGCACCACCGAAGGGTCGGCGAGGGTAGAGATATCGCCGAGCTGTTCGCACTCGTTGTGGGCAATCTTGCGCAGGATGCGTCGCATGATCTTGCCGGAGCGGGTTTTCGGCAGTCCCGGTGCCCACTGGATGACGTCCGGGTGGGCGATGGGGCCGATCTCCTTGCGCAGCCAGCTCTTGAGATCTGCCTTGTGGTCGTCGCTGGGCTGCTGGTCGGCGCTAAGCGTCACGAACATGTACAGGCCCTGGCCCTTGATGTCGTGCGGGTAGCCCACTACCGCCGCCTCGGCGACCGCCGGGTGTGCCACCAGGGCGCTTTCCAGCTCGGCGGTGCCCATGCGGTGGCCTGACACGTTGATCACGTCGTCGACCCGGCCGGTAATCCAGTAGTAGCCGTCCTCGTCGCGGCGGCATTCGTCACCGGTGAAGAACATGCCCGGGTAGGTGGTGAAGTAGGTGTCGATAAAGCGCTGGTGATCGCCGTAAACGGTACGGGCCTGGGAGGGCCAGCTGTCGAGAATCACCAGGTTGCCGGTAATCGCGCCTTCCTGCTGCTTGCCTTCCGCGTCCAGTAGCGCGGGACTGATACCGAAGAAGGGCCGGGTGGCCGAGCCCGGCTTGAGATCGGTGGCGCCGGGCAGCGGCGCGATCATGGCGCTGCCGGTCTCGGTCTGCCACCAGGTGTCGACAATAGGCAGGCGGCTGTCGCCGAATGTCTCGAAATACCAACGCCAGGCTTCCGGATTGATGGGCTCACCGACACTGCCCAGCAGTCGCAGGCTCGACAGGTCGACGCCTTCCACGCACTCGTCGCCGAACGCCATCAGGCTGCGAATGGCGGTGGGTGCGGTGTAGAAAATATCGACCTTGTTGTTCTCGATGATCTCGGGCCAGCGCTTCAGGCTCGGGTAGTTGGGAACACCCTCGTGCATCACCGCAGTGGCGGCATTGGCCAGCGGGCCGTACACCAGGTAGGTGTGCCCGGTGATCCAGCCGACGTCAGCGGTGCACCAGAACACGTCGCCGGGCTGGTAGTCGAAAACATGCTTGAAGGACAGGGCCGACTGCACCAGGTAGCCGCCGGTGCAGTGCACCACACCCTTGGGCTTGCCGGTGGAGCCGGAGGTATAGAGGATGAACAGCGGGTCCTCGGCGTTCATTGGCTCCGGCGCGCAGTCGATCGGTTGGTGGGCCACCAGCTCCTCGTACCAGACATCACGGCCGTCCTGCCAGGTGACCGGGTCGCCCATGCGCTTCACGGTAACGATGTGGTGGATGCTGGTGGTCTGGGCATGCTGGGCTGCCAGGTCGGCGCTGTCCTTGAGATGGATGGTCTTGCCGCCGCGCACCGCCTGGTCAGAGGTGATGATGATTTCACTGCGGCAGTCGTCGATGCGGCCCGCCAGCGCCTCGGCGCTGAAGCCGCCAAATACCACCGAGTGGATGGCGCCGATGCGCGCACAGGCCAGCATGGCGTAGGCCGCTTCCGGTACCAGTGGCATGTAGATGGTGACCACGTCGCCTTTCTCGACGCCCAGCGATTTGAGCCCATTGGCGAGCCGGCAGACTTCCAGGTGCAGCTCGCGGTAGCTGATATGTCGAGTGTCTTCCTCGGGATTGTCAGGCTCCCAGATAAAGGCGATGCGATCACCGTGCTCCTCCAGGTGACGATCGATGCAGTTGCTCGATGCATTCAGCACGCCTTCCTCGAACCAGCGAATGTGCAGGTTCTCCTTGTCGAAGGAAACATCCTTCACCGTCTCGAAGGGGCGTATCCAGTCGATGGCCTGGGCCTGCTCCGCCCAGAATCCCTCCGGGTCGTCGATCGAGCGTTGGTAAAAGGCCTCGTAGCCGGCGCTGTCCAGCGTGCCGGCACGGGAAAAGTCGGTGGGGACGGGGTAGGTCGTCTGCGTACTCATGTCTGGCCCTCCTCAGGTGACACCGTTTGTTGGAGTTTCAGTGTCGGTGAGAGCCCGGGCTGTCGATATTAGACTTTGGTCGAAACACCCCCTGGTCTTTGACTAAAGTCTAATGGGTGTCGGTGATCCGGCGGCTAATACTGTGCTTGCTCGCATAACCTATCGAGGAGCGCAGACCATGAGAACCATAAGAGCATTCACCGCAAAACCCGTTGCTGCAGCGGTACTCGCCGCCCTGGCATCATCGGGCAGCATGGCCTCCAATCATGACGTAGAGGGGCGCATCGCTGAGCTGGAACGCCAGCTCGCGGAACTGAAAACCATGATGGCCACCAACACGGCCGCCATCGAATCCAACGCCGAAGAAATCGAAGTCGTGCGCCCGATACGCAAGGGCACCGAGTTCAAGTACGGCGGTTACGTACAGCTCGACTCCCTGACGACCGACTACGAAGAAGGCGACCCCGGCAACCGCCTGATCGATGACTTCCTGGTGCCATCGCTGATTCCGGTGGAGCCCAAGGAAGGCAGTTCCGATAACTTCGTGGATACCAACATCCACGCCAAGTCGTCACGCTTCTACTTCACTACCGCCACGCCCACCGACGTGGGCACGATCTCCTCGCGGGTTGAACTGGACTTCATGCTCAGCCGCAACGGCGACGAGCGCATTTCCAACTCCTGGAACTCGCGCATCCGCCACGCCTTCGTGAAGTGGCAGTACGCTGATGACGCCTCGATACTGGCCGGGCAGACCTGGTCGACCTTCTTCAATGTTGCGGCCCTGCCCGACACCTTCGACTTTGTGGGGCCGGTAGGCACCATCTTCGATCGCCAGCCGCTGGTGCGCTGGACCAAAGGCCCCTGGCAGTTCGCGATAGAAAATCCGGCCACCCGCCTCAATGAGGTGAACGGCGGTCTGCCCGGGATTCGCCTCGATGACGCGGAAGACCTGCCCGATATCGTCGCCCGCTACAACGGCAAGGCCGGCAACCTGGCCTGGTCCTTCGCCGCTATCGGCCGCGAACTCGGCTACGAGGACCGCTCCGTCAGCAACAGCTTCAAGGTCGATAGCGACGAGGAATTCGGCTACGGCCTGAGCCTCGCCGGCAAATGGTCCTTTGATAACAAGGACGACCTGCGCTTCATGGCCAGCTACGGCAGCGCCCTGGGCCGCTACCTGGGCCTCAACTCCTTCAACGACGGCTATATCGCCGATGACGGTTCCATCGAGACCATCGACCAGTGGGGCGCCTTTGTCTCTTACCAGCACTACTGGAACCCGAAGTGGCGCAGCCTGCTGGTACTTTCAGCCTCGGGCGCGGACAACCCCAGCGAGAGCGAGTTCATGGATACCGACTCCCTCAATGAGAGCTACCAGTCGGTGCACCTGAACCTCGCCTACCTGCCTGCCCCGCGCATGTCGATCGGCGGCGAGCTGATCTACGCCCACCGGGAGCTGGAAGACGGTCGCGAGGGTGACCTGTACCGCATTCAATTTGCGATCAAGCACGCTTTCTAAAGGAGCAGGTTTTGGAGCAGGGTCTGACAGGAACCTCGCTCAGTAGAGCGTCACTGTATTAGACCAATGTCTAAAGGAAATACCGCGTCCGCGGCGCTAGGCTAAGGACGCTAACAATAAGTCTTAATGCAAAACAATCGCACCGGAGGTGTGTCATGTCACAACTAAGCGACGAACAGGCCAAGGCCTACTGGCAGCGCAACCTGGCCCTTATGGTCAAGCTGCTGGTGATCTGGTTCGTGGTGAGCTTCGGCTTCGGGATCATTCTCGTTGACGTGCTCAACCAGTTTCAGATCGGTGGTTACAAGCTGGGCTTCTGGTTTGCCCAGCAGGGTGCCATCTACGTATTCGTGGTGCTGATCTTCTACTACACCAAGAAAATGGGCGACCTGGACCGCGAGTTCAAGGTCGAGGAGGACTAGCGCCATGGACCTGAAACTACTCACATATATCGTGGTGGGCGCCACCTTCGCGCTCTACATCGGCATCGCCATCTGGTCGCGGGCCGGCTCCACCAAGGACTTCTACGTCGCCGGCGGCGGCGTGCACCCGGTGGCCAACGGCATGGCCACGGCGGCGGACTGGATGTCGGCCGCGTCCTTCATCTCCATGGCGGGCCTGATCGCCTTTATGGGCTACGGCGGCTCGGTGTTCCTGATGGGCTGGACCGGCGGCTTCGTGATTCTCGCCATGCTGCTGGCCCCCTACCTGCGCAAGTACGGCAAGTTCACGGTGCCCGAGTTCATCGGTGACCGCTACTACTCCAATGCCGCGCGCGCGGTGGCGGTGGTGTGCCTGATTATCTGCTCGGTCACCTACGTGATCGGCCAGATGAAGGGTGTGGGCGTGGCTTTCTCTCGCTTCCTGGAAGTGGACTACGGCACCGGCCTGCTGGTGGGTATGGCGATTGTGTTCTTCTACGCGGTACTCGGCGGCATGAAGGGAATTACCTATACCCAGATTGCCCAGTACTGCGTGCTGATCATGGCCTACACCATCCCGGCAATCTTCATCAGCCTGAACCTGACTGGCAACCCGCTGCCGCAGCTGGGACTGGGCAGCACCATGGCGGGCAGCGAGACCTTCCTGCTGGATCGACTCGACCAGATGGTGACCGAGCTGGGCTTCCGCGAGTACACCACCGACGTGCGCTTGTCGGGGCTCAACATGTTTGCCTACACCATGAGCCTGATGATTGGCACTGCGGGCCTGCCCCACGTGATCATCCGCTTCTTCACCGTGCCGAAGGTGCGCGACGCGCGCTCCTCTGCCGGTTGGGCGCTGGTGTTCATCGCCATCCTCTACACCACGGCACCGGCGGTAGCTGGCATGGCGCGGCTCAACTTCATGCAGACCATCGAGCCCCAGCCCGGCCAGCACCTCGTCTACGAGGAGCGCCCCCAGTGGTTCAAGAACTGGGAGACGACCGGCCTGCTGGGCTTCGAGGACAAGAACGGCGACGGTCGCATCCAGTACTCCGCTGACAAGAGTGTCAACGAGATGGTGAAGGTCGACCGCGACATCATGGTGCTGGCCAACCCGGAAATTGCCAAGCTGCCGAACTGGGTTATCGCCCTGGTGGCGGCCGGCGGCCTGGCGGCGGCGCTGTCCACCGCGGCGGGCCTGCTGCTAGCAATCGCCTCGGCCATCTCCCACGACCTGCTGAAGGGCATGATCACGCCGGATATCAGCGAGAAAGCCGAACTGCGGGCCAGCCGCATCGCCATGGCGGTGGCCATTGCCGGTGCCGGCTACCTGGGCTTCAACCCGCCTGACTTCGCGGCGGGCACGGTAGCCCTGGCCTTCGGCCTGGCGGCATCCTCGATCTTCCCGGCGCTGATGATGGGTATTTTCTCCCAGCGCGTTAACAAGGAAGGCGCGATCGCCGGCATGATCGCGGGTATCGGCGTCACCCTGTTCTACGTGTTCCAGCACAAGGGCATCATGTTCGTGGCGTCCACCGCCTTCCTGGGCGACATGCCGGCGAACTGGTTCCTGGGCATCGAGCCCAACGCCTTCGGCGTGGTCGGTGCGGTCGTCAACTTCGCGGTGGCCTTCGGTGTATCGGCCCTCACGGCGAAGCCGCCGGAGAAGATCCGCGACCTGGTCGAGCACATCCGTGTGCCGGTGGGTGCCGAGGCGGCTCACAGCCACTAGGGGCACAACCATCCAGGATCTGTTTTGTGGGCGTCTTATGGGCGCCCTTTTTTTTCGAGTAGAGCTTTGTAGACTGACAGTATCAACACGGGGAATTACCAGGTGTTCACCAACAAGCACGTTGTTATCGCACTGATCATCGCACCCATTCTCTCGGTATTGGCCTGGTTTGCCGTCAGCAGCCTTACCGGCGAGAAAGCGGCACCCGCCGAGCCGGGCCGCGACTACCCGCTGGTGGCGAAAAGCAGCTGCCGCTGGGCCAGCGGCCAGTGCGAACTGGAGAACCAGGATTTTGAGCTGGTGCTGAAGTACTCCGACACCGGCAACCTGCTGGTGCACTCCGCCTACCCGCTGGAAGGAGTGGTGGTGAGTGTCTTCGATCCCGCGGCCAGCGGTGATATCCCCCCGGTGGCCCTGTTGCCGACAGACAGTGCGGGCCATGACTGGCGCCACCCGGCCAGTGACTTGCCCGCCCCCGGCGAACGCATTCGCCTGGTCGCCGCTGCCGACGGCAGCCGCTACTACGGCGAGATGTCCAGCCAGTTTGCGCAAGCGCCAGACAGCAACATACCCAACCCGGAATAATGACCGAGTCGCTGCCGGCAGAATTGTCTGAAATCGCCGAGTTTCTCGGCGCCTCGCCGCCCTTCAATGAGCTGACCGGCGAGCAGCAGGCCGCGGCCGCGGCCAGCCTGCAGATTACCTACCACCCCCAGGGCGATCAGTTCGAACAGGGCGCCCAGCCGGGCGGCCTGCGCATCCTGCGCAGCGGCGCGGTAGACATTCGCGACGGCCAGGGGGCATTGCTGGACCGCCTGGGCGAGGGCGAGAGTTTCCATATCGATGGCCTCAACGCCGAGCAGGGCGATGTCAACGCCACCGTTATCGAAGACGCCCTGGTCTACCTGCTACCGGATGAGGAATACCGACGCCTGCGCAGTGAACACCGCTCGGTAGACCGCTACTTCAGCGGCCAGCGCAGCCGGCGACTGCGGCGTGCGGCCCGCTACGAGCCGCAGCCCCACAGCATGATGCGCGAAGTCCACACGGTGATGGCCCGCGACCTGCTGACGGTCAGCCCCATGGAAACGGTGCAGTTGGCTACCGGCGCCATGTCGGAGCGCCGGGTATCTTCGGCCTTTGTGGTCGAGAATGGGGAACTGCTGGGCATTGTTACCGACCGGGACATTCGCGCCCGCTACGCGGCGGCCGGCCTCGATCCATCCACCCCGGTGGAAGAGATTATGACCGCGAACCCGGAAACCATCCTCGGCACCGATACCCTGTTCAGCAGCATGTTGCTGATGACTCAGCGCGGCTACCACCACCTGCCCGTGGTTGAAGACGGCAAGCTGGTGGGCATTGTCACCACCAGCGACCTGATCCTGGCCCGCCAGGATGACCCGGTGTACCTGGTGCAGCATGTCTCCCGCAGCGACAGCGTTGAGGCGCTGGTGGAACTGGTCAAGGGCATGCCCAACCTGATGGTGCAGTGGGTCAGCTCCGGCATGCGCGCCCAGCAGGTGTCGCGCGTTCTCACGGCGATTTCCGACGCGGTGACCGTGCGCCTGATCCAGCTGGCGGAGGCCGAGCTGGGGCCCGCCCCGGTCAGCTATTGCTGGGTGGGCTTTGGCTCCCAGGCCCGCGGCGAGCAGTTGCTGGGTGCCGACCAGGACAACGGCCTGTTGCTGTCGGAGGACTACAGCGATGCGCACGCCGACTACTTTGAGCGGCTTGCCAACTTCGTCTGCGACGGGCTCAACGCCTGCGGCTATGACTATTGCAACGGCGGCATCATGGCCAGCAATACCGAGTGGCGCCAGCCGCTGTCGACCTGGCTGGGCTATGTTGACAGGTGGACTCGCTCACCGACGCCGGACGCGGTGATGCGGGTATCGATCTTCTTCGACCTGCGAGCCATTCACGGCGATGCATTGATGGTTGAGGCCCTGCAGGCGCATATGCTGGAGCGTGCCTCCAGCAACAGCATCTTCCTGGCGGCGCTGGCCGCCAATGCGCTGGACGCCTCGACGCCGCTGGGTATCTTCCGCCGCTTCGTGGTGGACCGCGACGGCGAGCACCGCGACAGCCTGGATCTCAAAAAGCGCGGCATCCTGCTGGCCACCGATACCGCCCGCCTGCATGCGCTGGCCCACTGCATTGCCGCGGTCAATACCGATGACCGGCTGGAAGCCCTGGCCCGTGACAAGCACATGGCGATCGGCGACAGCCGCAACCTGGCCGACGCGCTGCGCTTTATGCAGCAGCTGCGCATCCAGCACCAGGCCGCCCAGGTGAGCCGCGGCGAGACTCCCGACAATTTCCTTAATCCCAACGACCTGCCCAAGCTGGCGCGGGAGCAGCTGCGCGACGCCTTTACCATTCTCGACGACGCCCAGTCTGCCCTGCGCCAGTCCTACCGTGCCGGCCTCGGTTGACCTACCGCGCTGGCGCTGGCGGCGCCGCGCCGACGAGGCGCTGCGGGCGTTCTGGTCCGAATCGCTGCCTTCAAAGCGGTCCCACTGGCGCGATGTCGAGTTTCTGGTGCTGGACGCTGAGATGTCGTCCCTCGACCCGGAGGAAGGCGAATTACTCAGCCTTGGCTGGGTAGTCATCCGAGGCGGCGCCATTGCCCTCGACACCGCCCATCATCTGGTGATTCGCCCGACCAACTCCGTGGGCCAGAGTGCCACCATTCACCAGTTGCGGGACTGCGAGGTGGCAGCCGGTGTGGATGCCGCCCAAGCTCTCGACCAGCTGCTGCAGGCAGCCCGGGGCAGGGTACTGGTGTTTCACCACGCACCACTGGATCTCGCCTACCTGGACCGCCTGTGTATGACCTGCCACGGTGCGCCCCTGCTGCAGCCGCACCTGTGTACCCTGCAGATGGAAAAGCGCCTGCTGGAGCGGCGCGAACAGGCCCTGAAACGCGGCGACCTGACCCTGGGTTCCTGCCGCCGGCGCTATCACCTGCCCGACTACCACGGCCACAATGCGCTGTGGGATGCGCTGGCCACCGCCGAGCTGCTGCTGGCACAGCTTGCCCATCGCGGCCGTGGCGGCAAGCTGGTGCTGAAGGAGTTGTAGCCCGGCAGCCCCATTCCACGCCAATCGCGCTACACTAGCCGCCCCGTAAAAAAGGTAGAGCCCCGTGGGAAGCAACAGACGATCACGCAATATCACCCAGGGCGTTGAGCGCGCCCCCAACCGGTCCATGTTTTATGGCATGGGCTACACCGCCGGCGACTTCGATAAGCCGATGATCGGCGTGGCCAACGGCCATTCCACCATCACGCCCTGTAACGCCGGCCTGCAGCCGCTGGCGGATGCCGCCGCGGCGACCCTCAAGGAAGCCGGCGCCAACGCGCAAATGTTCGGCACGCCCACCATCAGCGACGGCATGGCCATGGGCACCGAGGGTATGAAGTACAGCCTGGTATCTCGCGAGGTGATTGCCGACTGCATCGAGACCTGCGTCGGTGGCCAGTGGATGGACGGCGTGCTGGTGATCGGCGGCTGCGACAAGAACATGCCCGGCGGCATGATGGGCATGCTGCGCGCCAACGTGCCGTCAATCTATGTGTATGGCGGCACCATCCTGCCCGGCAGGCTACACGGTGAAGACCTCAACATCGTCAGTGTCTTCGAGGCGGTGGGCCAACACGCGGCGGGCGCCATCGATGAAGCTGAGCTCATCGCCATCGAGCGCAATGCCATCCCCGGCACCGGCTCCTGCGGCGGCATGTACACCGCCAACACCATGAGCTCCGCCTTCGAGGCCCTGGGCCTGAGCCTGCCCTTTTCCAGCACCATGGCCAACGTGGAAGACGAGAAGCGTGCCAGCACCGAGGAGAGTGCCCGGGTACTGGTGAAAGCGGTGGAGAAGAATATCTGCCCGCGGGACATCGTTACCCGCGAGTCCATCGAGAACGCGGTGGCGGTGATCATGGC
>JASJBK010000029.1 GCA_030066555.1 Halieaceae bacterium
TACAGTTGGCACCTTCGCGGATTGGCCAGCCGTAGTTTTCCCCCAGGCGAACCACATCGATTTCTTCCCAGTCGTCCTGCCCGACGTCACCTAACCAAAGTTCACCGCTGTCACGGTCAAAACTGAAGCGCCAGGGATTGCGAAATCCCCAGGCATATATCTCCGGGCAGTCAGCGGATCCGAAGCCCTGGGTGCAGGGCGGATTGCCCGCAAACGGATTGTCACCCGGTACGCCGAAGGGCTGGTCGCCGTCCACATCGATGCGCAGCATCGCGCCGAGCAGGTTGCTGGTGTCCTGCGCCCGTTCGAGTGGATCATTGCTGCCGCCGCCATCTCCAAGGCCGAAAAACAGCATGCCATCGGGCCCGAAGGCAATATTACCGCCGTTGTGATTGCCCGCGTCCTGCAGCACTGTCAGCACAATGCGCTCGCTGTCGGCTGCCAGCGTCAGGCCACCGTCGAGGCTGAGGAACTCAGATATCCGAGACTCCAGCGGCGCAAGTGGCGCCGTGTAGGAGAGAAACACGCGGCCGTTGTCGGCAAAGCCAGGGTGTAACGCGATCCCAAGCAGCCCGCCCTCACCGCCGCCGGATACCTCGGCGGAGATGTCGACTACCAGGTTTGCCGTGTCGGCTGTATCGCTGGCTTCGAAGCGCCACACACGCCCGGCCCGTTCGATAAGGTACCAGGCTGAGGAATCACCCGGTGGCTGCACCATGGCCATGGGCGCCTCGAAGTCGAGGGCCGGAAAGGCTGGCGCCAGACCGATGGACACCACGGGGTCATCGGGCGCGGGAGGCGGTATGACAGGCAACGAATTCCCGGATCCGCCGCCGCCACTGCCACCGCAGGCGGTCACAAACATCAGGCACAACAACAGGCGCAAAATCGGGTAAGACCGCATCACGTGACGACCTCCAGCGCGAATACGTCCCGATTAGTGTAGTACTGCTATTCGGTATTCCGAAGGCACCACGGTCTCAAAATTGCGGGCCGATTTTCGTTTGCTACTATGCAGGCCCATGTACAAACGGAAACGCACCTGGCGTGGGGGTAGTGGCGAATGAAGTGGTTGAAGCGAATCAGTATTGGTCTGCTTGCGGCTGTTGTTATCCTGGTCGTCGGCCTGAACCTCTGGGGCATGGCAACGCTGGGCACTCTCACGCCTGATCCGGATGCGCTGCGGGATGACAACGCCAATCGCGTGGTACTGGTATCCGGAGCCACGGGCTCGGTGGGCGACGCAGTGCTAAAGGCGGCGATGCGCGATCCCGGCATCGAAACTATTCACGTGATCACCCGTCGCAGTTCTCCACGCATTGACGAGGGAGTGGCCAGCGGCAAGGTGCAAATGCACCTGCTGAAGGATTTTACCGACTACAGCTCACTGGCAGACGTCCTGCCCCAGGTGAATACGGTGCTGTGGGCGCTGGGTACATCGTCACTGCAGGTGGACGCCGATACCTATACCTGGATTCACGTCGACTTTCCCACTGCCTTCGTGAAGGCCTGGCTGGAAGCCCGCCAGGATGCACCCATGGCTTTCCACTATGTCACGGGTATGGGCACCGGCGAAGACGAAAGCGCCCGCTGGGCCCAGGAAAAGGGACGCGCCGAGCGATTGGTGGCAGAAATGGCTGAAGGCACCGGCCTGCGCACCTTCGGTCACCGCTCCGGCTATATACGGCCAACCGCGGAACGCGCCAGTTGGGGTGCCTACCTGCTGGAAGCGCTGTGCAAGCCCGGCGACCTGGTCATCGCCGGTACCGACCTTGGCGGCGCCATGCTGGAAATCAGCGCCCGCACCGAGGAACTGCCTAACGGCAGCATCATCGACAACGCAGATGCGCTGGCCTACGCATCCATCTACCGGGCCAACAATCCCCGCTAGCCGCTACTTGGCCTACACTTAAGCAAGGATCGGCAACATACAGCGCTCATGGCGAAGGGACAGTCATGAATTGGGACGCCATATCTGCGGTAGGTGAAGTGCTCGGCGCCGCTGGCGTCATTGGTTCCCTCGTCTACCTGTCCGTACAGATCCGACACAACAGTGCCGAGGTGCGTCACGCCTCTGCCGATCGCATGGTGGAGCTGTGGACTACCAATATCACCAAGTATGCTGACGACAGTAGCCTGGCCGACCTGGTAGCCAAGCTCAACATCGAGGGCTTCGACGCCCTCAGCCCCGGTGAGCAGATGCGTATCCACGGCTACTACGGACGTAGCCTGAGAGTGATGGAGGCCATCCACTGGCACAGCATCGAGGGCACAATCGATTCTGAGCTATGGGACGGCCTCGACGCCATGGGCCGAGACCTGATGAACGCTCCCGCTCTCCGCGAATACTGGGCCCTGCGCAAGCACTGGTTCAGTAAGCGTTACCAGGCATACGTCGATGAAATCGACAGCGGTCCGCGCCCGGACTACCTCGGCAAGCTAGCCAGGCTGGAGCAAGACACTGCGGACCAGCAGCAAGCTTGAGCGTCGATAGCAGCACTACTGGAAGTATTGTTCCGTCCAGTCTTCCGGTACCCAGGTTCTAGTTAGACCAGTAGATGTACTCGTCATCCGGCGCGTCCGGCTGGCTCAGGTCTTTGTCGATATTGACCGGCGCAGACAGCTGGCTTGGCCAGGCGGGTGGCGCCTGTTCTGCGTTGTGCTTCGCTAGCGCTGCCGTCAGTTCGGCCAGCTTGTCGGGGCGTTCGTCCGACAGGTCACGCTGTTCCGTCGGGTCGGCGTTCAGATCGAAAAGCCAGCGTCTTCCCGGCGGGTCGCTAACGTTCAGCTTCCAGCCATCTACCAGCGCCGACTGGGAGGCGCCACTGCGCCAGAACAGGGACCTGTGTGGAACGCCTTCCGCTTCGCCAGTCACAAATGGCAGCAGGTCCACACCGTCGATCTTGCGATCGTCGGGAAGCGCGGCGCCGCCTGCCGCGGCCGCCGTGGTGTACAGATCGAAATGGTGCACGGGGCTATCGATTACTGTTCCCGGCGCAATGCGCGCTGGCCATTTGGCGAGGAAAGGCACATGGATGCCCCCCTCGAACAGGGTGATCTTCCATCCGCGGAAAGGACTATTGACCTCGGGCAGGCCGAGGTAGCCTGCTCCTCCATTATCTGAGGTGAACAGCACCAGCGTATTGTCTTCCAGGCCGTTGTTCCTGAGCGCCTCGAGAACCCTGCCGACGCCGCGGTCGAGGCTCCGAATCATGGCCGCGTACACACGCTCCCGGTGATTATCGATATGCGACAGCGCATCGTAATCCTCGCGCAATGCCTGCAGCGGCGTATGCGGCGCCCAGTGTGCAAGGTACAGGAAGAACGGCCGGTCCCTGTTGGCCTCGATGACATCGACCGCATGTTCCGTAAAGTAGTCCGTCAGGTAGCGATCCGGTTCGAAGGCGTCATTGGTGTTGAAGCTGACGCCGAAGCGCATCGCCGCCCACAGGAAGCGGTCGATGGGGTCGAAATCCTGTTTGGAGTTGACCACGTCGGGGTGGTCCTCCGGCAGATAGAGGCCGCTGGCCATCAGCAGGCTTTCATCAAAGCCCTGGTCTGTCGGCGCCATCCCATTGCTGCGCCCCAGGTGCCACTTACCGATGTGCACCGTGTGATAGTCACGCTCTGCGAGGACTTCTGCCAGTGTGATTTCCGAGGGCGGCATGCCCATGTCGTCGTAGTCCAGGACCTCGGCGGCTTCATGGCGGATACCGTCCCGCAGCCGAGAAGAGTCACGTGGCATCAGTGACATCAATTGCATCATGCCCGGCGGTGTCGGCGTGAATTCAAAGCCGAACCGGGTGCCGTAGCGCCCCGACATAATGGCGGCGCGCGAGGGCGCGCAGGTCCCGTTGGCCGCATAACCATTAGTGAAGGTCACGCCCTGCTGAGCGATCGAATCGATATTGGGTGTGGGCACAGTGCCCTTGGCGACACCGCCGTTCAGCGTTATATCGTTCCAGCCCAGGTCGTCGGCAAGGATCAGCACGATATTAGGTGGCCGCGCACCCAACGAGCGAGCCTGGCCATCTACTCCGCTCGACCAGGTAATCTCCCTATGGGGTTCAATCTGCGAGCGCCGCTCCATGGCGGCACTGATGAGTGACAGGGCGATTGGCCCGCGGAAGGTCCAGGCTGAGTAACCCACGACGATCGCCGCGGCGATTGAGCTGATGATCCACCTGGAGCGGGTCTTCATTGTTATGTCCTCCCCGAAATTGTCGCCGCGCGTCGGGATCAACTGGGCTGCTCAGGCTACCATGAGTCCAGTGTTGTCCGCGTTGCAGTAGACCCACGTGCGTCGAGCATTGCCGCTATCTGGAATCAATGCAACGCATTATCATCCTGAACATGTGTCGACAGGCCATTACTTCGCCTTTCCATCGAAGCCGCAGACAGACAGGAGAGAAACCGGTGCCAGACAGACTCTTGATCACGCTCCAATGACCTCCCCGGTGACTACAAGAACACTTATGTGGACAACTGCGCTGGGTGTCTGGCTCGTGTTCACCTGGTGGTACACCAATACGGGTGGCCCACTCACGGAGGAGGAAACTGATCGCTTTATCAGCGGTTACCTGGAAGCCAACCGCGGCCGGGAAGTCTCCGCCGCAAACGTAGCAAGGCTGCGCGATTTTCTTATGTCGGATACCGGCAATCAGTTCGTAATGGTGAACATCCTGGACATGGCCGAGAACCCACCGGATGTGCCCGGCGCCCAGCCTGGCGAATCATCACAGTCGCTGCTGGGGCGCTATATGGAATTCATGTACCGGGCACTGCTCTCGCGGGCCTGTCATCCCGTCTATGTGGGTTTCGCGGTGGCGCCTGCGCTGGACCTCGTCGGCCTGCCCGGCGCCGAGTCCTGGACCCAGGGTGCTCTTATGCGCTATCGCAGCCGGCGCGATCTGGTGGAAATTGCCAGCAACCCCATTTTTGCCGAGCGACACAAATTCAAGCTGGCGGCGCTGGAAAAAACCGTGGCATTCCCGGTGGAAAACCAGCTCTACCTGTCAGACCTCAGGTTCCTGCTGGCGCTGCTGCTGTTTTCCATATGCTCGCTGATAGACTTGTGGGTCTGGCGCCGCTAGCGGTCCCGAACAAGAACTTGTTGGAGTCGGAAACATGCAACGCATTTCGAAGCTCGCGATTCTCTTACTCGCTTTCGTCCTAGTCATTTACTACCTGGCCTTGAATACTGAGGGCGGGCAAGACTTCCTGCTCAGCCGTGGCACCGCCGCCGCGAACCAGCCTCCCGCGCCGTTGAGTGACGGGCTGCACGTCTATGTCTGCGGTAGCGCTGCACCGCTGCCGGCTCCCGGTCGTGCCCAGGCCTGTATCGCCGTGCTGACGCCGGAGCACTACTTCATTGTGGATGTTGGTTCGGGCTCCGTTAACAACCTGGGCCTGGGACGCCTGCCGGCAGAGCGCCTGGACGGCGTATTACTGAGCCACTTCCACTCCGACCATATTGCTGACTTGCCGACCATCAACGTTATCGCGTGGGCGTCGGGGCACGAAGGGCCCTTGAAGGTCTATGGGCCGCCAGGCATAGGGCAGGTGGTCGATGGCTTCAATACCGCGCTAACCCACGATCGCCAGTACCGCACTGAGCATCACGGCGCAGATTTACTGCCGCCGGCCAGCGGCATCATGGAGCCGGTAGAGCATCCCCTGGAGGCCACGCTGGAATTCGGGGAGCTGACCATCACTTCTTTCGCTGCAGATCACTCTCCCGTTGAGCCCGCCGTCAGCTACCGCTTCGACTACAAGGGAAGGTCGGTGGTTATCACCGGTGACACGGTGGTCACCGATCAGTTGCGCTCGATGGTAGATGACGCCGACCTGCTGGTGACCGACGCCCTCTCCCTGCCTATTGTCGACGCCCTGCACACTGCCGTCTCAAGTGCAGGTAACGACCGATTCGCCAAGATTCTTGTCGATATTCAGGACTACCATGCGCACGTGGCGGATGTGGCGGAGCTCACGCGCTCTACCAATGTCGGCACAACCGCGCTCTACCACCTGGTGCCGGGCCCGAGAAACAGGCTGATGGAAAACATTTTCAAACGCGAGTTCACGGACAACATGGTACTCACCCACGACCGCATGTGGTTTGAGTTGCCCGCGGGCTCTGACGAGATCAACATCACGGACTAATATGAGAGCGTGAACGTTCAACAACAATTCCGCCGTTTGCCGTCTATCGACGCCCTGCTCGCCAATATGCCTGAGGAAGTGGCGCGCTGGGGTCATACCCAACTGGTCGAAGCCCTCAGGCAACAGCTTGACCAGCTGCGTGAGGCCATAGCCGCCGGCATTTCGGCTGACATCTCGTCGGAGAGCATCAGGCAGTCCGCCCTGGAGACACTGGCCGCACGTTCGCGCGCCACGTTGATTCCAGTGTTCAACCTGACCGGCACAGTCCTGCACACCAACCTGGGGCGCGCCAACCTGCCGCCGGAGGCTATTGAAGCTATAGGCACCGTCGCGGCCGGCGCCAGCAATCTTGAGTTTGACCTTGCAAGCGGCAAGCGCGGCGACCGGGAATCCCACGTCGAGTCGCTGATCTGCGAAATCACCGGCGCCGAGGCGGCGACAGCCGTGAACAATAATGCCGCCGCGGTGCTGCTGGTACTCAATACCCTGGCGCTGGGTCGCACCGTACCGGTATCGCGGGGCGAGCTGGTCGAGATCGGCGGCTCGTTCCGAATTCCCGAGGTGATGTCGCGCTCGGGGTGCTCACTGGTCGAGGTCGGCGCCACCAACCGCACCCACCTGGATGACTATCGGCACGCTATCGACAACACCACCGCCCTGTTGATGAAGGTGCATACCAGTAACTACGAGATCCAGGGCTTTACCGCCAGCGTCGCCGAGCCAGACCTGGCGGTACTGGCAAACGAGCACGACCTGCCCTTCGTGATCGACCTGGGCAGCGGCAACCTCGCAGACTTCAAGGCCCTTGGATTGCCCGATGAGCCCACGGTCGCCCAGGCGCTGGCCAACGGCGCTGACCTGGTGACCTTCAGCGGCGACAAGCTATTGGGTGGGCCGCAAGCGGGTATTGTCGCCGGCCGCGCCGACCTCATAGCAGCGATCAAGAGGAATCCTCTCAAGCGCGCCCTGCGCCTGGACAAGATGACGCTGGCCGCACTCGCAGAGGTTCTCACGTTGTACCGGGACCCCGAACAGCTGGTAAGGAAACTGCCCACGCTGCGACTGCTGACACGGCGGGCATCCGATATCCAGGCACAAGCCAAGTCCTTGCTGCCCGACATCGCCCGCGCCCTGGCACCCAAGTTCCAGGTCAGCGTGGAAGACTGTCTGAGCCAGATCGGCAGCGGGTCGCTACCCGTCGACACCCTGCCCAGCGCCGCAATCCGGATCGCGCCTGAATCTGGCGACGACAGTGACGTGCGCAAGCTGGCGCAAAGGCTTCGAGAGCTCCCGGTTCCCGTAATTGGCCGGATCCACAAGGGCGCACTGTGGCTCGACCTGCGCTGCCTGGAACCGGAACAGCAAACAGGGTTTGCAGACCAACTGGCCGACCTCACCCTGTGATCATCGCGACCGCTGGACACGTTGACCATGGCAAGACCTCCCTGGTTCGACAGCTCACCGGCGTAGAGACCGATACCCTCGCTGAAGAAAAGGCCCGTGGACTCTCGATCAACCTCGGGTACGCCTACCTGCCCTGCGCCGACGGCAGCCGGCTGGGCTTTATCGACGTACCCGGGCACCAGCGCTTCATCAACACCATGATCTCGGGCATCAGCGGTATCGATATGGGCCTGCTGGTGATCGCTGCGGATGACGGCCCAATGCCCCAAACCCTTGAGCATCTCGACGTGTTGGACATACTCGGCGTCGAGCAGCTCTCTGTGGTGATCAGCAAGATCGACCGCGTCAGCGAGTCGAGGCTCCAGGAGGTCGAGCAACACATCCACGGTCTACTCAATGGAAGACGCTGGCATGACGCCGCACTCTTCCCTGTCTCCAGTGAAACCGGCAGCGGTATACCGGCACTGGAGACCTACCTGCAGCAGCAGGCGCAGCGCATCCGTGCGCGCCAGGCCGAGGGTGGATTTCGACTGTCTATTGACCGGGCCTTCTCAGCCAAGGGTGCCGGCCTGGTCGTCACCGGTACCGCCAATGCAGGCAAGGTGCTCACCGGAGACCGCTTGCTACTGCTTCCCGGCAACAGGGAAGTCCGCGTCCGCGATCTGAGGGCCCACAATGAACCGGCGACGGCCGCAGTAGCCGGCCAGCGAGTCGCCCTTAACCTTGCTGGCAGCGTTTCGGCTTCAGATATCGAGAGAGGTGACTGGCTGGTCGATGCGGACCATGCACTATCCTCCGAACGGCTTGATGTATCGTTCACGCTGCTGAAGGGCGCACCCTTCCCCCTCAAGCACCTGGCACCGGTAAAACTCCACATTGGCGCCAAGCGTGTTGCCGGGAAGCTGGCGCTGGTGGAGGGATCGTCAGGACGCCTGCACGCAGGAGAAAGCTGCATCGCCCAGTTGCTGCTGGATGAGCCGGTCAATGCGATGCTGGGCGATCGCTTCCTGCTGCGGGATACCGCGGAGAATGTCATCCTGGGTGGCGGAGCGGTGCTGGACCCGCAGGGTCCGAAGTTCGGCAAGTCGCGCCCGGGGCGAATCACCTGGCTGCAGGCGATGCAGGCAGACACGCCGGAAGACGCGCTGGCCCAGCTTATTGCAAAGGGTCAGTTGGTCGAGCTGAATCGATTCTGGGCCATCCGCAATCGCCGCCTGGATCAGGTCGAAACACTGCTGCCAGCTGATGCAAAGCGTTTCGAATACGATGGTCGACACTGGGCCATCGGGCAAAAGCAGTGGTCCGAGGCCAGCCAGCATCTCAATTCACTGGTGGATGACTGGCATGAGACTCACCCGCACAAGCCTGGAATCAAGATGACCGAGCTCAAGGCTGCCGTGAGCCGCGACTACCAAACACCGCTGGTCATGGCCGCGCTGGTTTCCAGGCTAAAATCAGGCGACCTGCTGCTGCACGATGGACACATCAGTCGCACAGGCTTCCGGAGAACCGAGTCCAAAGAAGTCCAGTCACACTGGAAGTCCATGCGCCAGCACCTGGAACAGTGCCAGCTCAGGGTTCCCTTGTTCTCAGAGCTGGCCGCCGCCATCCAGGTGCCCGAGCCAACACTCAGGCAGGTCGTCAAGGAGGCGACCCGCAGTGGTAACCTGCACCGCCTCAACGACAAACGCTACGCCCTGCCCGAGCACCTGCTGCATTTTTCCAGGCGCGTGGTCGAGGCAGACCGCGAGGGTGAAGAGCTGTCAGTGATCAATCTCAAGGCGCGCTTCCAGAGCGGACGCAACCTCACCATCGAGCTGCTGGAGTATTTTGATAGCATTCACTTCACCCGCCGAGAAGGTAATACGCGTATTGTCATCAACCCTGCGGCTGCCCTGGAGCGCTTCGGGGCACAGGGAACCTCTACATAACCACGGAAGAGCGACATCCCCGGTGGGGTGCCTGGTCTTCAAAACCAGTGAGGCGCTGACGAAGTGCCTGGTGGGTTCGACTCCTACCTCTTCCGCCACCTTTCCAGAACCAGGAATCAGCTATAGCGGTTACGCGGCAAAGGCCTTCGCACAGGCCGGGCGCGCCAGCAGGCGATCGGCATAGGCGCTCAGGTTCGGGAAAGCCTCATCGGTAATGATGCCCAGGCGCTTGGACATGATGCAGGCGTGGCCCAGCATGGTATCGGCCGCGGAAAAGTCGCCGATCAGGTATTCCCGTCCTTCCATGGCCTGCTCGACCGGGCCCCAGGCCTTGGCAAGCAGGCGTTGGGCCTGTTCGCGTACCGTTGCGTCCTGGCGCTCCGGTGGCAGCAGCAGCGTATGCACCACGATGGTATTCACCGGTGGCATCACCATGCCTTCGCAATAGTGGAACCACTGCAGGTATTCCGGGAAACGGGGATCTTCCGGCGCGGGCTTCAGGCCGCCATTCTTGTGGCGCTCAAGGATGTACTCGGCGATCGCACCCGACTCGAAAATGCTGACGTCGCCATCTTCGAGTACCGGAACACGGCCCAGCGGGTGACGGGCCCGGTGCTCGTCAGACTTCAGGTCACTGGGATTGAAATCCATCCTGTTGAGTTCGTACTCAAGGCCCAGTTCCTCCAGCAGCCACAGCGTGCGGCTGGCGCGTGAGTTGGGTGCGAAATGCAGCTTCAGCATAAGTGTTTTCCTTGCTTAATTTGTGACTGTTGAACTTTCAAGATTGCCGGCTGACGACCCCGCTCGCCTGCGTATTTCCGCCGCCACCAGCCACAATCGATCCTGTCCCCAGACCGCGAGGTCCGGTTCACCGGCGGGTCCGGACAGCCGGTAGGACGGCACGCCCCACAGGCCCATGCCCTCCACCATTTCATCCTGGAATTTCTCGACCGGTTCTTTCCAGTCATCGCTGCCCATCCGCTTGCAGGCCTCGCTCCAGTCAAGACCGACTTCTTCCACGGCTCTCTTCATGTTCGCGTTCTTGTGAAGCCCCCTGCCCTCCGCCCAGGCATGCCGCAAGAGCGTACTCAGAAGTTCACGATCCTTGCCCAGGGAAGCGGCCCAGGGTAGCAGTGAATAGGCTTGCCTGGTGGGCGTGCCGATCGGCGAGACATGATGCCCAAACGGGACCCCGAAGAAATCCGCCTCGCGCTTGGTATCAAACAGGATATAACGCGCCTTGTCCGGGGTGGCGGGAACGCCCCGCATGATCATTGGCAGGACGGGTTTGTGATGGAGATTGATCTTGCAGGCGTCGGCAAGCGCAATAGTCCTGTCGTAGATGATCGAGGTGTACGGACTGTTGAGAGACGGGAAAAAGTGCAGATCAAGTCCGCTGGCATCGACACCTGCCAGGTCGATGGATGGCCGCGGCGCGATGTACGGATCCTCGGGCGCTCTGCAGGCGCCCAGGTCCCGCAACCGCTGCTCCAGGTGGAACAGTCTGTCGACACCCCAGTACCACTCGCCGCCATAGTAGAACATGGCACCTGAGTAATGCCCCAGCTCTGCCAGCCGGGCCGAGCCCCTGTCGAGCGCCTGCTTGGCCTCAGCCTCCGATGACCGGGCACGTGTGACAGTCTCACCGCGCCACAGGCCCGTGCTGATGCTGTCGATCTCGGCAACGAAGCGTTTGGCGTCCAGACCAGCCAGTGCCCGTGTGGCAGCCTGTTGAAGTTCAGGATCGGGAACCACGTCAGTATTGGCAGGGAAGCTCATGCCAAGGTGCGGTGCCACCAGCCCGGCATCACGGCGCGCCCAGACGGCCAGCTTCTCCAGCTCCGGTTGGTTCTTGCCGCCCGACGCGCGAATCAGGTGCGGGATGATCGTTACATCGTAGCGCTCCGCAAAGCGGGCGAGGACCTGCGCTGTCAGGTGGGAGTACGGATCATCAGGCTGGTGAAAGTACTCAACCTCATGGCGCCGGTTTTCGGCCAGCCGCTTCTTCTCGAAGTTGGCCCTTTTCTTCTCAATCTGCTCGGTGTTGGCGATGCGACCCAGATACCTGGCCATAAGAAACCGCACAATGCGCGGCGGATCGACCATGCTCGGCGGGTTGGGATTATTGTCAGGCTCGAGCATGCGATGACCCTCCTGGAAACACGCCGCACACTACTAGTCAGGCCCTCGTCACTCAAGCCCTGCAGGTGCCGCAAACCGGCCACCGGGCCTCGCGCCGGCCGGTATATAGACATTGTCAATATTTATAGTACCCTAGGTCGATCTGGTGATATGTCAATGGCGGCAGGGCCGCTGAACACTTTTGAGAGGGATGAATACAGGCATGACCGCTCAAGCAGAACCACGCCTATTTGACCTGGGCCGCAGCGAAGACCAGCGGATGAACCAGGACACCATGGAGCGCTTCGCCGCCAACGAAATACGCGCGGTGGCCAAGGAGGCCGACGAGGCCGGCGCCACTCCCGAAGGCTTCTACGACAAGACCGCAGAGCTGGGCCTGTCACTGCTTCCCATTCCCGAGGCGCTAGGCGGCGCCGGCATGGCGCGCTCCCCGGTTTCCAATGCATTGAACGCCGAGGATCTTGCCTGGGGTGACCTGGGCCTGACCCTGGGCGCCATCTCACCACAGGCTTTCGTGAATACCCTGCTGGACCAGGGATCGGATGCCCAGCGGGAGAAGTACCTGCCGCGTTTTTGCGAGGGCACCTTCTACGCGGCCACCACCGCGCTAATGGAGCCCCGCGCCACCTTCGACCCGACCGTGCCCCAGTGTACGGCGACTTCCGTTGATAGCGGCTACACCCTTAATGGCAGCAAATGCATGGTGCCGCTGGGCGAAAGCGCCGAGCTGGTGCTGGTAATTGCGCAACTGGACAACCAGGGGCCTGCCGCCTTCATCGTGGAGGGCACGCCCAAGGGAATGACCCGCACGCGCGAGGAGCATATGGGCTTGCGCACGCTGGAACTCGCTGGGCTCACTTTCGAGAATGTCGAGCTGCCCGGCGATGCCCTGCTCGGTGACGGCAGCTTCGAGCTGCAGCGCTTCGTGGACCTGTCGCGCATCGGCCTGTGCGCGCTTGCGGTGGGTTGCTGCCAGGGCGTGCTGGATTACGTGATGGATTACGTGAACGAGCGGGTTGCCTTTGGCGAACCCATCAGCAACCGCCAGGCGGTGGCGTTCATGGTGGCGGACATGGCAATTGAACTGGAAGCCATGCGCCTGATGACCTGGCGCGCTGCATCCCGCGCTGAGCAAGGCCTGGATTTCCAGGAGCAGGCCTACCTGGCCAAGGTCGCCTGCGCGGAACATGCCATGAAAATCGGCACCGACGGTGTGCAATTGCTGGGTGGCCACGGCTTCTGCCGCGAGCATCCCGTGGAAATCTGGTACCGCAACCTGCGGGCAATTGCGATTTTGGACGGCGTGGCGAGCGTATAGGGGAACCCCTTGAGTCAATTGTTCAGGGGCATTCTTTAGAGGAACAAAAAAAGATGATCCAGCTGGAAATTTCCGACAAGCACCAGGAAACCTACAACAACGCCCGCATGCTGGCAGAGCACATGATGCGCCCCTACTCGCGCAAGTACGACAAGGCGGAGCACACCTATCCCAAGGAAATGGAAGAGGTGGGCAAAATGCTGGCCGGCGCCCGCAGCGGCAGCGGTGGCAGCAAGCCTGACAGTGACCCTGCTGCCGTGAAGAACGGCGGGAACATGGGTGCGGTGGTCGGCATGCAGGCGCTGGCCTGGGGTGACCTCGGCCTGTTCCTGGCCATCCCTGGTAGCGGCCTGGGCAATGCCGCAATCAGTGCGGTGGGTACACCGGAACAGCGCGAAAAATACGCGAACTCCTATGCCGCTATGTGTATCACCGAGCCCGGCACCGGTTCGGATTCCGCCAATATCAGCACCACCGCCGTGCGCGATGGCGACGAGTGGGTGATCAACGGCGAGAAGATCTACGTCACCGACGGTGAGCGCTCCGACACCCTGGTGGTGTGGGCCACTCTCGACAAATCCCTGGGCAAGGCCGCCATCAAGTCCTTCATCGTGGAAAAGGGCACGCCCGGCTGTGAGGTCACCCGCCTTGAGCACAAGATGGGCATCCGTGCGTCTGACACCGCGGCGATCAGCTTCAATGACTGCCGCATCCCGCTGGAGAACATCCTCGGCAGCGCTGAGATCGCCACCGACGATGCCGGACGCAAGAAGGCCTTTGGCGGTGTGATGCAAACCTTCGACAACACCCGCCCGCCGGTGGCCGCTATGGCGGTGGGTATCGCCCGCGCTGCATTGGACATGACCCGGGAACTTCTCGTGGAGGAAGGCATCGAGCTGGACTTTGGCCGCAAGCCCAGCAATGTTTCTGCCATAGAAGCCGAGCTCTACAAGATGGAATCAGAGTTCGAGGGTGCCCGACTGCTGGCCCTGAAAGCCGCCTGGATGGCGGACAATGGCCAGCCCAATTCCAAGGAAGCCTCCATGTGCAAGGCCAAGGCCGGCCGCATGGGCAACTATGTCACGCTGCGCTGCGTGGAGCTGTGCCAGAGCCTTGGCTACAGCGAGCAACGCCTGCTGGAGAAATTCGCCCGGGATTCCAAGATCGTCGATATCTTCGAGGGCACCCAGCAAATCCAGCAACTGATCGTGGCACGCCAGGTGCTCGGGAAGTCATCCAGCGAGCTGAAGTAACCGTTAGCTCGCCACCGCCGCCATCAGCCTATGCGGCGGGATCCAGCTGCTGCCAGAGCATGTCTGCTGCCCCTGCACAGAGCTTCTGGACGGAGGCAGATTTGGTATAAACGCCATCGAGCAACAGGCGGCTGATGCCGTGCAGGGTGCCCCAGTAGAGTTGGGCAAACTGAACAACGTCCACATCCTGGCGGATCTGCTTCTGTTGTTGTCGTTGCTTGAGCCGTTCGACAAAGTCACGAAGCGTGCTCCTGGCAGTATCAGAAAGGGACTGGGTGTGTTCCTCAGACTGCCATGAGCTGCGGCCATACATCAGGTCGTAGTACTCAGGATTGTCGCGAGCGAAAGATATATAGGCCGATACATAGGCGCGCATCATCGATCGTCCGTCGCGATAGTTATTGCTCTTTTCCACCTTGTCCATCTCGTGGCTGAAGCGCCTGAAGCCTTCCTCCGCGACGGCACAGAGCAGGCCTTCCTTCTTTTTGTAGTGGTTGTACGGAGCGGTTCGGGAAACGCCGAGATTGGTGGCCAGGCGGCGCAGAGAAAGAGCCTCTTCGCCCTCTTCGCGGAGGATACGCGCGGTCTCATCCAGCAGTGCCTGCTTCAGGTCACCATGGTGGTACGTTCTGTTGAGTTTCTTGTCGGCCTCGTGCACAGCTCAGTCTCCCAACACCGTTCCGAGCCCAGGGACTGCACCAGGCAACTCGCACTGACTCGGGTATCTTCTGTGGCCAGTCTAACTTTTATGTAGACGTCGTCAATATTTGGGCAGCGGGATGACACTCGAGGTGACTATCCGAGGGCGCCACGGGAAAATATCGATTGACGACCTATGTGGGAATCGACGGTATTCAGGGTTGCGGTGCGTCGAAGACCTGCTGCATGGCGGCCAGCACCACAGACGGATCGGAGCGACGCTGGTAATCCTCTGAAACATCCATCCACAGTACCTTGCCATCTGCATCGATCAGCAACGTGGTTGGTACCGGTAAGGCCTCGGTGTCATCCCCCGGCGGCGCCGAGTGGTAGGCGGTATTGCGCAAGCCGAACTTGTCGGTGACGGCCAGCTGTCGGTCCGACAACATGCGCGCCTGCAAGCCGTGGAGGTGGCGTTCTTCTGCGATTTCCTCAGGCAGGTCGGTACTCACAGTCACGACCTGCACCCCACGCCGATCGAACTCAGCGCGCAATTCTTCCAGCCGGCGCAACTCGCCGACACAGTAGGGTCACCAGTGTGCCCGGAAGAACTTGATGAGAGCGAGATGGCCATGAAGGCTGTCAGAGTCAAAGGTCTCGCCATTGCCATCGACAGCGGTGAAATGCGGGATAGTGTCGCCAACCTTGATCGCCCCACCCTCTTCCAGAACCTGCGGACTGATGTAAATGGTGAGCGGCAAAAACAGGCCGATGAGTATGCCTACAACAGGCGGCAAACCACCCAGCAAGCTGGTCCCCTTGATGTACGCGGCGAAACCCAGAGCGGAAGCGGCGAGAAACGCGACGACAAAGGGCGTACGGTCATCGGGAAGACTGACCTGGTGAACCAGGTAGAACCACAACACGGCGGTGCCCAGTGCAAGGACGAGCGAAGCAATGCCAAGTTTGGTTCCTGTCTTCATCCTCTGGATTGAATCACAGAAGGTCCGACGTCTTCCAGCGCCAGCAACGGTAGTCGGCGATGCCCGCCCCTGTGATGGCGGCTATCACCGGGAGTACACTTACTCCTATGGACAAGCACATTACCCGCCGCGACTTTCTTGACGGCATCGCAATCGGAGCCGGTCTCGGGCTACTTTCCCCGTCCGCGCTACTGGCTCAGGCAACCGGCACTGCTACCGTCCCGGAAACGTCTGCTGCCTATTACCCGCCAACGATGACCGGCTTGCGCGGCAGCCACGAAGGATCGTTTGAAGTCGCCCACGCGCTGGCCTGGCGGGGGGAAAAGCCTTCGAGCTATCGGCCACTTGACCAGCACTATGACCTGGTGGTGGTCGGCGCGGGCATGAGCGGCCTGGCGGCGGCGCTGTTTTATCGCCAGAAGATGGGTGACGGGGCAAGCATCCTGTTGCTGGACAACCACGACGACTTTGGCGGGCACGCCAAGCGCAATGAGTTCCACCACGGCGGACGCATGGTGCTGAGCCTGGGCGGCGCCCAGAACCTCGAAGACCCGGCAAGCTACAGCGACGAGGCCAAAGGCCTGCTGGCAGCAATTGGTGTGGACGACAATTTCCTCGACGAAATGGCGGCCAACACACCTGACGACTTCGTACTCGGCGGCAACCTCGGCGCCACCAGCGCGATCTCGCTGCCCGTCGCAGGCAAGCATGTCACCGTGACCGGTCCGTGGATGCGTTACCTGATGGGAGAAGAAGGCTATGAAGCCGCGGTGAAGCAGCTTCCCATACCGCCCACACAACAGGACAAACTCATCTCCCTGATTGGAGGCGACCGCGATTACCTCGACGACCTGTCTCTCTCCGAGACATACAGCTATATCAACTCTGTCAGCTACAACCAGTTCGTGACAGAGCGAGTGGGGCTGTCAGCGGATACTATCGCCATACTCGACGCGCGTATGCTGATCTACTACGGGTTTACCGGCTGGAACCTGAGCGTCATGGAGGCACTTGCCAGTGGTTCCCCCGGCTTTCGTGCAATCGGCTGGGTGGGCAAGATGGTCGGCTCGGCGGGCCTGGCAATGTTCGATTCCCTGGTCGATCTGCGTATGTTCCCTGACGGCAACGCCTCGATTGCCAGACTGCTGGTACACAAACTGATCCCTACGGTGGCCAGCGACATGCAGGGCGCCGCGGATGTTGCCACGGCGCGGTTTCGATATGAGGCATTGGACCGGGAAGGCCAGGACACCCGACTCAGGCTCAACAGCACCGTGGTCGGGGTGCGGGAGAATGACGCCCAGCAAGTCGAAATCGACTATGTCACCCACGGCGAAGCACTGCGCGTCACGGCCGATCACTGCATACTCGCCTGCTACAACGGGCTTATCCCCCACCTGTGCCCGCAGTTACCGGAGCCACAGAAAGAAGCCTTGCGCTATGGAGTGAAAGTACCCTTCGTCTACGCCAACGTGCTGTTACGTGACGGCCAGGCCTTTTCAAAACTCGGGGCAACGCTGGTGCAATGCCCGTCTGATCATTTCCTGTGGGTAAGCTCGGCGCCCACCATGACTGTCTCTGGGTACAAACCACCTCGCAGTCCCGCGGACCCGATGGCCGTATTCATGCTGGCCGCACCCACCCCTGCACCTGCAGGGGACGAAACCCTCCGCGACCTCTTGCGCGCCGGCCGCTATAAAGTTTACGCCACGCCGTTTTCCACCTACGAAAGCCAGATTCGTGAGCAACTTCAGGCGCTACTGGGTGAACATGGTTTCAACCACGAAAATGATATAGAAGCGATCACGGTCAATCGAATACCCCACGGCTATGCCTATGAGTACATGTCCCTCGAGGATCCGGAGTGGCCCGAAGGGCAGGCACCCAACGAAATAGGTCGGGCACAGTTCGGCCGTATTTCAATCGCCAACTCGGATGCCGAGGCGCGCGCCTACATGGACGCCGCCTTCGATGCCGCCTGGCGCGCCGTCAACGAACAGACATCCTGATCGCACCACCAGGTACAGGGACCAGTACATGGACACCAGTTGGATATCACTGATACCCGCCGCCGTCGCCGTCACCACCGCCATCATCAGCCGACGGCCGGTGGAGTCACTGCTGGCAGGCGTATTCGCAGGCCTGCTGATTATTGGCCCCACCTCTTCGCCGGCCAATTTCTCGGCCATCCTCCTCGAGGTGATGATGGACGAAACCATCGCCTGGGTAATCATCGTCTGCGGACTGATGGGCAGCTTGATCGCTCTGTTGATGCGGGTCGGTGCGGCGAATGCCTTCAGTCGCGCTCTCGCCGCCAGGGCCAAGGACAGTCGCGCCGCACTGCTTCACACCTGGTTCCTGGGCCTGCTGATTTTCATTGATGACTACCTCAATGCCCTCGCCGTTGGCGCTGCCATGCGCAAGGTGACCGACAGGTTTGGTGTTTCCCGCGAGAAGCTCGCCTACGTGGTGGATTCCACGGCGGCACCGATCTGCGTGCTGGTGCCGGTGTCGACCTGGGCCGTGTTCTTTGCCGGTGTGCTGGAGGCCTCCGGCGCCGCCGCGCCGGGTCAAGGCATGGCGCTGTATGTCAGCGGCATTCCCTACATGCTCTACCCCTGGATCGCCGCCCTGCTGGTACCCCTGGTGGCGATGGGCAGAATACCTGACATCGGCGCGATGAAGGCAGCCGAACTCGCGGCGCACCAGGACAAGCCGGTGGCAGCCCAGGAATTCAACGTGGAGGAAGCTGGCGATACGTCGCGGGTGCAGATCTATCACTTCCTGGTGCCGATCATTGCCCTGCTGGGCTTCAGTATCTGGTACGACCTCGACGTGCAGCTTGGTGTCATCATGGCAATCGTGGTGACGATCCTGCTGTATGGCACCCAGCAACTGCTGGCCTGGACCGAGATGTTTGACGCGGTGATCGAGGGCATCAAGATTATGGTGCCGGCACTGACCATTGTTGTGGTGGCATTCATGTTCAAGGAAGTGAACGACCAACTGGGGCTCGCATCCTATGTCATCGAGAACGTCACACCGTATATGACCCCCACCACGCTACCGCTGGTGGTGTTCACCACCATGGCGCTGATTTCGTTCGCGACCGGGTCCAGCTGGGGCGTATTCGCGATCGCCATTCCCATTGTGATGCCGCTGGCTGAAAGCGTCGGTGTCAGCGCCCCCCTGGCTGTGGGCGCACTGATTTCTGCCAGCGCGTTTGGCAGCCACGCCTGCTTCTACTCGGACGCCACCGTGCTTGCCGCCCAGGGCAGCGGCTGCGGTGTGATGGAACATGCGCTCACCCAGATTCCCTATGCCCTGATTGCAGCAGTAATGGCAGGGGTGGGGCTGACCTTGCTGGCCGCCGTCTGAGGAATTGGGTCGCGTCGCGGGTCAGCCCGGCTCCGCCGTCGCCGCCTGTAGCCTCCTCGAAAAGTAGCGCAGGGCCACCAGGTAGCTCGCTACGCCGGCGGGTAGCGCGATGAGTAATCCCCCGGCCAGCAGCACAAACACCATATCCCAGCCAATAGTGGCGACCAGCGACAGGCTGTCGGTAAAGCCGGTCTGTTTGATGCTGTCCAACATGCCGCTCACCCTCTCCCAGGTGACCGCATCCTCCACCAGCAGGTTGCCGCAGGTCAGCGCCGCCGAGTACCAGACGACAAGCACAAAGGGATTGGCAATCACCGTCCCCACGACGATCGCCGCAACCACGTTTGCCCTGGCCGGAATGGAAACGAGGAATATCAGTACCGACCGAAGCGGCAATACCGGCATGATCCCCAGGAACACGCCAATGCCACAGCCCAGCGCCAGTGAGTGGGGGGAGCCACTCAGCTTGCGCAGCCGGAGAACTTGATATCTCAGGCGCCGGTAGAGGGACATAAACCTGTTTGAGTCATTCGCAAACGACTAAGGTGGGCAAACAACTCACTCCAGTGTTCTGAGTTGCTCATCTATCTTGGCAATTTCTTCGAGAGTGACCCTTTCGATTTCCTGCAGGGTTTCACGGTTTTCAAGCTGTATGGCGCGCTCTTCGGAATCGGCATCAAGGCCGCGCCGATAATCCGCCCTGATTGCGTCAACACGATCCATCAGCTCTTTGCGTTTCTTGACAAGTTCTTCTTTCATTGGCGTCTCCCTGTGTGCTCCGCAATGGTACGAAAACTGCCTATGGTTTGTCTTTGATCTGTAAGCGCGAGCCTGATGTAAACTGACCGGCTCAGATTAATAAGAACGAGATTGCACCATGGCTATCGATTTCACTTTCGGTCCCGAGGTAGAGCAGGCGCGCAAGAGTATCGCCGACTTCATGCGCGACACAGTGAAGCCACGCTACCGGGAACTGAAAGAAAACCAGGAGGCCGGCCGCGAAGACTGGCGCGCGGCCATCAAGGCCCTGCGCCTGGAAGCGAAGGAAAAAGGCTTCTGGCTGCCGCACATGCCCGCGGAAGCCGGCGGCATGGGCCTGGGTGTCACCGCGCTGGCGGCCGTCGCCGCCGAGGCGGCGAAGGTACCCTACGGACCCTACATCATGAACGCCCACGCCCCGGACGAGGGCAACATGCACACGCTGCACCACTTCGCCACCGAGTACCAACGCGAGAAGTACCTGCAGCCCCTGCTCGACGGCGAGGTGCGCTCCTGCTTCTCAATGACCGAACCGGAAGTCGCCGGTTCCGACCCGACCCTGATCCAGACCAGCGCGGTGGAAGACGGTGACGAGTGGGTGATCAACGGCCACAAGTGGTTTACCTCCGGCGCCCGCGGCGCCGATTTCGCCATTGTCATCGCCCGCACCGACCCGGACGCGGAGATCCCCCAGGCGCGCAATTCCGCCTTTATCGTCGACTGCGACTCACCGGGCTTCGACATCGTGCGCGACGTGGAGACCATGGCCGGCAGCCACAACCACTGCGAGATCCGCTATAACGATGTACGCGTGCCCAGAGCCAACCTGCTCGGCGAGCGTGGTGGTGGCCACAAACTTGGCCAGGTACGGCTGGGTCCGGCGCGCCTCGCCCACTGCATGCGCTGGCTGGGTGAGATCGAGATGGCGCTGGAGATGCTGATCGAGCGCGCGCAAAATCGCTTCGCCCACGGCTCGCTGCTCAGTGAGAAGCAGAGCATCCAATGGATGATGTCGGACAGTGCCATGGAACTGTACGCCGCCAAGCTGATGGTGCTGCACGCCGCCTACAAGATTGAGAACGGCATGGAATTCAAGCAGGAGGTATCCATGGCCAAGCACCACGTCGCCAATACCCTGTGGCGGGTGTGCGACCGGGCGGTGCAGGTGCACGGCGCGCTGGGTTACTCCACCGACTCTCCACTGTCGGGCATGCTGCAGCAGGCGCGCTGGGCGCGGTTCGCCGACGGCGCCGACGAGGTGCACCAGATGCGCATCGCGGAAATTCTCATGCGCACCTACAACGAAACGGGGTCCATCAACGGCGCCGTGGGCGGCCTGCCCCTGTAAACCGTGAAAGCGCGCTGTACCTACCGCTCCGCCGAGAATCCGCTATTATCTCCATACGCTTGCAGACAATGCAGGGTCCTGGCAAGGAGCGATCATGATTGAGTATCACAACCCGGACGCGGCGGTGGGAATCGAGGAGACACCCTACGACCTGTCCGTGGCGATTCGCGGGGAAGAAGCCACCTCGATTGGTCTGCTGGCGAACGGGTTTCCGGATTCCGTGGAATTCCTCGATGCGCTGGGTGAGTCTCTCAAGGCGCTCCGGCCCGGCATCGTGATACGCGCCTACAACAAGGGCAATGCCTCAATACCCGCCGGTCAGACACTGCTGGGCGAGATCGGCGGCGAATGTGTGGGAGTGGTTGCCGCCTACGGCCACTGAGGCTCCTGCACTACCGGCACCGTGCGTGACGGCATCAACCTCGCCCAACTGGGCATCCCTGCGGTGGCGCTGGTCACCGAGGAGTTCTGGCCCCAGGGCGACTTCGTCGCCCAGTCCCTGGGCATGCCGGGTGTACCCCGCGTCAAACTACCTCACCCTGTCGCCGGCACCGGCGCGGTCAACATGCGCGAGGTGGCAGATGCCATAGCGCCCCTGGTAATCCGTGCGCTCGAGGCAACGGATGACTGATTTACTCTCTGCAGCTGACGAGGCGGAAGCGCTGGAAGATCTGCACAGCCGCGGGTGTACAGATGGCCTGCCGGTTGTGATTCCCACCCGCGAGCGCGTCGCTCGCATGGTATTGGCCTCCGGCCAGGATGGCGACATGGTCCTCGGCACCATGGGCCCCGGCCACGGTATTGCGACGATTGAAAACGTCGCCGTCGCCGCCGTAATGGCGGGTTGCCTGCCAGACTACATGCCGGTGGTAGTAGCGGCAGTGAAGGCGGTGATCGATCCGATGTTTGACCTGACAGAGATGCAGGCGACCACTCACTGCACGGCGCCATTGGTGATCGTAAACGGGCCTGCACGCCATACCTGCGGCCCCATCGCCTCCGGCACCGGTGCCCTCGGGCCCGGCCATCGCGCCAATGCCTCCATCGGGCGCGCACTGCGGCTGACGATGATCAATATCGGCAAGGCCCGCCCGGGCAGCTCCGACATGGCGCTGCTGGGCCACCCTGGCAAGTTCACCTACTGCCTGGCCGAAGACGAGGAGAATAGTCCATTCCCGCCACTGCACGTCGACCTGGGTTTCGAAGCGGATGACAGCGTGGTCACCGTGTTGGGTGCGGAGGCACCGCATTCAGTACTGTTCGCCGGTGACGGCGATGACCCCGACGCCTACAAGGTGTTGCTCGACCTTCTGGCCATGGGACTGGCCAATGCGCCCAGCAATAACGCCATCCTGACAGGTGGCGCCGCCACCGTGGTATTGAACCCGGAACACAGCGGGGTATTCCAGAAGGCGGGCTTGAGCAGACAGGACATCGCCCGTGAACTGTATGAGCGCTGTTTCCTGGAACCGGAAATGGTCAAGCACCTGATGTCGGCCTTCGCTGGTGACAACCCCTCCCGTCGCATGGCCTTCACAGGCCCCGAACAGATCCTGATTCTGCAGGCGGGAGGCAGCGGGCTCTACTCCATGGTTATGCCATCATGGTGCGCCGGCACCCACACTAATGCCGCTGTCAGCGTAAAGGTCGAGGCTGACATGTTCTGCGAAATTCCCGGCCTGGCGGCATCAGCAGGCCAGACTTCCTGAGCTGCATAGACGCTCGACCATAACACCCCCAGGGTGAATAGCTACACAGGAAGCTATTTATTTTTAACGAGTTAGCTACTGGTTACTGTGCCTTGTTTAGCTCTCGTCGCCCTGAACTTGCCTCGATCCGTCACACTCGGGTACGCACCAAGCTCTTGGAAAGAGCTCGCCCCCCGAGCGACGACGTAAGTTCTTCACAAAGGCAAAGGCTCTCATCCAAATCACACACGGATTCCCCTCCGCACAGTACCTGGTGACCTGTAGCTCGCACCGCACACGCGGACTTTGGCACCTTCGGCACCGCAACATTATATCTATCAGTCAATAGTTATTGACTTCTTTTGCTGGCTCAGTATATTACTATCATTTGATAGTTAATAACCGATAAGAGGTGACAGCTCATGAATTCAATTACCACATCGCCGGCCGACACGCCGCTTTGGCATGCGGTGGGTATCGCCAGTGATATCCCCGACCCCGGTAACTACCTGGCAGCTGACA
Source organism: Halieaceae bacterium (assembly GCA_030066555.1). Taxonomy (GTDB): domain Bacteria; phylum Pseudomonadota; class Gammaproteobacteria; order Pseudomonadales; family Halieaceae; genus JANQIO01. The sequence continues at coordinate 23,528 of JASJBK010000029.1, forward strand.
TCGCGTCGGAGCCGCTGGTGGTGGTGCGCAATGGCGACGGCGAACTGCGCGCCTTATCCCGGGTGTGCCGGCACCGAGGATTCGACATGTTGGAGGGCGTTGGCCCTCAGGGCGGCGACCTTATCGGCAGGACGGGGAGCGTCAAGCGCATCAGCTGCCCCTATCACGCCTGGACCTACGATCTGGACGGCCAGCTGATCGGTGCGCCGGTTGCCGACGGCATACCGGATTTCGACAAGGGCTGCGTCTCACTGCCGAGCTTCGAGGTTGCCGAGGTGGATGGCCTCGTATTTGTCTGCCTTGATGCCCCCGCCCCCGACCTGGCAGCCCAACTATCGGAGCAAGGCACCAATACAAGTGCGCTTGCACAACATCTCAGCCACGATGCAATCCGGGAGGAGAAGCAATGACCGCCACACACCCAATTATCGGCCGTGAGGAGTTCGACAGGGTGGTCGCCGACCCGGCCCGCACCCTGCCTGGTCACGCCTACCACAGCTCAGCATTTTTCGATGCCGAGGTGGAACACCTGTTCAAGGCACAGTGGTTTCCCGTTGCCCACGAGCAAATGGTGCCCACCGCGGGCGATTTCTACACCCTTGATCTGTGGGGACTAAAACTGGTCATCGTGCGCGGCGACGACGGAGACATCCGCGCCCTGGACCGCCGCTGCCTGCAGACGGGGCGCGACCTGTTCTTCAACCCCTTCACCCAGGGCCACTGCGATACCGTACTCGGAAATGTGCTCGGGCACCGCTCCTGGAAATACGACCTACAGGGACGCGTTATCGACCCGGATCTGGCGACGGAGGAACACGCCCTGCCCCGCTATGCGCTGGAAAACTGGCAGGGTTTCCTGTTGATAAACATCGACGGGAAAGCGAAACCATATGAGCCTGAGCTGGCCACCATGGCGGCGGGCCTTAAAAACTATCGCATCAACGAACTGACGCTTGTCCGTGAACCTGTTGTCTTTGATATGGAAGCCAACTGGAAGCTGGTGGCCGAGAACTACATCGAGGCCTATCATCACCTGGCGACACACCGGAATACCTTCGAGAAGGTCTCCCCGGCCCGCAGCACCTTTACCGACGATCTCACCGACAAGGTTATCTCCCTGAACATGCCCATCGAAGTGGACTTTGAGCAGGCCTTCGACTGGACACTGCCGCCTATTGCCAGCCTGGAGGAAGCTGATCGCGGGACCTTCAATGCCTACCTCGCCCTGCCCCTGTTCCTGCTGACCCCGCTGCACAACAGTCTCGCCTGGCTACACCTGATACCGGTGTCTGCGGAGCGATCATTCTGGATGATCTACATCCTGGCGCCGGCCGAGTATCTGGAGCGGGAAGAGGATGTCAGGAAGCTGGTCGACAGCGGCATCGAAATTCACAACGAAGACATGGATGCCTGCATCGGTAACCACAAAGGCTTCCGCAGCCGCTTCTTCGAGCAGGGCTATGTGCATCCGGATCTTGAGAAAGGTGTATCGCTATTGGACCGCCATGTGCTCGAGGCCATCGCCAAAGGTGATCCGGCATTGGTGGGCAATTGATCCCGAACCTATGCCAGCGGAAGGGCACAAGCCAAGTCGCCGGTGACGGTGTGGCACTACCGAGTGCCACTTCTCGCTCCTCGGCGATGCAGACCGTATACTGTTCACACGGTATTGAGCGACTGACTTCATGAGCAAAGCCCTGCGGCGGCCGGTAGGACGGCCGCGCGCCAACAAGCAGGTACCCCGGCAACCCGCGCGGGAAGATATCCTGGCCGCCAGCGCCGAGCTGTTCGCGGAACACGGTTTCAAGGGCACCTCGACCCGCATGATCGCCGAGCGGGTCGGCATTCGCCAGCCGTCCCTCTTCCACCACTTCTCACGCAAGGCCGACATACTCGAGGCGCTGGTAGACGTCGGCGGGCAGCGGATACTCGACTACCTTGATCGTATCGATTTCGCCGCGGACCCTCGTGTCCAGCTCTACCAGTTGATCGCCTTTGACTGCCACTTTTTGCTGACCGAGCCCCTGGGCATCAACAAACTGATGGCGCTGCCGGAGGTGCGTAATGGCCCGCTGGGCGTAAGTGTCGATGCGACCCGAGAGCGCATCCTTGATGCCTACCGGCGACTGATCGCTGCCGGCGAGCAGCAGGGCTACTTTCTTGTGCAGGACCTTGATGTCGTTACCCACACGGTGTTCGGCATGGGCGAAAGCGTCTGGTCCTGGTGTGCCGGCGGCGTCGATGACCCGCAAGCTACCGCCTGTATCATTGCCGACATGGCCCTGCGTACACTGTTGCTTGATTCCGCCCGCCTGCCGGAAGTCAGGGAATCGGCCGAGGCTATCCACAACGGTTAGCTTTCCAGTAGGCGCAGCAACCCACTATCAACGAATGCCCGGCCTACACCGCCCCGGCCGGAACTACCCGCCAGATTCCCCCTATCCCGGCTCCCGCAGTTTTTGCAGCGCAGCCTCCACGGGCTCGCTGAGCGCTTCGGCTACGCGAAGGCGTTCGCGATCCAGTTCAGCGTAGAGCCGCTCGACCTCCGCCAAATCCCGTAACTCAAGAAACCAGGGCTCAATCAGCAGTCTTTGCATAAACGGCATGCCGTGCCTCCTTGCATCCATAAGGTACTGAGCGGCGATAGTGTGCTGCTCGATGGCGGCATGACCGGCTGCAAGCCTGAAATACGGGAACCAGGTGTCCGGGGCTTGATCGCGTTCACGCTCCCAACGAAGCAGATAGTCCTCGGCGAGTTGGCTTGCCACTGAGGAACCTGCGGCACAATGCAGCGCATATAGGGTGTGCGCGCCGCGCTGGAAATCCGTCAGCACGGTGTCTATCGGCCAGCTTGCCGGTGGCTCACCATCAAATATACGCTTCAACGTTGCCACTGCGTCGTCACACCGATTGGCAGTGGCCTGGATGTACGCGAGGTTGTTTAGGGCAGCAAAGTCATCGGGGCGTGCATCCACCGCCTTCTCGACCGCCTCTATAGCAAGATCCTCCTGTCCGGCTTGTTGCAGCAGCTTGGCTCGATGATAGAGCACCGTTGCATGCAGCGGCGCGGATTGCAGGGCACGCTCAGTGAACGCCAGACCCTGATCCAGATGGCCCAGATTCCCCAGGTAGCTTGCAACATGCTCTATGAACCAGGGCGATTCCTCCGCGCTCGGATAGCCTGCAATAGTCAGCTCTGCTGCTGTCTGCATCTCTCCCAGGAGGAAATATCCGGTCGCAGCTCCTACTGCGGTCACAGACCCCTCAGCCTTCAGCTCAACCAGTAAGCCGAGCGCTTCCGTCCGTTTGCCTGCTCGGGCGAGAGTGATGGCGTAATTGAGCGTGACCATGGGGTGCAGTGGGTCGGTAGCATGCGCCCGCGCCAACAGTTTCAGTGACTCCGGCAGCTGACCCACGGGCTGGACGCTTGCAAGGCGATGAGCGTTCTCGGCATTGTTGGGATCAAGTTCCACGGCTCTGCGAAAGTGCGATACAAACGCGCGATCGGTGGCGCCATCGGCCCACTCCAACATCCCCAATGCGGCGTACGCGTCGGCAAGATCCGGTTGCAGCAACATGGCGCGCTGTATTGCCAGGCGTGCTGCCGACTCCACACTGCTGGTGCTCACGAAACCGTAGAGCGCCTGAAGTACATAGGCATCCGCGAGCGCTGCCCAGGCGCGCGCGAAGTCGGGATCCAGGGCCACCGCGGCGGCGAATTCACGGGAGGCTATTTCCAGACCAGGTCCGGTACGACTGACCATGGCATGCCGGCCCCTCAGGAAGTGATCGTAAGCCTGCACGTCGAGTGTCGAGCCTGGCGGTCGTGTGGCAACGTCATCACTGAGAAGGTGTGTGCTGACTTCCTTTCGTACCGCTCTGGCGATGTCATCCTGTATGAAGAAAATGTCGTCCAGCTTGCGATCATAGGTCTCGGACCAGAGGTGGAAGCCTGTTTCCACATCTATAAGCTGCGCGGTGACCCGCACACTGTCGGCGCTCTTGCGAACGCTTCCCTCCAGCACGGTCGCCACGCCGAGCTGGCTGCCTATGAGGCGCAGGTCTTCGTTCCGGCCTTTGAAAGCAAAGCTCGATGTACGGCCAGCCACCTGGAGATCGGGCAATTTGGCCAGCACGTTGAGCAGCTCCTCGCTGAGCCCGTCGGCGAAATACCCGTGTGAGGAATCATCACTCATGTTAACGAACGGGAGAACTGCGATAGAGGCCGCGGGCGGCAGTGTTGCAGCGGTATCGACACGCTCGCGGTAGCTGTACACGGTCGCAATTGCAGCCAGTGCAACGAGAACAATAAGCGCCGCGTTCCCAGTGCGGCGGTCGGTTTCCTTGGGCGTAGCCAGGGCTGCCTCGTGGCGCTGGAATCCCTCTTCCGAGAAGTCGTAGTACCAGGCTAGTAGCAACACCACCGGAAAGGAGGCGACGCAGAAAATCGCGATAGCCTGCAACGCCCAGGCAGGCCAACCCAAGGTGGGGAAGGCAACTTCACTGGTCTTGAGAATGAACCAGCTGCTCGCAAGGTGCGCGCCTGCTGCACGTAGCACGTTGCGCCGATGTAATTCTCCCAGTAGTGAGGCTCTTTGCGCCATCAGATGATGCCTCGCTGCGATTCCGGCCCGCCTTCGGCGCTACCAGCACTTGAAGACGCACGGAATCAGAAACTATCTATCATTTGATAGATATATAATCTCCTGAATCGTACCCACTCGTCAACTGCCGTCCAACTCGTGTTCACTCCGGGCGATATGCGATGAGCAAATCCGTCTGCCGCCTCTAAACGAAGACAACTCCGCACAACGGAGGCCAAACACGGCTCTGCCACAGCAACCCTGGCGTGAGATGAAACTCAGGAACTCCATTCAGATCACATCTCGTTCTGGCGCCGGGTGATGCTATACTGTCGCGCTTTCGCAACCACGCAGCCTTTCGTTAGGGCCGCCACTGACCAGAGATTCAACATGCCTCAAGTTACACTGCCTGACGGTTCTTCACGTCAATTCGAGCAACCCATCACTGTTCACGATCTTGCCGCTGATATCGGCGCCGGGCTGGCAAAAGCCGCACTGGCCGGCAAGGTAGACGGCCAGATGGTCGATACCTCATACCTGATTTCGGAGGATGCCGAAGTCGCGATTATTACCACCAAGAGCGATGAAGCACTGGAGCTCATCCGACATGACGCCGCGCATGTGATGGCGCAGGCGGTCCAGGAGCTGTTTCCCGGCACCCAGGTGACCATCGGGCCCGCCATCGAAGATGGCTTTTACTACGATTTTGCCCGCGAAGAGCCGTTCTCGCCCGACGACCTGCAGAAAATTGAAGATCGCATGCGCGAGATCGTCGGTCGCGACCTGCCCATCAACCGCGAGGTGTGGGATCGCGAGCAGGCCATGGCGACGTTTCGCGATATCGGTGAGGACTACAAGGTCCAGATTATCGAAGACATCATTCCACAGGGTGAAGAAGTTTCCGTGTATCGACAGGGAGACTGGTTTGACGTGTGCCGTGGCCCGCACCTGCCCAGTACCGGCAAACTCCCCAAAGCCTTCAAATTGACGAAGCTGGCCGGGGCATACTGGCGGGGCGACTCCAACAACGAGATGCTCCAGCGTATTTACGGCACCGCGTGGCGTGACAAAAAAGAGCTTAAAGCCTATCTGCATCGGCTGGAGGAGGCGCAGAAGCGCGATCACCGCAAGCTTGGGCGCCGGCTTGACCTGTTTCATTTCAGTGATGATGCCCCGGGCTCAGTGTTCTGGCACCCCAAGGGGTGGACGCTGTTCCTGGAACTGCTGGCCTACATGCGCAAGCGCCAGGAAGAGGCGGGATACGTTGAGGTCAACACGCCCGACGTCATGGATCGCAGTTTGTGGGAGACCTCCGGGCACTGGTTCAACTACGGCGAAAACATGTTCACCACCGAGACCGAAGATGGGGGCATGTATGCATTGAAACCCATGAACTGTCCCGGTTCTGTATCCATGTTTGCCCAGGGCCTCAAGAGCTATCGTGATCTGCCGCTGCGAATGGCGGAGTTCGGCAAAGTGCACCGCTACGAACCCTCCGGTGCGCTGTTCGGCCTGATGCGGGTGCGGCATTTCACGCAGGACGATGCGCACATCTACTGCACCGAAGAGCAGATGGAGCGGGAGTGCATCGATGTGATCGCGCTGGTGCTCGACATCTACAAGGACTTCGGTTTCGAAGATGTGGTTATCAAGCTGTCGACACGGCCTGAAAAGCGCATCGGCAGCGATGAGATCTGGGACAAGCTTGAAGGCGCCCTCAGCAACGCGCTGGAAGTCATGGGGCTGGATTACATCCTCTACCCCGGTGAAGGTGCGTTCTACGGACCCAAGCTGGAATTCGTGCTGCGCGACGCGATCGGCCGCGACTGGCAATGCGGCACGCTGCAGGTGGATATGAACCTGCCGGAACGTTTTGATATCTCCTACGTGGATCAAAGCGGTGACCGCAGCAAGCGTCCGGTAATGTTGCACCGCGCACTGTTCGGCTCGTTGGAACGCTTCATAGGAATCCTGATTGAGCACTACGAAGGCAAGTTCCCGGTGTGGTTGGCACCGGTGCAGGCCGTGGTGCTGAATATCTCCGACAAGCAGGCCGACTATGTCGGTGAAGTAGAGCAACGCCTGAAAAGTGGCGGTTTCCGGGTAGCGTCGGACCTGCGCAACGAAAAAGTGGGTTTCAAGATTCGCGAGCATACCCTGCAGGCGGTGCCCTACCTGTTGGTGGTTGGCGACCGGGAAATGGAGAACAACGAGGTGGCCGTGCGCACCCAGAGCGGCGAAGACCTGGGCACAATGTCGATCGATGACTTTATTGCCCACGTCCAGAACGAAACCGAGGCGCGCCCCAGCGATCCGGTTGCCTCCAAGGTGGCCTAACACCTTCAGCCCAGGGTCATGTCCATGTCCAAGCCTACGTCAGTCCCCCAACAGAGTAGCGCTGTTTCCCGGTTGAGCTCTATCGAAATGCTCGACCGGCTGGTAGCTTTTCCCAGCGTCTCCCGGGACAGCAACCTGCCCCTGATCGATTGGGTCGAGGATTACCTGGGCGCATTCGGCGCGCGCTGTCGCCGCACCACCAACGATGCGGGTGACAAGGCCAACCTGTTCGCTGCGATTGGCCCCGACGCGCCCGGCGGCGTGGTGTTGTCGGGACATACCGATGTTGTGCCGGTCGACGACCAGGATTGGCATACCGACCCGTTCAAGCTGACCGAGCGCGAGGGTCTGCTCTACGGCCGCGGCACCTCGGATATGAAGGGCTTTTCTGCCGTGTTCCTGTCTCGCCTGGCAGATCTGGACATCGCCTCGATGACGCAACCTCTGTACCTGGCGCTGTCCTACGATGAGGAAATCGGCTGCCTGGGCATTGATCGCATGGTGGACGATGCCCTGGCCCATGGCGCCAGGCCTGAGTTTGCCATTATCGGCGAACCCACCAGCATGTGCGTGGTTCGCGCCCACAAGTCCATCAACGTGTTTCGCACCCTCGTCACCGGGCAGGCGGCTCACTCAAGCCAGCCGCATCGCGGCGCCGGCGCAATCCTGGCCGCGGCGCGCATCATCGAGCACCTGGACGCCCTGGGGCGACAGCGACGAGCTGAAGCTGCGGATTCCGGGTGCGAGCCGCCCTGGACCACGGTACAGGTCGGCAAAATCCAGGGTGGCACGGCCGTCAATATCCTGCCCGCCCACTGCGAGTTCCTATGGGAGTACCGCGGCCTGCCGGGCGAGAATCCAGACTTGATCCTCAATGCCCTGCAGGACTTTATCGAGTCAGAGGTATTGCCCGACATGCGCGAATTTGCGCCCCAGGCTGCAATAGAAACCACCCCCATCGCACGCGTACCCCCGCTGGTTCCAGACCAGCAGGCACGCGCCGAAGCCTGGGTGCACCAGTTGGCTGGCGTGCGTGAAGGTGGTTCAGGCGAGGTGTCGTTTGCAACGGAGGCCGGCAGCTTCCAACGCGCAGGCATCAGCAGCGTTGTGTGCGGCCCGGGTTCTATCGATCAGGCTCACCAGCCCAATGAGTTCATCGATCCGGCCGAGATTGAGCGCTGCGAAGCCATGATCGACGATGTATTCGCCTATCTCTGCCAGTAACCTTGAGCTCCTGAGCCTCAGTCTGTAATTTGGCGCGTTCACAGCTCTGAACGGCCTACACCACCCGGAGACGCTACCATGCTTCGATTGATCGGCTTGCCGCTGACCATCGCCCTCGCCCTTCACATCATCGCGACGCCCTCGCTTGCCAAAGAACGGGTCGATCCCTCGCTGCTCGACGGCCTGGAGTACCGCCTGCTTGGACCCTGGCGCGGCGGGCGTGTGACCACGGTGACCGGCGTACCGGATAATCCGCAGCTGTATTACATGGGCGCTGCCGGGGGCGGCGTGTGGAAAACCCATAACGCGGGAGTGAGCTGGGAGAATATCTCCGACGGCCAGATCCCCGTGGGTACCATCGGCGCCATTGCGGTGGCGCCCTCGGATGCCAACGTGATTTATGTCGGCACCGGTGAGGCACCCATTCGCGGCGTCACCACCAGCCAGGGCGAGGGCCTGTGGAAGTCCACCGACGGCGGCCGCAGCTTTAGCTTCAAGGGCCTGCCGTCGGCAGGGCAGATCGCCGATATCCTGGTACACCCCACCGACCCGGACACCGCCTGGGTGGCCGTGCAGGGCCAGATATGGGCGCCAAACTCCGAACGCGGCGTGTACCGCACGCGCGACGGCGGTGAGAGCTGGGAGCAGGTACTCAAGGTCAACGCGGACACCGGCGCCACCGACCTTGCCATGGATCCCACCAACCCGCGCATTCTCTACGCCGCGCTGTGGCACCACGGCCGCAAGCCCTGGTACATCAAGTCCGGTGGCGAAGGTGGCGGCATCTACAAGTCAACCGATGGCGGCGATAGCTGGGAAAAGCTCGAGGGCGGGCTCCCGAAGCTGGTCGGCAAGGTCGGGATTGACGTCTCCGCCTCTCAACCGTCGCGCATCTACGCAATTATCGAGGCCGAACCCGGCCAGGGCGGGCTGTGGCGCAGCGACGACTTTGGAGAGACCTGGCAGCACCTCAACGCCCATCGCGTTCTGCACACGCGAGCCTGGTATTATATTCACCTGACCGCAGACCCGGTCGACCCCGACACGGTGTGGGTGTTGAACGTCCCGCTGATGAAGTCCATTGACGGGGGCAAGACCTTCACAAAGATCAAAACGCCGCATGGGGATCATCACGATCACTGGATCAACCCGCGGGACAACCGCATCATGATCAACGGCAACGACGGCGGCGCCACCGTAACCTTCGACGGCGGCAAGACCTGGTCGAGTATCGAAAACCAGCCCACGGCGCAGTTCTACCGACTCATCACCGACCGGCAGTCTCCCTGGCGGCTGTATGCCGGCCAGCAGGATAACAGCACGGTATCTATCGCTGCCTGGGCCTGGGATGGCAGCGTTGGCCGCGATGACTACCATGCCATCGGCGGCGGCGAGAGTGCCCACGTGGCCTTCGATCCCGACAACCCGGAGCTGATCTACGCCACCACTATCAACGGCACGCTCACCGAATACAACGAGGCAACCGAGAAGAAGCGCTACATCGTGCCCTACCCCGAGCGGGTCTACGGCGAGGATTCGGGGAAAATCAGGTACCGCAGCAACTGGAACGCGCCGGTGATCACCTCGCCCCACGACCACAGCGTGATCTACTACGGTACCCAGTACCTCATGAAGAGCACCGACCGGGGCATGACCTGGCAGGAAATCAGCCCGGACCTCACGCGCAACAACCCGGAACACCTGGGTCGCAACGGTGGCCCCTTTACCCCCGAAAATGTCGGCGCTGAGTTCTACCACACCATCTTCTACATCGCGGAGTCCGAACAGTCGCAAGGTACCATCTGGGTCGGCGCCGACGACGGCCTGTTGCACATCACCCGCGACGGCGGCGGTGACTGGCAGGATATTTCGCCGCCGCACCGCGGCGAGGCCATGATCAATGCCATCGAGCTTTCACCCCACGCGGACGGTACGGCCTATGTCGCGGTCACCGGTTACAAATTGAACGACTTTGACCCCTACATCTACCGCACCAACAATCACGGCAAGCGCTGGAAGCGCATCGACAAGGGGCTGCCGGATGGCGCCTTTGTGCGGGTGGTGCGCGAGGACCCGACCGTCGCAGGCCTGCTTTACGCGGGCACCGAGAAGGGTCTTTTCGTGTCCTGGAACGACGGGGCCGACTGGCAGCCTCTCGATTTGAACCTGCCGGCTGTACCGATCACCGACCTGCGGGTACGCGAGGATGCGCTGGCAGTGGCAACCCAGGGGCGAGCCTTCTGGGTGCTGGATGACCTTTTCGTGGTGCGCCAGGCTGCACAGGCAGATTCAGCGTCACCCCTGCAACTCTATACACCACCAGCGAAGGCTATGGGTCGCCCCAAGAGCGACGCCGAGAACTTCGAGGCGGCGAATCCCTCGCCGCACCTGCCCATCTACTACCACCTGAGAGAAAGCCTCCCCGAGGACGAGGTGCTGAGTATCGAAATTCTCGACGAGGATGGCGAGGTACTGCGCTCATACGCTAGTGAGGAAACTGACCAGATTCGCTGCCGCATTGCCGGCATGGATCCGCGCTCCCCCTACAAGCCCAAATATCCCGCTACCGAGGCGGGGCTGCAGCGTTGGCACTGGGACCTGCACGCCGACGACGTGCGCTGTGTCGACGACCATACGCTGTTCGAAGGTTACGGCGGCCCCGCCGTTGCGCCGGGCTCTTATACAGTGCGTGTCACAGCGGGCAAGGCATCAGCAAGCACCCCGGTTGAGGTGCTCGCCGACCCGCGGGTACCTACCAGCGAAGGGCAAATTCGCGAGTGGGTCGCTATGCAGAATGACATCGCCAGACTAATGGATGAAGTGCTGCTGGCCCTGGAAGGCGCCCGTGGGGCTCGCGCCCAGATCCAGGCGCTGGCCGTCGAGTACGATGACAGCGACCTTCACCAGCTGGCCGCAGCAGGAATCAAGGCAATCGATGACTGGGAAACAGATATCACCGAGCTGCGGCATGAGACCTTCGAGGACGAGGACGCCTGGGTCGTAAAGCTTGACGGCCAGTTAAGGCATCTACTTAACGTGGTGGAAGCCAGTGGCGCACCGGTGACCGGGGGCGCGAGGGAGCGCTACCAGGATCTGGAGGCGGCCTGGGCGCAGAGCAGGAAGGCGCTCGATAGTATCAATGCCGGTCCGCTGGCGGCGATCAATCGCTGGGCTGAGGAGCGCCGCGTGCCACACGTGAAAGCTCCCTGAGCCGGCCGCGGCATGTGTCACCATTCAACAGGGAAATGCCCTCGATAGGCTTAAGCCGGGTTCAGTCGA
>JASJBK010000208.1 GCA_030066555.1 Halieaceae bacterium
AGCAGCTGCTGGAGCCTTGTACCACCGATGCCAACGAGCTGGTAGCCGGCATGCTGGGGCGGGTCGATGTAGATGTTCCAGAGGTCCTGGGCAGGCACGAACTTGACCTCGATGCTCTCCGGCAGCAGGCGAGACAGCAGCCCCAGCATGCCGGCCACCAGCTCGTTGGCATCAGTGGTACAAGGCTCCAGCAGCTGCTCCCGCGAGAATGCCAGCAACCGCTTGGTGAGGATGGCGCCTCGCTCGGTGGCGGAAATGGCATTTTGAAGGTAGCCCTGTGCGTCCTGGTCGAGCAGGTTGAGGCGCTCAATCAGGTCGAGATTGCCCAGTACAATGGCCAGCAGGTTGTTGAAATCATGGGCGATGCCGCCGGTGAGCTGACCCACGGCCTCCAGCCGCAGCGCGCGCTGCAGCTTTTCTTCGGCTTTCTTCTGGTCCGAGATGTCGTAGCTGACCCCGAGTACGCCGACGATCTCGCCGTTGTCGCCGTAGCGAGGCCCGTAGCGGGAGGCGAAGTAGCCATCGCCGAGCTGGGTTTGTGTGCTGACGGTTTCCCCTTCCAGCGCGCGCTCGAAGGCGTCGACTTCCGGAGAGCCCACCTCGAAAAAGTCCAGGATCGAGCTGCCCACGGCCTCATCCTGCGCCAGGCCAATCTGGTTGAGTGAGCGGCCGGTGGACAGCTTGAACTGCCCCTTGCGGTCCAGTTCATACATGATGATCGGTGCATTGGTCATGATCGAGCGCAGGTACTCCCGGCTGTCGCGCAGGTCTTTCTGTGCCTGCCAGCTGTTGGTCACCCGGCGGGTCTGCAGCAGTATCATGCCCTCGATGGGGATCACGTGGTGGCGGAACACCTCCTGGTTATCCCGAAATACGACCTCGTCGTGGAACTCACTGGCCTGCCCGGTCTCCAGGGCTGCGCTGAATCGCTGCAGGTGCACAACGAAGCGATCGGCGTCCGACATCTGGCTGAGGACGCTGCTTTCGAGTTCGTCCCGGGATACGCCGATCATCTCCGCCATCAGCAGGTTGCCCCGCGTAACGCGGAAGTCGGTGATCTCGCCGTTTTCATCGCGCACAGGCACCAGGCAAGCCATCCCGTCCAGGGAAGCCTGCAGCAGGGCATCCAGTAGCTCATCAGAGCCGTCTCGAGTCATTTCCAGCCCGGTCACGCACGTTTAGTAGCAATAAAAGCCTGTACTGCATCAGTGCCCCGGGGCACCGACCGGCATAGAATAGCAAAATCACGGCCTGGCGCAGCCTTACAATAACGGTAACAAAACAGCCATCAGTCAATTATATTTAGGACGCCATTAAACAGCGGTCAGTTACGTGTCCGATATCAGTTGCAGGGTTTTTGAGTTTTTTGAGACGGGAGCCGCTCACTACGGCTATACCCTGGAGCAGCTCGTGGACGGCATCGATATCGAGCTGGAAGTGCTGCAGGAGCCCTCAAACCGCGTGCCCTGGCCGGTCTGGTCACAGATCTGCGAGCGCTTTGAAGTCCTGGCGGGTGGCCCCGAGTGCTCCCTGGAGTGGGGGCGTACGATCATCGATCTGGATGATGCCTCAACCCCGACGCGCGCCATTGGCGGTGCCCTGGTAAATACTGACCTGGTCTACGTCGCGGTTGCCCGCTGGCTCGGTCCCTACTTCTTTCGTTCCCATGAGTGGCGCGTCGAGCGCCTGCAGCCGGGCCACATCATTCTCGAAATCAACATGCCCGAGCCGGTATCGCCGGCCTGGTGGCGGATGGCTGAAGGCTCGTTTATTGCAATTCCCCTGGCCTTCGGTGGCAAGCCAGCACAGGTCAACGCGCGGATTGACGGTGGCTTTGGCCGCTTCGAAATTCGCCGTGAGGCATCGACTACCCTCTGGGCGCGCACCATCGCCCGCATACGCGCCGCCTTCGCGGCACCGGCCCTGCTGGAAGAACTGGCGGTACTGCAGGCGGACCTGCGCAGTGCGCTGGTAGAAGCTAACGAATCCCAGCGCGAGATGCACCGCGCCCTGTCGGCGGTACCGGAGCCGGTGGCACTCATCAAGGGCGGTAAGGCGATCTGGCGCAATGACGCCTGGATTCGCTCGCTCGGTCCGGAAATTCCACCCCAGGTGACCCTGGCTGTCGGAGCGGGCGCAGATATCGGCGGCGACGAACCCTTTGAAGTGCACTTGCAGAACGATTCGATTTACGAGGTTGTGCCCCCGGTGGAGATTTCCTACGAGGGCGTCCCGGCGGCGATGGTGATGCTGAGGGATGTCACCCAGGCGCGATCGGCGGGTGAGCGGCTGCGGGTAGCTGACCGGCTTGCCTCCCTCGGCACCCTGGCGGCTTCAATTGGCCATGAGATCAACAATCCACTGCAGGTGGCGCTCGGTTCCCTGGACCTGGCCGAGCGTGACCTTGATGGCGCGGCAGATGATGCCGAGCTGCGCAGCAACCTCGAGTCCGCGACCGACGGTATCAGGCGGGCGGCGGCAATTACCTCGGACCTGCTGTCTTTCGGGCGGGAAGATGCGACGTCTGACGTTCTCCAGATGGCAAACATGGTCGACACGGCCTTGCGCCTGGCGGGGAACGAGCTGCGACATATCGGCAGTATAAGGGTGACGATCGATCCCCAGCTGCCGACGGTGCGTGGCAATGCCGGCCGTCTTATCCAGGTCATCGTCAATCTGCTGATCAACGCGGCCCAGGCGATGCGGGAGTGCCCGGACCGTGAGCACTGCATCGAGATCGAGGGCATCCCCTACGGCCGCCAGGTGCGGCTGCAAATACGGGACACCGGCCCGGGGGTTCCACCTGAGCTACTGCGGCGCATCCGTGAGCCGTTTTTTTCCACCAAGGGCCAGGGCGGCTCGGGGCTGGGCCTGGCCGTCTGTGAGAGCATCATGAAGGATCACGGCGGATCGATAGAGATCAGCAATCTCGCGGACGGCGGAGCGCAGTTCGAGCTGCGCCTGCCGATGTCTGCCTGTCACCTCGAACTGGCGCCGGCACCTCCGGTGGATGGGATGGCGCTGGAGCCTTCCAAGCGCATTCTGCTGGTAGACGACGAGCCGATGATCGCCACCCTGATCCAGGCCCAGTTGGCGCCCTGTGACGTGGTGGCCTGCCAGAACGAGGCGTCGGCGATGGAAGCCATCAAGGGTAACGGCCATTTCGATGCCGTGCTGCTGGACGTGATGTTGCTGGAGGGCAGCGGGCTCGACGTCGCCAGGCGCCTGCCTGCCGAGCTGCAGGAGCGCGTTATCTTCATGACCGGTGGAGTGTTCGAGGGTGAGATGCTGGCGGAGCTGTCCGATCGGCCCAACCCGGTGTTACCGAAGCCCTTTACGCAGGGCAAGCTGCTGGAAGTGCTGGGCGAGGTTACAGGCTAGGCGCCCCCGACTAGGCGCCCCCGGCATTGTCATTTTTCTTACCGTTGCTGAAGTCCACGGCGACCAGCTTGGGCTTGAGCCCGCGCATGGCGGCCACGCTGACCTGGTTGCGGCCCTGCTCCTTGCCGGTGTAGAGGGCGTTGTCAGCCAGCTCCAGCAGCTCTCGCACATCGATGCGGCGGCGGTCCTTGATGCTGCCTACACCCATGGTGATGGTGACCCTGTCTCTCTCCCTGCCGGAATCGAAGATCACCTGGGACGCGATCTCCTCCCGTACTTCGTTGGCCAGTCGCTCGGCCTGTTCCGGGTCGGTGAAAGGTAGTATCACAGCGAATTCCTCACCGCCCCAACGGCCTACCGAGTCGCTGGAGCGACGGAAACGGGACTGCAGTTGGTCGGCCACGACCTTGAGAGCCTGGTCGCCGGCGATATGGCCGTGGTTGTCGTTGAAGTGCTTGAAGTGGTCGACATCGGCAATGATCAGGCTCAGCCAGGTACCGCTGCGTCCGGCCCGGTCAATTTCTTCTTCGAGTCGGGCGTCGATGGCCCGCCGATTGAGAAGCCCGGTCAGGTAGTCGTGGGTAGCCTGTTTGTAGATGGCCTCGGCCATGAGTTCAGTCTGGGTGGCATAGTGCCAGACACAGGCGCCCACCAGTACGACGGTTAGCAGCATGGTGAAGCCGCGCAGGATATCGCGGTCAGCGCTCAACAGCGGCCCGATGGGATACTGGAAGCCCATGCCCTGCAGCACCATCATGCCGGTCACGACCAGTGCCACCCCGGCCATGGTTACCAGCCCGGCGCGGGGCCCGATCATGAGTGTCGCCAGCAGCGGTCCCATCGGGATAAAGACGAACATCGGGGCGGTAAATCCGCCATTGATGGCCGACACGCCGAGAATGCTGATCGTCAGGCTCCCCACCAGTGCGCTGGCCGGTGCCAGTGTGCTGTTGCGGTAGCGGGTCCTGTAGAAGCACCAGCTGTAGATCAACACACTCAGCGTTACCAGCGGCAGCATGATAGGGCGGGGAGTCTGTGTCAGCAGCCGGATGGCGGCAAACATCAGGACGAGCGCGATCATGGCCAGGGAAAAGCCCTGGATAAGATAGCTCTTGCGTTGCTCAATTTGTGCCCTGAAGTCCACCGGCGTTCCTGTTCGCAGTGAGGGTTTCCCGACAACGTTATCGGCAGTCCCACAGGCTTCTTTAGGCCAGAAGCGTGAGAATCTCCGCACTTTTTATGCGAGACATCGGCGGAAAGCTCAAGAAAGGAGCCGCGAGTGTCGAATTAGACGGCGTGCAGTGCGTTTTTATGTCGGTTGCTGAAGGGCACTGTGAATGAGTGCACAAGTATTTGAGAAACATGACTTCTAAAGTACCGGGGCGGCCAGTAAACGTGGTTTACTGACGCTTTGCGTTGACTGCTGTAGGAATCGTCACCCCTTAGAGCGAGCAGAGCCTTGGCTGCACGAGCGCTGACAATTTTGATCCTGCTGTTGTGCTGCCCCGCCGCCGGTGCAGGCACAGGCAAGGATTACCGTTTCACGCCCTTGCCGGCGAATGCGCAGTTGACGCAGAACTGGGTGATGCAAACCTTCCAGGATTCCCGCGGTTTCATCTGGTTTCTTACCCAGGAAGGGACCAACCGATACGACGGCTACACCGTGCAGCAATACCTGCACAGGCCGTCGATTGCCGGCTCTATCAGCGCCGATACCGCTTCCCAGATCGTCGAGGACCATACCGGCACACTGTGGATTGCCACCCTTGGCGGCGGCCTGAACCGCTATAACCCCGCCACCGACGGCTTTACCGCGGTGCGCCACGAGGCCGGGAATGCTGACAGCCCGCTGACGGATCGAATATGGTCGATGGCCGTAGATGCCGACAATAACCT
>JASJBK010000209.1 GCA_030066555.1 Halieaceae bacterium
CGGCAACGACGAATACAGCCAACCCATGGTGCGACTGGTGGATTCGATACTCTCCGACGCGGTAAAGCGCGGTGCTTCGGATATCCACTTCGAGCCGGAATCCAGCTTCCTGCGCCTGCGCTACCGTATCGATGGCGTGCTGCACCAGGTCCGCAGCCTGCACAAGGATTTCTGGTCCGCGATGGTCGTGCGTCTCAAGGTCATGGCGGGATTGAATATCGCCGAGTCGCGCTCGCCCCAGGACGGTCGCATCACGCTCAAGGTGGCAGGCCGGCTGGTCGATTTCCGGGTGTCAGTACAGCCGACATCTTACGGCGAGAATGTTGTGCTGCGCGTGCTGGACCGCTCCCGCGGTATCGTTCCTCTGGAAGACTTCCAGCTGCAGGACGATACCCTGGCACTGCTCAAGCTGCTGATGAGCCGGCCGGAGGGCATCATTCTGGTCACCGGACCCACCGGTAGCGGCAAGACCACGACACTGTATTCGATGCTTGCTTTCCGCAATTCCCACGAGGTCAACATCATGACCCTCGAGGACCCGGTGGAATATCCCATGGACATGGTGCGGCAGACTTCCATCGGCGATGCCTCCAAGATGACCTTCGCCAGCGGTATCCGCTCGCTGATGCGGCAGGACCCGGACATCATCCTGGTCGGCGAGGTGCGCGACGCGGAAACCGCCGAGATGGCGTTTCGCGCCGCCATGACCGGCCACCAGGTATTCACCACCCTGCACACCAACTCTGCCCTGGGGGCGATGCCGCGTCTGGTGGATATCGGCGTCAAGCCCGACCTCATGTCAGGCAATATCATCGGCATTGTCGGCCAGCGCCTCGTGCGCACCCTGTGCGAGCACTGCAAGCAATCCAGGGAGGCCGAAGAGTTCGAGAAGGTAATTCTTGGGGTCGATGAAGCCTGCACGGTCTACGATGCGGTGGGCTGCGAGCACTGCGAGGGGCGCGGATATCGCGGTCGCCGGCTTGTCATCGAGGTGCTGGCCATGGACGAGGGATTCAATGAGCTGATCGCCGCCAACGCCACCCTCGGGCAGCTTGAGCAGTACGCGCGCGGCCGCGGTTTCGTCAACATGGCGGACGATGGCGTGCGCCTGATCAGGGAAGGCGTCACCACGGTGGAAGAGCTGAGCCGCGTCGTCGACCTGACCAGCAGGCTGACCTGAGATGACTGACTACCGCTACAAGGCCATGGACGCCTACGGCAAGATGCAGCGCGGCTGGCTGCAGGCCAAGAACGAAATGGATGTGGCGTTCCGACTGGAAAACCAGGGCCTGGACCTGATCACCTGTCACCGCAAGCGGCGCCAGCGCCTGCGTATGGTGGCGGGCGCCGTCAGTCGCCGCGACCTGATCAACATGGTGTTTCACCTCGAGCAGCTCACCCGTTCCGGTGTGCCCCTGCTGGAGGGGCTGCAAGACCTGCGCGACAGTGTCAGTCCCGGCTACTTTCGCGATGTGCTGGCGGGGCTGGTGGAGGAGATCGAGGGCGGCAAGAATTTCTCCCACGCGCTGGCCGCTTTCCCCAATGATTTCGACCCGGTGTTCGTATCGCTCGTCGGTGTCGGTGAGGAGGCCGGCGAGTTACCCACGGTGCTTAAGCAGATGGGTGATAACCTGCGCTGGGCCGACGAACTCGCCGCGAACACCAAGCGCATCCTCATGTACCCGTCGATTGTCGGCGTGGTGATCATGGGGGTGGCCACCTTCCTGATGGTTTACCTTGTGCCTCAAATTGTGCCTTTCGTCGAGGAACTGGGCGGCGAGATTCCCGGTCATACCCGCGCCCTGATGGCGGTGTCGTCGGTATTCGTAAACTACTGGGCGGCGATCCTGCTGCTGCCGGCGGCGCTGATCGTGGTGTTGCGGATTGCCGTCAAGCTGCGGCCTGAGTTCAAGTACTGGCTGGACCGCCTGCGTCTGCGCCTGCCCCTGGTTGGCCCCATCCTGTTCCGAATCAAGCTGGCGCGGCTGGCTACCTACATGGCCCTGTTGTATTCCGCCGGCATCACCGTTTTGCGCTCGCTGGAAATCTGTGAAGACGTGGTCGATAACCTCTACATGGCGCGTGCGTTGGCAACCGCACGCGGCGCGATCGCCGAGGGGCGCACCATCAGCGTGAGCTTTGCCTCAACCGACATGTTCCCGCCGCTGGTGATTCGCATGCTGCGGGTGGGCGAGGGCACCGGCAACCTGGACGACGCGTTGACTAACGTCAGCTATTTCTACGATCGCGAAGTGCGCGAAGCCATTGAGACGATCGAGCCCGCGATCAGCCCCGTACTGACGGTCATCATGGGTTTGCTGCTGGGCTGGATCATGCTCTCGGTGCTCGGTCCCGTCTGGGACACGCTTGCGGGGATCGGGTAGCGCCATGGAACGGGTTTTCTACTTCTCCGGCTATCGCATGAGGGTCTTCGAGTGGCACCACGAGGAACTGGTGGGTAGCCACAGCTTCGAGCCGGACGAGAGTGGCCTCAGGGACTTCGAGACCTTCCTGGCCGAGTCTATACGGCTGCCGGCGCGCCTGCTGGTGGACCTTATCGAGGAAGAGTTCCGCCGTGAAACCATCCCCCACGTCAACGTCCGCGATCGCCGGCGCCTGATCGACAGATTGCTGGAGCGGCATTACCGCGATCGCACCCATGTACACGCCGAGGTGATTGGTCGCAGCCGCGACGGACGCCGCGACGACCAGCTGCTGATCTCGGCGCTGACCAACTCCGAGGTGCTCAAGCCCTGGATGGAGCGGCTGCAGGCAGCGGAGGTGTCGCTGGCGGGTATCTGGTCGCTGCCATTGATTACTCATCGACTGCTGCGACACCTCAAGGCCCGCGGCGGCCACAGCCTGGTGATTACCCGGCAGATCCGCTCAAGCCTGCGCAACACCTACTTCAACAAGGGCAAGCTGATGCTGTCCCGCCTGATTCGCTTTGACAATTCGGTGTGGGACCAGGAGAGCGGCCAGCTGGTCGCCGACCATATGGAGCGCGGCGCACTGGAAATTGACAACTTCCTGGTCAACCAGCGGCTACTGGGAAGCGGTGAAAACCTCGAGGTCTACTGCCTGCTGCCGGAGTCGCAGATTGAAGACGCGCGGGAATTTATTGGCGATACCGACGCCATCCACTACCACTTCTTTCCCATTGAACAGGTTCACAAGAGTCTCAAGATCAAGGTTGGCGACAGCCAGAGCCAGCGTGCCGATACGCTGTTCTCCTACCTGTGCACCCGGGAGTCGGTGTTGCGCGATCACTATGCCACCAAACCGCAGCGCGAGAACTTCTACCAGTACTTTCTCGACAACCTGATCACCCATGTCCAGGAACTGGGCACGCTTTTGTTTGTGACCGCAGCGGTGCTGCTGGCGCTCAATAGCATGCAGCTGCGCCAGAAGGTGAATGCCCTGGCACTGGATACCAGCCGGGTTGTTGCACAGTACGAAACACGCTTTGCACCGGTAGAGGAGCGCCTCGCAAGCGCCAGCGCCGTTCATGACAGCGTGGTTGCAGTCGATGACCTGCGGGCCGAGGCATTAGCCACGCCGCAGGCCATGTTTGCCCCCCTTGGCGAGGTGCTGGGCGACCCCATGTTTGCCGGGCTGTACCTGGATCGTCTCGAGTGGCACAAGTACGACGAGGATGCGGCGCGTGAGTTGATCGAAGGTCTGCGGGACGAGCTTGCCCCGCAGCGCGACAGCGGTTACCAGGACAGCGGCAACGACTATGAGGAAGGTGCCGGGCGTCGTGCAGTGTTGCACCTGCACGGGCGTATCGATCGCCGCGGACTCAGCTACGCGGGTACCGTGGAGCGCATGCAGGCGGTGGCCGAACGCCTCGGTACCCTCAACGAGGTCAGCGACGTTTTGCTGCTGAAGACTCCGGTCGATGTGCGCGCGGGCTCGCGTTTCTCGGACCAGCTCGGCGGCGAGCCGGAAATCGAAGCGCCCGCCGATGATCGCTTTGAACTGTTGCTACTACTGGAGGCACAGCGTGCGTGAGTTGCTCCACGGTGTAGTGTGGCGTGTGCACCTGCCGGGGTTGCTGCGCCTGCTGGTGACCTTTGCGCTGTTGCTGGCCGCACTGGGCTACAACCTCAATGTTCGCAGCCAGCTGGCAGATGCCGAGGCGCAGAACAGAATGCAGCGGGACATGGTGGCCCAGGCGGTATCGGCCCAGGCGCTGCTGGATGAGAACCTGCAGGATTACCACCGCCTTGAAGCAGCTGGCTTGATCGGCGACGCACGCCGGCTGGAATGGATCGAGGCTTTTCGCGGTGCCGCGCTGGAGCTGGAGCTGCGCGACGCCCGTTTTACGCTGTCTGAAACCCGTTTGCTTGAAGAACACGAAAACGCGCTCTGGCGCTACGGCCTCGACTTTGACGTAACGCCGATGCGCCTCGATCTGCAGCTGGCCCATGAAGGCGACTTCTACCGGCTCATGGAGCGACTGGCGGCGGATGCGCCGGGCGTCTTCAGCGTGGATACCTGCAAACTGGACTGGCTGCAGGAAGATGCCCTCAACAACAGCCTCACTCGACTGCATGGTCTGTGCGAACTCAACTGGTACACCGTCGCCGACGTGACGCGCGATTGGAGTGGCGAGCAATGAGGCCTCTCGCCGCCTGCCTGCTGCTACTGCTGCCGCTGCCGGCGGCGGCGGACTATCCCTTTGACCGGGTGTTTACCACGCCCGAAGAGCGTCGCGTACTGGACGCCTACCGCCGCGACGGCGAGCTGCTCCCCGAGCGGGGCGTGGCGAGCGCGGACAGCGGCGGCAGCGCCGAAGTTCCGGAAACGGAGAGGGTGCGTTTCTCCGGCTACCTGCTGCGATCGGACGGCCGACAAACCGTCTGGGTGGATGGCCAGAGTAATGTCAGCAGCAGCGAGGTCGGCAATGCCGGCGCGATCCACGGTCGCGTGCGCCGCGGTGAAGAGGCGCTGCAGTTCCGCGCCCGCCGGGAGGCGCGCAAGCTGAAGCCGGGCCAGGTCTGGCTGCTGAATGAAGACAGGGTCATGGAAGGATATGAGCTTTCACAGGAAGCAGCCTCAGCCGAGGGCCAGCCGGATGTCGACAGCGAGAGCTGATGCCCGGCAGCAGGGCTTTGCACTGTTGGCCTTGCTCACGATCCTGGTGCTGGCGCTGACGACGGCGCTGGTGACCCGCTATTCGGTGAACCAGCGCGGCACCCAGCGCGTGGTCAGTAATGCTGCGGTGCTGGGCGAGGCCGCCGCGGCGCTTACCGGTTACGCC
>JASJBK010000210.1 GCA_030066555.1 Halieaceae bacterium
GATGTGGAACTGCATGGACTCATCGAAGGTGATATCCGGCAGTGCCTCCGGCGGGTAGGCCTCCTGCAGGGCGGCGGCTGCCACCAGGTTGACCACGTTGGCGCGCTGCATCATGCGCCGGGAATCGCTGTGCGACACCAGCCAGGTGTTGTCTTGCTTGCCGAGGTCGAGGTTGCCGTCGGCGTGGTCGAAGTGCCAGTGGGTGTTGATCACGAAGTCGACCTTCTTGTCGCCCTGCTTGCGCATGGCGCGCTTGAGCTTGGACATCACGGCCGGCACCTGGTCGTCGACCAGCAGCACGCCGTCCTCGCCGGAGGACACGGCGATATTGCCGCCCATGCCGAACAGCACGTAGAAGCCCTCCTCCACCACTTCGGTCTTGATCTCGACCTTGCTGGCATCCCAGCCGAAGGCGGCCATTACCTCGTCCACCGGCTTGACCTCCGGCGTGGGCGGCAACTCGTGGGCCAGCACCGACGTGCTGAGCAGCAGGCCGCCCAGCAGCGCTGCGGGTGTGCGGGTGTTCATGGTGTTCTCCCTTATGGCTCTCGACACTATGGTGTCACGGGCTGGAAGACGGCCTCTTCCAGTTCGATAAAGGCATCTTCGATATAGCGACCGAGACGCTCGAGATTGTCCATCTCGCGGGTGGCTACCAAGCCGAAGTGCAGGGTGCCGGAATAACTGTACAGGGTGATATTGAGCTGGTTGCCGGGCGGCAGTGTGCTGATGGGCAGCGACTGCTCCATCTTCGCGCCCTTCATGTACAGCGGCTTGCTGGGCCCGGGCACATTGGACACCAGGGTGTCGGCAATGGCCGGCAGCAACTTGTCGAGCCGCAGGAGCTGGATCAGCTCGATGATCACCGCCAGCACCGCGGTGTACTGGGCCACGGCAATGGGCGGCACGCCGTCGATCTGGTTGCGCACGTTGCGCAGGGTAAAGCCGATCTCCCGCAGCCGGGTGTAGGGGTCGCTGTCGCTGGGGGCGAGATCCACCAGCACAATGCCGATTTTATTGCCGCTGACCTTGTCGTTTTCATCCCGCAGGTTGACCGGCATCTGGATCGACAGGGGACGTTCCAGCTCGACGCCGCTGTCGGCCAGGTAGCGCCGCAGGGCGCCGTCGATACAGGTGAGCGCAATGTGATTGAGGGTGCAGCGGGTCATGGCCCGCAGTTTCTTGATGCGCGTCATCGGCACGTGGGCGGTGGCAAACTGACGCCCGGCAGTCACTGCACCGGTCAGCGGCGTATCTTCCACGGCCTTGAATGGCAGCGCTACTGCGTTCTTGGTCAGGCCCACCTGCTCCAGCGCCAGCTGGGTGGTGAGCTTGGTGGTGCCACCGAGAATCTTGCGCCAGTCACTGATACCGCGCAGCAGCTTGCCGAAGATGGCCCGCCGGCTAGCTTCGGCCTCCGCGCCCTCCCGGC
Source organism: Halieaceae bacterium (assembly GCA_030066555.1). Lineage (GTDB taxonomy): Bacteria > Pseudomonadota > Gammaproteobacteria > Pseudomonadales > Halieaceae > JANQIO01. Next base: position 1,433 of record JASJBK010000210.1, read on the forward strand.
GCGGCTTGTCACCCAGGGTCCAGATAGCTTTCAGGGCGCGGGATTTGGCGCTGGTGTTGAGGGAGCCCACACCCCAGCGCGACATGGTGACCCCGTCGGCATAGGCGTGGTGCATCTTGGAATAAACCGCGAAGCGGCCGCCGGCCACCCGGTCGATCAGGTGGAACTCCCACATGGGCTTGCTGCGATCCATTAAGGGTTCGTGCAGCCCGGCCACGTAGTTGAACAGGTCTTTCTCGCCCAGCACCGATTCCGGGTTGTGGTAGAACAGGTGCTCCTCGATCGCAAAGGACTCGGCGTCGCGCCAGCGCGGTCCGCCCAGGGCGCGGAAGTCGATCACCTTGTTGAACGGCGGCACCGGCTGGTCGTGCTGGGCCAGCTCTTCAGCCAGGCCGTGCACCCATTTCGCGGAGCTGCCGGAAGGCTTCTTGAAAATCATCAGCCCGGCAACGTGCTTGGGGCTTTCTTCGGATTCGGTAAGAAAAAATGCGAGGTCCAGCAGGGACAGGCGACTCATGGTGTTTCCCGGGTTTCTTATTTGAGCACCAGTGTAGATGGTTTCCGGCCGCGCTGGCCACTACACCACGGGGTCGCTAGTCCGGACAGGCAACCCGGTACCAGACGTCGTAATCAAAAGACAACAAGCTATTGGCCCGCGCCACCTGGAAGCAGGCGTCGCCAGTGCGCACGAACTCAACCCAGCTCCCGCCCTGGAAATCGCCGCTGGCCTGGCGCTCGACCCGGGCCTCGACACCAGTACGGCGGGGTGCGCGCTGCAGGCGCTGGAGCAGCTCGGCATTCATCACTGTGGCGCCGTTGTCGGTGGTGGCCCCTGCACCTGGCTCGATGAATTCGGGCAGCGACAGGTCCAGCGGTACCGACTCGTCAGGCAGCGCGGGAGACGGGGTTTGCGGGGCGGTGACCGCGGGTACCTCTTCAGGCTGCGCGGGCTCAACCGCGGGCGGGTCGGCAGGCAGCACCGGGGCCGGGGCTGCTGCCGGCGCCGGCCGACGCAGTGTCAGTTCGATCGGCGCTGTGGCAGCCGGCGCTTCATAGCGTGGCAACACCAGGCGCCCCTGTAGCCACCAGGCGACAAGGGCATGCAGCAACAGCGACAGCAGCAGCCACTGCAGCATCGGCCGGCGATTGTGCCAGTCGAGCGCGGACGCGAGGATAATCGCGTCCGCCGGGGCCTGCATCCTGCCTCCCATTTCCATGCTGAATTGACTGGCAGGCGGCGGCGGAGTTCCCGGCGCGGGGCGGGCAAAAAAAAGCCCCCGCTGTGCATAGCGGGGGCAGTAATCGAAGCTCCACAGGGGAATCGGTAGCTTCGAGGGGTTCTAGCGCTTTGACATGGACCTGGCGCTCGAAGTTCAATCTTTGCGGCTTACAGCTCCGAAATTTTCTTGTTGAGCTGGAACTGCCGCGAGGTCACGTAAGACTCCATGTCCGACACCCGCCGCAGGGCCGTATCCAGCCGCTCCCTGGCCCGCTGCAGCCGCTCCGAGGGGCTGTCGCTATAGCGAAACATCCGGCGCGGCCGGTAGTCGTGTTCGTAGTCGTCATATTCCATTTCGACCACTTCCTCGATTTCTTCATCCGGGTCATCCCAGCGCTCGTAGTCATCGGCCCGGCGCCTGGGCGACAGCAGGATCCAGCCGGCGATGTAGGCCCACAGCGCGAGCGTGCCGGTAAACAGAAAGGCCACGATGGCCAGCAGGCGCACGACCCAGGTTTCCACCTGCCAGTAGTCGGCGAGGCCGGCACACACGCCGGCGACCTTGCCATTGCGGGTGTTGCGGTAGAGGCCCATGCCCCAGCCGTTAGCCTTGCGACGCCGGTATTCGCGGTGGCGGCGATTGAAGCCGCCGCGGCGCATGCGTCTGCGATATCTACGTCCCATGTCAGTGACTCCTGTCCTGGTCAGTGTTGTAGTGGTCCCTGCGTTCCTGCTGCTGGCGCCAGTCGGGATAGTCCGAGTCCAGCAGCGTCTCCAGGGTGTGGATCCGGTCCGTGAGCTTGTCAACGGTTTCCATGATGTGATCCACCGCCTCCCGGTCCTCCTTGTTGAGGCTCCGCGAGGAGCGCTTGAGCGACGAGTAGTGCATGGAGATCCAGATCGGTAACACGATCACCATGAACAGGATCGTCGGCACAAACATAAATTCGAAAAATTTCATTCAGTGATTCCCCCTAAACCCTTTTTGGTAGTGGGCGGTCAGTCCCTGACCGCCCTGCCCTTTACTGTGCGCTGGCGCTGGTATTGGTCTCGGCGGCCTGCTCGGGCGCACCGGACATTTCGCGCTTCAGGCGCGCCAGCTCTTCGTTGACCTTCTCGTCTTCGACCAGGCTGTTGATCTCGCTGGCGAGATCGGGCACCTCGCGGCCCAGGTCCATGGCCTCGAGCTGGCTCTCCATGTTGTCCATGCGGCGCTCGAAGTGGTCGAACTTGGCGAAGGCCTCGTCCAGCGCCTCGCGGTGCATCTGGCGCTTGACCTTGATGCGTGACTCCACGGTCTTGCTGCGCATGACCAGGGTCTTCTGCTTGGCGCGGGCGTCGGTCAGCTTCTGCTGCAGCTGGCCGATCTCGTCGTTGAGCTGCTCGATGTGCTCGTCGGTGGCGGCCAGTTCGGCTTCCACCGTGGCCAGCTCTTCCTGGATGATCTGCTTCTCCTGCAGGGCGGCGCGGGCCAGGTCTTCACGACCCTTGCTGATAGCCAGCTTCGCCTTTTCTTCCCAGGCGACGATGTCGTCTGCCACCTGCTGGCGGCGGCGCTCGGCGGCCTTGCGCTCGGCCAGCACCCGGGCTGAGGAGCTGCGCACCTCGACCAGGGTGTCTTCCATCTCCTGGATGATCAGGCGAATCATCTTTTGCGGATCCTCCGCCTGGTCGAGGATGGAATTGATGTTGGAGTTGATGATGTCGGTCATGCGGGAAAAGATGCCCATGATGTCGCTCCCTTACTCGGTCTCTGTAACGTGCTAATTAGTGGTTGAAAAGAATGCGGTGCTGGCGGTGCTTGTAGGCGCCCGGCTTCGGCATGCCGAACCAGAACAGCGCCTCAACGACCGCGGCAATCTGCAGGAAAGTCAGGCCGCCCGCGAGCGCACCGGCGAAGGCCCCCACAAAGGCACAGATCACGGCCAGTGCGATGTAAACCAGGATGCGCTCTTCAATCGTCGTCATTGTCTTTCCTTGTTGATTCGTGGCCGGCTGGCCAATCGCGCCAATCGGCCGTCAATTTCGTGTTCCTTGCCGTTTGTATATCAATTCGCGTGCCAACTTTTTAACTCGTTGTTTTTAATGAGGTTTATCGTTTTAAAGTAAATTCTAGCTTCCAATATTTGGCGTATGCCACCAAATACTTGGTGTATTTGACCATAGTTTTTGGTAGTTTGGACCCATGCGCGACACAGAACGTATCATCGGCAACAGCATCAGCCTCACCCAGGCCCTGGAGCAGCTCTCCCGCCTGGCCCCCATCCAGCGCCCGGTATTGGTAATAGGTGAGCGTGGCACCGGCAAGGAGCTGGCCGCCGAGCGCCTGCACTACCTGTCGACCCGCTGGGACGGGCCGTTCCTGAAGGTAAACTGCGCGGCCATTGCCGAGCAGCTGTTGGAATCTGAGCTGTTTGGCCACGAGCCCGGCGCTTTTACCGGCGCCACCCGCACCCACCGCGGGCGCTTCGAACGCGCCGATGGCGGCACCCTGTTCCTGGATGAGCTGGGCACCATGTCCATGGGCCTGCAGGAGAAGCTGCTGCGGGCCATCGAGTACGGCGAGTTCGAACGGCTCGGCGGCCAGACCACCATTGCCGTCGACGTGCGGGTGATTGCCGCGACCAACGCCAACCTCAAGCAAATGGCGGCGGAGGGAAAGTT
>JASJBK010000211.1 GCA_030066555.1 Halieaceae bacterium
ACTGTCGAGACGACAGTAGAGGGAAATCGCTATGGCTACCTGTGGTGGCATAAGACCTACCTGGTCGGTGATACCGAATGGCCTGTGGCCTACTGCAGTGGCAATGGCGGCAACAAAATTTTCGTGTTCGATGACAGGGACCTGGTGATCGTCGTCACTGCAAGCGCTTATGGCCAGCGCTATATGCACAGCCAGGTCGATGAAATGATGGAGGACTACATCCTCCCCGCAGTCGGGGGTTAAGTCTCACAGCAATCTGTCTCCTGATGAAAATCCGACCGAATAACTGGATCAACGAGGACGCGCGGCGCCCTGTTCTGGTGACGCTTACAGCGCTGGCTGCCTGCATGACCGCATGGTTGGTCTGGATGGATCAGGCGCTGGTCACGGATGCTGCACCTAACGGCATCGTTTCTTTCGAGCTGGCGAGGACTTTCGCGCGCTCAACCGCGATTCTTGAGTCATGGTCTGATCATGCGCAGTCGGTCGCCATGCTTGTCCAGGGTGCCGACTATCTGTACCTGCTGGTCTATCCCGCCTGGTTTTCGCTTTCAGCAGACATGCTTGGTTCGCGGCTTGGGGGAAGCTGGCAACGGATTGGGTTTGCAATCAGCTGGCTGGTTCTGCTGGCTATTCCGCTCGACGCCATCGAGAACTATGCGCTTATCCAGCAGCTCCTCTATGGGCCGAGCGCATTCCATGCCGCCCTCGCCTGGTGGTGTGCGGTACCCAAGTTTGGGTTGGTTGGGCTCGCAGCTGGTTTCCTATTGCTTGCTATGGGCACCCGGTTGGTGCGAGGTAGCAGCAGGTGATGGACTGTGATGCTGTAAGCGACAGCCGCCGCGTTTGGCTTCGGCGAGCCCTTCAGGTCGTACCTTGAGGCGCGCATTCATGCGAATGACGCCTACACAGAAACAATCCGGTAGCTTGATTGAGCTTGCGCCTTACAATGGGTAATCCTGCTATATGACTGACTACACGCTCTACTACTGGCCGATCCCTTTCAGGGGTCAGTTTGTCCGTGCGGTGCTCGCTCATGTGAATGCCTCTTGGAGAGAAGCCAGCTTCGATGAGATCTTCGCTCTCAAGGACTCTGCCGTGAAAGAGCAGCTTGTCCCGCATATGGGGCCACCGGTGCTAACGGATCATGCGGAGGACATCTCGCTGGCCCAGCTGCCAGCCATTCTTGGATACCTGGGTCGTAAACACGGTTTACTGCCGGAAGACCCGGTGCGCCAGGCGCTGACTGACAAAATCGTTGCCGACGCCAACGATGTGCTTTACGAAATGACCCTCCACAACGGTGCGCAGATGTGGACACCGGAGAGCTGGAGTGACTACCTGCCGCGCCTGGATCGTTGGATGAGAATTTTCGAGGTGACGGGTCGGCGTTATGGCCTGTCTCCGGAGGAGGGTTTGATGCTCGGCACCGAGGCGCCCGGTATCGCTGACCTTGTCACCTATGTGCTCTGGGACACGATGACGGCGAAGCTGCCCGCTCTCAGGCGCAGGCTGGTCGCTCATGCGCCAGCTATCGCAGGCCTCTGCGAACGAATCGCCGCACTACCCGAGCAGGGAGAGCTACGCTCTGAGAGTGATCAAGCTTACGGCGATGGATGGTGCAGTGGCCAGATCGAGGCCTCCCTGCGCGCTGTGCTCTGACCCACAAGCAACGACCCACAAGCACCGACCCACAATTACGGCCCCCCTAAAACGGGGTACGGCTCTCGGTGATAGTTCATGCTGTAATCCCGTTCCCGAACTCTTCCCTACCGACAGCGTGGACAGAAAAATGAAGAAAATCGTTTCAGTTTTTGGCGTGGCACTGTGCCTCTGCCAGATGGCAATGGCCCAGGCCCAAGACTCTACCGAACAGAAAATCGAAGCAGCCCTGCAACTGGATTACCGCACCGAGGCGGAGCGTGCTCGGGATCGCAACCGCCGACCGGCGCGGGCGCTCGCCTTCATGGGCCTTGAGGACGATATGAAGGTCTTTGAGTTTGGCCCCGGCGGCGGCTGGTACACCAGGATTCTCGCGCCGGTGCTTAAGGACAAGGGTGAGTTGATCGTCGGTTACCCCGAGGAGTGGCTGACCGATCTGGGCGAGCTGCGCACAGCACCGCAGTACGAAAACGTCCGTGAAGTGGACATGGCCATGGGCTGGGATGAGGACGAACTCGTCTACACCTTCGAAGAGATCGATTTCGAATCCAGCAAGCTGGATATGTTTCTCAACATCCGCAACTACCACAACCTGTCGGAAGATGACCGCGCGGCGTTCAACAAGGCAGTGTTCAAGGCCCTGAAGCGGGGCGGTACGTTCGTAGTGATCGACCACACTCGCCGCCACATGCAGCCGGATGATTACGAAAACTGGCGTCGGGAAGACCCGGTGAAAGTGCTGGCCGAAATACAGGCGGCCGGATTCGAGTTCGAGAAGTTCTCAGATATGTTCTACCGCCCCGATGACACACTCGAGTACGAAGTGGGCCGCAAAACCGTCACCGGAAATACCGACCGCTTCTTCTTTGTATTCAAGAAGCCCTGATAGATCTGTGATTGAGCGCATAGTTCTCGCGCACGGTGATCTCATAGCGTCGAATGGGCGGGCAGTTGCGCGAGATGCCTGGGCGCGGGTGTTGGGGTTCAAGACCTAGCCGTGTTGCGCAAGCCCTGTTGAGCTACCCTTTGACACAGGCGCTTCGCAGATCCACTCACTACCAGGGGGCAGTCATGCCTGAATTTCGCTCTGTAATTGCGTTTCTAGTTGGCCTGTCGGCGATGGCTACTTTATCGGTCACGGCCCAGATTTCCATGGGCAATGGCAGAGACAACTGGATCATGCTGGACGGTGCTAGTCGCGAGGGTGAGACACTGACCATTCCCGAGGTGAAGATCGATGGCAATGGCTGGCTGGTGCTCCACCCCTTCGAAGATGGCAAACCCAATGGCAAGATCACCGTCGGTCACACCTACCTGTCGAGCGGGATCTCCCGGGATGTCGCAATCACGGTGGAACGGCCGGTAAACACCGGAGATATGTTCATCGTAATGCTGCACCGCGACGTCAACGAGAACCAGGACTTCGACTTCGTGTTCATCGAAGAGAACAAGGTGATCGATGAGGCAGTGTTTGAAGGCAACGTGATGATCGGGCACGCGTACCCGGCGCCGTAGCCGGCTGAATCGATTGGACGATCGCACCTTCCGCGGCAGCACTCCATGACACGTCGCGTCATTGTTTGCTTCGCAGCCTGTGTGCTGTTGGCCTGCGGTCACGCCGATACGCAGCAGCAAGATCAACTGGCACGTCTGTTGGCTGAGAACGCCGCGGCCCGCGGTGGCGAGGCACGTCTCGAGGCAATGCAGGCGCTGCGCCTGGAAATTCACCTCAAGGAACCCACTTTTGAAGTGAAGGGTGCGTATTTCGCGACCCGTGATGGATATGTCCGCATCGACGTATTCGTGGAAGAGCAGCGTGTCTTCAGCGAGGCCATCGGGCCTGGCGGGGGTTGGCAGTGGCCCGGTGGTGGGCAGGAGATTGCGCCGCTCAGCCACGATGGCGAGGCCGCGCTGTGGAGGGGTTGGGTGAGCAACCTGTATGCGCTTTATGCCTGGCCGGAGCATGGGTATCACCTGTCACTCGAACCTGGTGCCGATGATAGGCACAGTATGGTTGTCGCCACGGAAGGAGGCGGGTTCACCAAGCGGCTGTGGATCGACAGGCAAAGCGGCCTGGAGACTCGGGTCTACGAACTCTCGGCGCTGCATCCTGACGTGGATGACACGCGTGTCGAGCAGTACTCCACGGTACGGGAGTGGATGTCCGTAAACGGGCTCCAGATTCCGCGGGTGACGGAGAAGATCGACGTTACCACCGGCGAGGTGATGCAACGCTCCACAGTGCTGTCCGCCGAGCTAGTCTTTGAAGAGGACGTGCGGCCGGGCTGGATGCATGGCGGTCACTTCCTGCCGCCCGAGTTCTAGCCTGGAATTGAGGTCAGGTTCAGGGTTTGCACAATTGCTTCCCTGCTCGCGTCTATTCCGCACTCCAGCCAGATTATGAAACTTGTGCTATAAATTTGCTGCTTCAATAACAATAAGGAGAAGCATTGTGCGCAAGCTAATTTACGCCTATCTGGCGGCTGCGGCCGCCCTTGTCATGCAGCCCAGCCTGGTGGTGGCCGAGCAGGCGTTGGCTACGTCTGTTGCTGACGCTGGACTACAGTGGGGGCCCTGCCCGCCGTTCTTTGCTGAAGGCTGCCAGATTGCCGTGTTGCACGGCGACCCTGCCAAACCCAATGCGGATGTCTTCTTCCGCGTGCCAGGGAACTACGACCTGCCGCGCCACTGGCACAGCTCGGCGGAGCGGATGATCCTGGTGGCCGGGGAGTTAGACGTCACCTATGAGGGACAGGCGACTGCCAATCTCAAGACCGGTATGTATGCCTACGGCCCGCCGAAGGCGGTGCACGACGGTCGCTGCGTGAGCGACGAGCCGTGTGTGCTGTTTATTGCCTTTGAGCAGCCGGTGGATGCACACGAGGTGGCGGTGGCTGCAGAGTAGGCTCCGCGGTCATTCTGCTGAATTTGCCGCGGTGATGCTCTTTACCCAGGCGTCCGCCTGCTGTCGAGTCCACTCCACGTCATCGTCGTCCTCGTAGCGGGCATAGGTGTAGGCAAACAGGATCTTGCCTTTCACGAGGAAAATGGCTGCGGTGTTGGCCATTACAAAGGTCTCCACTGTCGCCCCGTTCGATATGCTGAGCCTGGAAAGCGTAGACATGGCCAGGTAGTCACCCTGGTGGTGGATGCCCAGCGGTACCTGCTCGCCGATGTCGATCTCGGTTTCCGTCAGCAGCGCCGCCGACAGATCTTTGGATGCATCGCCTTCCCATTGGTCGAACAGGGGCTGTAGAGATTCCATCATGGTCTCATACTCGGCGGCCATGGCCGCCTGACCCTGGGCAAACTCAGCCGGCGATGTCTGGCTGGCCTCAAGATCCCTGGATGTCTGCAGCATCATATAGCGCAGCATGACGGGCGGCTGGCCGCCGACTACTGCAGCGGCGGCCTGGGCATCGCCGAAAACGCCGAGTAGGCGATTGTTGGGGACCATCATGCTCTGCCAGTAGGGGTCCATGGCCGGGTTGCGTTGCATCAGTTCAAGGAACCCGTGGGGTTCGGGAATCTTGATGCCGGTTTCCCCAACCGTGATCGCATGAGTGCTGGCGGTTTGCGCGTTAGCAGGCAAATGAATGGCGCACAGCAGTACCAACATGCAGACCAGGCGGTGCTTTCTCCAGTG
>JASJBK010000212.1 GCA_030066555.1 Halieaceae bacterium
CCATGTAGTCCGTTGCCATCGCCAGTGGACCGTCGTAGGTGCGACGTACCTGTTCCAGCATCACAGGTAACGTGTCGTGATCGTTGTAGAAGTGGTAGCCCACGGCCAGGCGTGGCTCTGTCATGGCCATTATCTTGCCGAATTGCTGTGGCGACGTGTGCTTGAACACGGACAGTGAAAGTGCCAACGGCGGCGGATACTTTTGCTTTTCGAGGAGTATCTGCGGCGAGGCAAATGACTCGTGTATGGAAATATCAACGCCTTTGGTGTGCTCGATCCACCATTTGTTAGGTGAAGTGTCGCTGCTATACGCGAACTTTAGGCCGTTCCATTCCAGGATGTAACTAATTGCGCCGTCTGTAACGTGGATAGCAGGGATGGAACGAATGGTCACTCCGTTTTCCTGGTAGATGACCTCATTGACCCCGCTATAGTCGAATTCGTTGACCTCCAGCTTCTCACCACGGGTGTCGAGCAGGCCGGAAAGCGTGATCGCATCCCAGTGCAGGAATTGCCGCAGCCCTTCAATTGCCTTCTTCGTACCCATTTCCGGGGTTGCGCCGCTCGGTCCCCAGACACGTAAAGGATAGGTCCGGTTCATCTTCACACCGCCAATCCAGAGGGCATCAAGATCCCCCATGTGGTCCATGTGCAGGTGGCCGATAAACACCTTGTCCAGGTAATCCATGGGGATCTTCATGGTCGACAGCCGCTGTACGGAGCCATAGCCCACATCGAACAGGAACTTGTCGCCATTGCCCAGCTCTACCAAAAAGCTGGCGGCCGCCTGCTTCGGGCGCACTGTAGGCTGGCCTGTGCCCAGGGCCACCACGCGCATCTCGTTCGGGCCCAGCTCTTCGGTGCCGGGGTAATACACGTCGTGAGCTGGTAACGGCTTAACCGGAGAAACTTTTGGTGGTGCATGGCCAGCACCTAGCATTGCTACGAGTGCGGCACAGGCTGCGAAACCAGCGACAAAGACCGCGGCAAATGACTTATTCATAGGATTCTCCCGTGGTGAGACGTCTCGTCTCATTCACCAAAAAAGGGCTGCGGCGCCCACCCAATCAAAGCACCGCAGCTCACCCGCCTACTACTTGTAAGTGTCGATACCTGCTCAACTATTTGAATGACTTCAGATCGATACCGTATTTCTCAGCGTGTTCCTTGAGCATTTTCTTCTCTGCGTCTTGTACATCCCAAAGGCCATCGATGATGTCTTTGGAGTACATGTTTGTCGGCGGGGTCTCATGCGCGGGCGGGGGCTCCAGAGTGGGAACCGGCCAGGCATCTTGAGTGATGACGGCCATACGCTCCTCAATGCCATCGCGCCTGATATTCCAGACCATAACGAACTTGTGGCCGTTCATCCTAACGGTCTACTCGCCAATACCGCTATTTCACCGCGTTCCATAGCAATACAAACGCCAGAAGGACAAAAGAAATCACCAGGAAGGCGAGCCCACCTACCAGAAACTCTGCCATGAGATCCTTGATGGTCTGGGTAAGGGTTGTCTTACTGATCTCGCCGGATAGTAATGGGCCAAAGCGATTTACCGCGTAAATATAGGCCGCCACGCTGATGGGCGGCAGCGGAATCAACAGGTGCGCATGGTCGCCGAGGCGGTCGGCATTGAGGTACAGCACAGCACCGACCAATGCCATCGCAACGCCCATGCCAGTGAGTAGCAGCGTAGTGGACCTTACACCTTCGTCAATCATCTAGGCGCCCTCGGTAGTTGGTTCTGCCTTGGACAAGCGGTTCACGTCGGTTTCGGGAAAGAAATTCTGCCACACAACCCAATAGGCCTGGGCCTTCATCGTTTCCACTCGAGACAATTGACCACGATCAGAGTGGCCACCGAATTCGATGGTTGCTACGGGCTCGCCGCTGTCGTTGTAGTACATGCCTACACTGTCCAAGTCTTCGTGGTAGGCAACCACCACATTGCGGCCACCGATTTCAACATTCAGCAGACCGCCGTGCTCCCGTATGAAGTCTTCGGTATAAGCCACATAGTCTGTATCCACGTTGACGCCGTAAACCAGTTCCTTGTTGGCCAGGCGATCATCGAACCGTTTGATCGTGGGAAAGGTCGGTTCCGGGTTCTCCGCCTGGTCCTTGATACCATGCTGGAAGATCATGTGCATGATGCGGTCATACACGGCAAAAAACGGGTTTTCGCCCGGGTGTGGGATGGGGTTCAGAAATACCCTGCCACTGGGGAAAGCCTTCTCGAACGCCCACAAAGGCATCCGGTAACTGGGCCACTCAGGCATTCTCGGGCCGTTGGGACCGGTGCGCTCAAGCGTCCCCCAAAACTGTTGGATGGGCTCACCGGATTTTTTGTCCCACATCACCAGATTATTCTCAAGTTGGGTCATGACGCCCAGATCCAGTTGCTGGCCCTCGATTTCCGGTTTGTAGGCGATACCCATGTTCGTTAGGCCACAGTACGTCATGACCACGTTCTCCCCTGCGAGGCCATCACTGGTGCCGGCCACATGGGGCCTTAGGATATGATCGTCGGGGTGCCCGCGAGCCTCACCGCCGGCGTCGATAACAATCAGACTCGTGTCGGCAGGCAGTGTCTTGCGAGCATTCGCCAGACTGTAGTAGCGCGCAGTAAATTGCTGCGCGCGCATCATCAGCCGTGGGTTGATATAACCCGAGTAGAAAAGAAAAGCAGCCAGCACCGTGACAAGCCAGAACAGCGTTGAAACCCCGACATCGCCCTGCCACCAGGTCCACCATGCCACGAGCCAGGAAACCCCTGTGGCAAGGGCCAGCTTGTGACGATTGTAGAAAGTCCACATCGTCTGCTCACGGGAGGTTGCCAGTATCCATTGGCTGACGTCTGCCAAATCCCGGAATAGCCTGAAACACAAGTAGGCTGATAGGGCTAGCGCAATCCAATGAACGATATCGGTCATAGCAGAACCCAAGAATCAGAAATAAAAGCCATTTGTAATAGCCAGCTTTGAGTTGCGGTCGGTCACCACAATATAGACCAGTCGTCCGCTTGTAGGCGAAAGCTGACATCGCAATGACTTTTGAGTTACAGGGGTACGGTCAGGCCCGACCGGATGTGCATGTTCACCGGCCCTATCTGTTAACTAGTAGAAATCTCACGCTTGCCGCGGTTCTCATAATTAGTGCTGTTGCACACACATTAGCCACTTGGCCTAAACGTCCGCTTAGTTGCCGGGTTAGCGTTTACTAGCTATACCTCCATAGATAACAAATGTTGTATGGGGATGAAGAATGCTGGGCAAGGCCAGGGTCAGGTTCATCCAGGAGCAGCTCAATGCACACGGTTTCAACTGCGGCGAGGCTGATGGGCTGGCGGGTAAGAAGACGTATGCTGCCCTGGCCGCCAGCGGCGCCGTGCCCAAAAAATGGGCCAAAAAGCGCAAGCTGGTGGGCTATATCCAGTGGTTGTGTGCCGCCCAGGATATCGATGCTGGCACCTTCGACGGCTACTGGGGGCCGCAAACCGAGTTTGCCTACGATGCACTGCGTGAACAGCTCGACACCGGCAGGCCCGCAGTTATCTGGCGCCCGGAGGAACTGGGTCGCGCCAACCCCAACAAGTGGCCCATCCAGACGCCGCAGAAGGAGCTGGTCAAGTTCTACGGCGAGCCCGGCAAGAACCAGACCTACCTGCACGTCCCGTATCCGCACCGGCTGGCCTGGAAACTCGAGACGAAGCTGACGCGCTTCCAGTGTCACGAGAAAGTGCGCGTGCAGGCTGCGCGCCTGTAGCGGTTTACCATCATGGCTGATGTAGAGCCTCAAGACGGCGCCCCACCGGGCAAGAGCAAGGGCAGGCTGCTCTCCGGCCTGCGAACCCTGGTCCCGAGCAGGATTATGGTGGGCTGCCTGACACTGATCGGGGTGGCGGGTGGCTGGTATTACTTCAGCTCCCAGGCCAAGGCCGACCATCTCATCAAGCGCAACTTCAACTACCTGAACCAGGTGGCGTCGAACATCAATGCGACTACCCAGGCGGTCGAGGCGGCGCTGGTCTTCAATAATTCATCGATCTACGCGTGTCTCGAAGAGAGACTGGTGGAGAACCCTGCCACTTCTGGTGGCGCAGAATCGGGACAAGACAAGCAGAACGCGGTAGCGGCCGCGGAAATGGATGACCTCCGGACCGCGCTTACCGCCTGCCTCAATGCCGTCAAGCAGCGCTTGCTGCGCAATGGCCCGATGATCCAGGACAGTCGCGACATGGAAATCGTGATGTCGGTAGAAGACAGGTCCATGCCATCGCATCTGTTCAATCTGCGGCGCATTTGCCGTGGCGAGGATGAGTTCCTAATCGAGCCGTTTCAGCCGTCACTGGTAAACCCGACCCCTGGCGGGCTGCTGTACATGTTCTATTTTCACGCGACCGCCGCATCGGGAGGATGTGCTGAGAAGGGCAAGCGCAATGTGGTCGTACAGACACCTGAGGGCGTGGGCAAAACACACCTGGTGGTAAACGTTTCGGTGCGAGTGCCGTTTACCCGCGTGCAGGGGTTCGCCCAGGAGGAAACCTACTTCGATGCGATCGCGCTGGCGCGTTCGGATGGCAGCGAGGCGAAGGTGATTTTCACCAACACCGAGGCCGGTATTCGTATCGACCAGCGAGACCTGCGCTCGCTGTTTACCAAGCGCAGCGGCTTCGAGCGCTTCACGTCCCTGCGCGAGCAGGAGATTCAGCACAGCGCCCTGCAGCAGCGCTTGCAGGCAGGTCGGGATGCGGTGAAGCCAACGACTAATGCAACCCAGTTCACGCAATCCACGTTCCTGCCGACGGTCGTGGGCGGGTTTACCAATCTCGCGTTTATCCAGCCTTTCCGTTTCTACAAGGGTGAATACTCCCAGAGTGACGATCTTGTGCTGGTGGGGTTTACCAGCGAGACGGCGTTCAACACCGACAAGTACTCGATTCCACTCAACTGGTTGTCTTACCTGCTGCTGCTGTTCTTCGGTGCCGCGCTGTCGCTCAACTTCGTCAGGCTGCGCCTGATACGGGAGCGCGGTGTGGTCCATCGTACCGACGTACTGCTCGCGACGTTTTCGCTGGTAGGTATCGGCGTGCTGGTGGTGGTGTATTTTGTTCACCGGCTCGGCAGTTTCCAGTTCAACGAGTTCTATGATGAAGACCTGGAGACGGTGCACGGCTGGATCAAGTCATCGTTCCACTCCGAGCTCAACCACAAGATAGAGACGCTGGAGACAGCGGGCTTCGCCTTGTATCACGCCAGTTCGCCTGACCTGGGTGAAGACAGCCAGTGCCCACCGCTCGAGG
>JASJBK010000213.1 GCA_030066555.1 Halieaceae bacterium
CCCGCCTTCTCCAGGACCGGGCCCGAGGTGCTCTTCAGGTCCACTCCCATCTCGTTGGCGATGATGTGCGCGAGGGTGGTCTTGCCCAGCCCCGGGGGCCCGAATATCAGGGTATGGTCGAGGGCCTCGGAGCGGGCCCGGGCGGCGTCGATGAAAATCTGCATCTGCTCGCGCACGCCGGGCTGGCCCACGTACTCGGACAGCGACCGCGGGCGAATGGCGCGATCGATGACGTCCTCGCGTCCACCCGGATCCTCCGGTGCGACCAGGCGATCAGTTTCAATCATTTCGAGCCCACCATGGATTGCAGGGCACGGCGAATCAGGTCCTCACTGCGCTCAATGCTGCCGTCATTGGCGGCGGTGACTGCCTTGTTGGCCTCGGCGGGCTTGTAGCCCAGCGCCACCAGGGCGGATTCCGCCTCGGCCTGGATATCCCGGGACTCAGGCGTGGCCGGCGTAATCTGCTCCAGTTCCAGCAGCCAGTCGGCCAGCTTGTCGCGCATCTCAACCAGCAGGCGCTCGGCGGTCTTCTTGCCGACACCCGGCAGCTGCACCAGGGTGCTGGTGTCGTCGCGCTGCACGGCGCGCACGAAGGAGTCGGCGTCCATGCCTGAGAGGATGGCCAGGCCCAGCTTGGGTCCCACCCCGTTGACCTTGATCAGGTGACGGAACAGGCCGCGTTCACGATCGCTGACGAAGCCGTACAGTAGCTGAGCGTCCTCGCGCACCACGAAATGCGTGAACAGGGTGATCTCGGTTCCGGGCTCGGGGAGCTCGTAAAGCGTGGTCATGGGAACCTGGACCTCGTAGCCGAGGCCGCCGACGTCGAGAAGAATGTCAGGTGGCTGGATTTCCAGCAGCCGTCCGCGAATGCGACCGATCATGTAAATGGTCCCTTGAAGATGCCCAATGGTACTGCAAGCATGCGGCGCGACGCCATGCCGGTCGGGTCACGCCTGGCCGGCCGTGCCATGTCACCTGCGACGGCTGCGGGCCTGGCGCACCAAGAATTGTTGGGTATGGGCATGGCACAGGGCCGCCGCCAGGGCGTCCGCGGCATCCTCCTTGGGCGCCGCCGGCAGGCGTAGCAGGCTCTTGACCATGTGCTGCACCTGGGCCTTCTCGGCACTGCCGGTGCCCACCACCGCCTGCTTGATCGATTTGGCGGCGTATTCGTAGACCGGCATGCCCTGGTTGACGCAGGCGACTATGGCCGCTCCCCGGGCCTGGCCCAGCTTGATGGCGGCCTTGGCGTCCCGGGCAAGGAATACCTCTTCGATGGCGAGCTCCTGGGGGCAGTGCGTGGTAACGATTTCATCGACGCTGTCGTAGATGATCTTGAGACGCTCCGGCAGGCTCACCCGCGGCAGGCGGATGACGCCGCTGGTGACATACTCGCTGCGACCGGACTGATGGGCAATGATGCCAAAGCCAGTCTTCTGGGAGCCGGGATCTATTCCCAGTATCAGCGCCATAGTCTTTCCGCGGCCGAATCTTTTATAACAGAGCCAGCTGCCATTATTGCCAAGCACAGCAGCGCTGTCAGCCCAGGCTGGCGAGAACCTCGTCGGGAATATCGGCGTTGGTATAGACGTTCTGGACGTCATCGAGATCTTCCAGCGCATCGACCAGGCCCATGATGCTCTCGGCGCTGCCGGCATCGAGCTCCACGGTGGTCGAGGCAATCATGGTCACCTCTCCGCCTTCCGGGGCAAGGCCGGCCTCTTCCAGGGACTGCTTCACAGCGCCGAAATCCTCCCAGGGGGTGATGACCTCGAAGCTGCCGTCGTCGTTGGACTGGATGTCTTCGGCACCGGCGTCCAGCGCCACTTCCATGAGCTGCTCCTCGTCGGTGCCCGTGGGGTAGTAGATCTGGCCCTTGCGCTCGAACAGGTAAGCCACCGAGCCGTCGGTGCCCAGGTTGCCGCCGCGCTTGGAGAAGGCGTGGCGCACTTCTGCCACGGTGCGATTGCGGTTGTCGGTCATCGCCTCAACCAGCACCGCCACACCGCCGGGGGCGTAGCCCTCGTAGGTGAGCTCTTCCATGTCGTCGGCATCATTGGTGCCGGCGCCGCGGGCGATGGCGCGGTCGATGGTGTCGCGGGTCATATTGGAACCCAGCGCCTTGTCCACCGCGGCCCGCAGCCGCGGATTGTCGGCCGGCTCGGGGCCGCCCTGCTTGGCCGCCACCACCAGCTCACGGATCAGCTTGGTAAACATCTTGCCGCGCTTGGCATCCTGGGCCGCCTTGCGGTGCTTGATGTTGGCCCATTTACTGTGTCCGGCCATGCTCAGCCCTCCTTCCTGGTCTCGCGCAACCTCAGGTTGAGCTCACGCAGCTGGTGCGCGTCGACATCGCCGGGTGCGTCGGTCATCACACAGTGGGCGGTCTGGGTCTTGGGGAAGGCGATCACGTCGCGAATCGATTTCGAATCGGTCATCAGCATCACCATGCGGTCGAGGCCAAAAGCGATACCGCCGTGGGGCGGTGCGCCGTACTTGAGCGCGTCCAGCAGGAAGCCGAATTTCTCCTCGGCCTCCTCTGCGCCAATACCGAGTATGTCCAGCACCGAGGCCTGCATCTCGCGATCGTGGATACGGATGGAGCCGCCGCCCAGCTCGGTGCCATTGAGCACAAGGTCGTAGGCACGCGACAGTGCCGCGGCCGGGTCGGCGCGCAGGGTTTCCACGTCGCAGCTCGGCGCCGTAAACGGGTGGTGCAGGGGCGAGAGGCCGCTGTCGGTTTTCTCGAACATCGGGAAGTCCACCACCCACAGGGGCGCCCAGCCCGGTTCGATCATGTCCAGGTCATGGCCCAGCTTCACCCGCAGGGCGCCGATGGACTCGTTGACCACCATGGTTTTGTCGGCGCCGAAGAAAATGATGTCGCCGTTCTCGGCAGCCAGACGCTCCATCAGCTGGGCGACAATTTCCTCCGGCATGAACTTGAGGATCGGCGATTGCAGGCCCTCGACACCGGCGTCGATGTCGTTGACCTTGATCCAGGCCAGGCCGCGGGCGCCGTAGTTGGCGATATAACTGGTGTAGTCGTCGATTTCCTTGCGGCTGATGCTGGAGCCGCCCGGGACGCGCAGGGCAACCACGCGGCCTTCCGGGTCCACCGCCGGGCCGTGGAAGACCTTGAACTCCACCTGCTCCATCAGGTCGTCGATGCTCACCAGCTCCAGCGGGATGCGCAGGTCGGGCTTGTCGGAACCGAAGCGCTCCATGGCTTCGTGCCAGCTCATGTGCGGGAACGCCGGCAGCTCGATGTCGAGCACATCCTGGAACACCTCGCGCACCATGCGTTCGGCCACGTCCATGATCGTGTCCTCGTCGACGAATGAGGCCTCGATATCGATCTGGGTGAACTCGGGCTGGCGATCGGCGCGCAGGTCTTCGTCGCGGAAGCACTTGGCGATCTGGTAGTAGCGGTCGAAACCGGAAATCATCAGCAGCTGCTTGAACAACTGCGGCGACTGGGGCAGCGCAAAGAACTGGCCGGGGTGGGTACGGCTCGGCACCAGGTAGTCGCGGGCCCCCTCTGGGGTAGCCCGGGTCAGGATCGGGGTTTCCATGTCGAGGAAGCCCTCGCGATCCAGGAAGCTGCGCACCGCCAGGGTGATGCGCGAACGCGCCAGGAAACGCTCCTGCATCTCGTGGCGGCGCAGGTCCATGTAGCGGAACTTCAGGCGCACGTCTTCGCCGACGTCGGTGTACTCATCGAGCTGGAATGGCGGCGTTTCCGCGCTGCTCAGCAGCTCCAGCTCCTTGCCCAGCACCTCGATTTCACCGGTTTTCATGTTCGGGTTCACGGTACCCTCACCGCGGGCCCGCACCCGGCCGGTGACGCGCAGCACGTATTCACTGCGCACCCGGTCGGCACGCTCGAAGTGCTCTTCAGTATCGGGGTCGAAGACCACCTGCACGATGCCGGCGCGGTCGCGCAGATCGAGGAATATCACCCCACCGTGGTCTCGACGACGGTCAACCCAGCCGCACAAGGTAACGGTCTGGTCGATGTTTTCCGTGGTCAAGTCGCCACAATAGTGAGTGCGCATGTAGGGGTTCCTGTGATTGGGTTCTACGGGGTATGCAGCTGGTATCTGGTATAGCCGCCGGCGGATCAGCCTGCGGCGCTGGAATTGCCGGGCGTGGAGGAGGCTGCAGCGGGTTTGCTGTTGCTGTCGCCCTTGCCCGCATCGCTGCCGGTCTTGCCTTTATCGGCATCGCCACCGGCAAGGTTCTTCTTGCCACCGGTCTTGAAATCAGTCTCGTACCAGCCACCGCCCTTCAGTCGGAAGGCCGCCGCCGAGACTTTCTTGCGCAGGCTGGGCGCCCCACACTCGGGGCAGTCGACCAGCGGGTCGTCGCTGAGTTTCTGCAGGGCTTCCAGCTGGTGCTGGCAGGCCTGGCACTGGTATTCGTAAATCGGCATGGTTTGCTGACCGTCGCTTTCTGTCTGAATCGAACCCGGTGCATGAGCCCTTGGAGCTCCTGCGATCAATGTAGGTATACCGGGTTCGGAACGGCCGCGGATTTTAACGCAATTCGCGTCGGGCAGGTAGCACCCTGTCAGCCTGGTAGACGGGGCAGAAATTCGAGATGGAGAGAATGCTGTGCCCCCGCGCTGAGCCGGGGCGGTTTGGATCTGCCGCCCCCGGGGGGCGGCAGCCACTATCGCGCGATCAGGCGCGCGATCAGGAGTCGGCGAATTCCTTCATTTTCTTCAGGGGGCGCACCTTCACAGCAACGCTGGCAGGCTTCGCCTTGAAGACCGTCTCTTCCCCGGTGAAAGGGTTGATGCCCTTGCGCGCCTTGCGAGCCGGCTTCTTGACGGTGGTGATCTTCATCAGGCCGGGCAGGGTGAACTCACCAATAGCGCGCTTCTTGATGCTGCGCTCGATGAGGGTCTCCAGCTCGTCCATGACCGCACCTACCTGCTTCTTGTTGAGGCCGGTGCTGTCGGCGATGGAGCCAACGATCTGGCTCTTGGTCATTTTGGCCTTGAGGGCCGGTGCAGCTTTAGCCGGAGCTTTTGCCGCTGCCTTCTTCTTGGCCGGTGCCTTCTTGGCCGCTACCTTCTTCTTGGCAGGTGCCTTCTTCGCCGGAGCCTTTTTCTTCGCCGCCGCTTTTCTTGTAGCCATGTTATTTTTTCCCTTCCTGTCTGGTGCAGAACAATCAAGTGAATAGTCGAGTGAGAGTACAGCGAACCTCGCCGGTAACGCTTGGGCAATGTATAAAGCAAGGCCCCAGCTAATACAAGGCTTGCGCCAGAAAATCCCTTATTTATTTG
>JASJBK010000214.1 GCA_030066555.1 Halieaceae bacterium
TCAACTCCCGCCGCCTCCACCATACAAACAAATAGGGCCACCCCATGGGTGGCCCTATTTGTTTGTGAGGAGCACGCGAGAGTTGTGCCCGCGCCGGAAGGCGCGGGTGGCCGAGCGCAGCGAGGTCGTCTGGGTGGCCGCAGGCCAGCCAGACACAACTCCGCCGCCCGCGAGGCGGCCTCTATCAGCCCGCCACACTGCCTGATCAATGCACAAGCCCGGAAGGCGCGGGTGCGCCACAGGATGTGGGGCCATCGCGGAGCACATGGATGTGCGGGAGCGATGCTCCGAGCGCAGCGAGGTCGTCTGGATGGCCGCAGGGCGGCCTTTCCCCGCTAACTCGACCTCCAGGGAAGCAAAACGCTCCCCATCCCGATAGCATTCTTCATCCGTGTGGGAGTATGGTAGTAGCACTCGCAACGGGAGCAATTCGATGAATCGTAAACCACTAGCCGCCCTAACCCTGAGCCTAATCCTGACCACCTCGGCATTTGCCGTGGAGCCGAATATTGAGCCAGGCATGTGGGAAACCACCAGCACTGTGACTTTGAAATCGGCTCAGTTTTCCATGCCCGGACAAACCCAGACTCAAAGCGAGTGTATTACCGCGGAAAAGGTTGCGGAGGGGCAGGCGTTCCTCGAACAGGAAGGCGACTGCACTTTTGCGAAGAAGGATCTGCGCTCGGATGGCATGGACTATTCAATCACCTGTGAGGGTACCGACGCCGGTACCATGACCATGAACGCCTCGATGCAATTCAACGGTAAGACGATGACAGGCAAAGTCGACGGCACCATGGAAAGCCCGATGGGACAAATGACCATGATTATGGAGCTATCGGGCCGGCGCACGGGCAGCTGTTCGCGCTGAGGCAGATAAAGGCCTGGATCGAAATAACAATGAAGCAGAAAGACAAGCGCCTCGGAATGCACCGGAACATCACCCGCCGTGATTTCGTGCAGGGCGCGAGCCTGGCAGCGGGGTCGATGCTGGTGCCACCACTCGCCTTCGGCGCCGGAACCGACGCGGCTGCGAGCGGGACCTCCTATCCGCCTGCGCTGAACGGCATGCGCGGGGCGCATCCCGGGTCTTTCGAAGCCGCGCACGCCGCCGTGCAGGGCCGGCGCTGGCAGGCAAACGCCAGCGGCGAGCACTATGACCTGGTGATCGTCGGCGCAGGTATCAGCGGCCTGGCGGCCGCGCATATCTACCTGCGTGACGTGAACGAGAACGCCCGTATCCTGGTGCTGGACAACCACGACGATTTTGGCGGCCACGCCAAGCGCAACGAGTTCCAGGCTGGCGACCGAACACTGCTGTGCTTTGGCGGCACCATGCTGATCGAGGCGCCGCGCACCTATCCTGCCGTATCAAAGCAGGTGCTGGCAGACCTGGGGCTGGATGCCGAGCGCTACCAGGACTACTACCACCAGGGCTTTCTCGAAAAGAACGGGCTGAGCTACTGCAGCTTCCTTGACGAGGAAACCTTCGGTGCTGACTACCTGGCCAGGGACACCTTCGGCGGCACCGGGAACATCACAGACTCGCCGCTGCCGCGGCAGACTCGCGACGAACTGACGCGACTGCTCAGTGACGAAAAGGACTATCTGGCGGGCAAGAGCATTGCCGAGCGCCGCGCCATTCTCGACCGCCTGAGCTGGCGCGAGTACATGCAGCAATACGGAAAGTTCGGCAAAGCCGGCCTGGACTACATCCAGAAGTGGCCCCACGGCGTGTGGGCCATTGGCGCCGACGGCCTGCCGGCCTGGGCCGCCTGGGGTGAAGGTTACCCGGGGTTTGCGGGCATGGACCTGGGCTACGAGGAGAGCGAAGACGAAATCGTCGACGACTCGATCTTCCAGTTTCCCGACGGCAACGCCACCATCGCGCGCATGCTGGTGCGGCGCCTGGTACCGGGCGTGGCGCCGGGGCAGACCATGGAAGACATCGTCATGGCACCCTTCGACTATTCGCAGCTCGACAAGCCCGGCAGCCAGACCCGCATCCGCCTCAACAGCACCGTGGTCGATCTGCACCACAAGGGCGGCGACCTCGAAGGAGACCTGTCGGTCACCTACGTGAACAATGACAGCGCCCATGAGGTGAGTGCGTCACAGGTTATCTGGGCGGGGTACCACGCCATGCTGCCGCATATCTGCCAGGACATTCCCAAGCAACAGCGGGCGGCGCTGGGCAACTGCATCCGTGCACCGCTGGTATACACCAACGTTTTGATTCGCAACTGGACCAGCCTTGCAGAGCTCGGCATCTGGCGCGCCTACTGCCCCGGCAGCTTTTTCCAGACCGTCCTGCTGAGCAGGCCCGCCAGCATCGGCGCCTACCGTTTTCCCACCTCGCCGGAAGAGCCCATGGTACTGCACATGCAGCACATTCCCCTCGAGCAGGGCCTGCCTGCGGCAGAGCAGTTCCGCGCCGGTCGCAACCAGCTGTTTGGCCTGCCCTTTGAGACCTTCGAGCGCAACGCCCGCGAGCAGCTGGGCCGCATGCTAGGCCCGGCGGGATTCGACCCCGCCGAGGATATCCTGGCGATCACGGTAAACCGCTGGCCCCACGGCTATGCCTACGCGGTGGACCCGGACTCTGGCGAAGTCGCCTGGTGGCCAGAAGAGTGGGACAACCCCCAGCGCCCCTGGGTCGATGCCAGGCACCGGGTCGGGAATATCGCCTTCGCCGGCACCGATTCGGCCTCGAACGCCATGAGCGAGGCGGCGATCGAGGAGGCCTGGCGTTCTGTCCAGAGTCTGTCGAAACCTTAGACACAACAAAGCGCTGGGCCAGCAGCACCGCAACCGCGTACCAATCGGCGTCGGCACTTTTGGCAGAGGTTGCTGTCTATGTGCTGCGATGAAGAAAAACCGGAGAACCCCGTGAAACGACGCGATTTCCTGCTGGGCGGCCTGCTTGCTGTGCCCGCCCTGTACAGCCTGCGACCCATGACGACGGAGGCCAGCATGAGCGTAGAGGAACTGCAGTCCGGCTGGCGTGACTACCTGCCGGCGGACTTTGACCCGCCCAGCGCCGAAGAAAAGCTGGAGCTCTCCGTTGAGGAATGGCGCGAGCGCCTGTCGCCGCTGGCTTTTGACGTACTGCGGAAGGAAGCCACCGAACGGCCGGGTACCAGCCCGCTGAATGCAGAAAAGCGCCGCGGCATATTTGCCTGCGCCGGCTGTGACCTGCCGCTATTCACCTCCGACATGAAGTACGAATCCGGTACCGGCTGGCCCAGCTTCTTCACCCACATTCCCGGAGCCTTCAATACCAAGAAGGACTACAAGCTGGTGTGGCCGCGCACCGAATACCACTGCGCGCGCTGCGGCGGCCATCACGGTCACGTGTTCAAAGACGGTCCGCGCCCTACCGGACAGCGCTGGTGCAACAACGGTGTGGCGCTGAAGTTCCTGCCGGCCTGAGCGGCCGCCAACGGAATTAGTCGAACCATCCCTCGGCGGCGAGCTTCGACCAGATCTCCCTGACTACGGCGCCGCCCTCCCGGGCAACCCGGGCGGCGCTGTCAGCCACAAACCGACCTTCATATACCTGCACCATCCCGTCGGTCATCACCAGCCGGGTGGAGAGGCCATTGGCATATAAGAGGTTATTGAGCGGTTCCGGCGGCAGCGCCCCGGTACCGACCAGCGGGCCGCTGACATCGATGCCCACCAGGTCGGCCCTGGCACCGGGTTCGATGCGACCGATATCCTTGCGGCCCAGGCCCTCAGCGGCGACCAGAGTCGCGCCACGCACGGCGTCCCATATCGTTGGCTTTTGCAATGGCACGGTACTGCTATCGGCAATCAGCGAATGGCGCGCCTGCCCGTAGAGCACCGCCAGCTTGAGATTCTCGATGTAATCGTTGGAGTGCGTGTCGATACCGATATTCACCTTCATGCCTGCGGCCAGCGCCTCCGGGTAGGGCTGGGTATCGCCACCCGCACCCCCGCCCGACGGGCAGTGTGAATAGACTGCCCCCGCCGCATTGAGAATCGGTGGGTCCACCTTGAAGTCCAGCCCCACCATATGGGCACCGAAAAAGGGGCCATCATAGAAACCGAACTGCTTGCACCAGGCCGCCGGCGTCACGCCCCACAGGCGTTTCACGGTTTCGGTTTCACGGGCGGACTGGGACAGGTGGATATGAATGCCGTTGCCCAGCTCCGCCGCGGCGGCGGCGTGGGCGCGCATGGTCTCGGGGGTCTGGGTGTCCGCCGCATGGGGCGTTACCTGGGGCAGGATACGACCGTTGTCAACGCCGTTGATGGTGCGGGCGAATGCCAGGTTGGCCTCGATCTCGGCGAGGGTGTCCTCCACCGAGTCCAGCAACACCTGGTCGTCACCGCGAAACCAGATGGGGAACAGGCGCGCGATACCCGGGACCATGCCGCCGGGATAACCACGCACACCCCACCGCCTGGCCACGCGCACATAGGACTGGGCCTGGCGCAGGCTGAGCGACATTTCCAGGTGGGTGGTGCTGCCGCCCAGCAACAATTCCATGACATTGAAGGCAGTCAGCGCATCCAGCTCGTCGTCGCTTAAGGTTTCCACCAGTTCCAGGGGGCGGGCAAAGGAGCGCCCCATCTCGATGATGCCGCGGGTCGGCGTGGCGCTGGCGGCATGGGTGTGGCCGCTGATAAAACCCGGCAACAGCAACTGTCCGCTCGCATCGATCACCTCAAAGCCGCGTATGGGTTTTGACCGCACGTCCTCGATCACGCCGTCGCGCACCAGGATCGATACGTCGTGATCGACAGCAATATCGCCGTTGCGTACCACCAGGGCACAACCCGCGCGAATCACGAAAGCGCCCGATTTCGGGCGAGCGCTATCCGCAGACTGTGCCGCGCTCAAACCCGGCGCCAATAACAGCGGCGCCGCCAGGGAGGCCTTGAGCAAGTGGCGGCGCTCGACGGCCCGAGGTGAGTCATGATCGCAGTTGTCTGCCTGGCAGAGAACACAGCCGCCGGCCGGCGACGCAGGGTGGTCGTGTTGGGTCACAATAAACTCCGTGGCATGCTGGAACGCGGCTTGGCACTGCCGGCATAAAATTGGCAGACTGCTGCCGTCCATCCCAAGAATAACAAGGAGACGCCTGTGTCCCCATGGCTGAGGTACGCCCTCTTTATCAGCGCCCTGCTACTGGCCGGCTGCTCAGACAGCAACGACACCTTCACTCAATCAGAGCCGCTGGTACCGCTGGGCACCGCCGTCAGTCTCGACACTGGCCCGATCGAGGGGCAATCCAGCGAGCGCGCCCTGGCCTGGGAATACCTCGGCA
>JASJBK010000215.1 GCA_030066555.1 Halieaceae bacterium
GCTCCGGCCCGCTGATTTTCTACGAGGTGGTGATGGATATCGTCAACGACGACGGCGAACTGGTGATTCGCGAGAAAACCACGAGGATCCTGCGATGAGTAGCGTTGACGCAGCCAGTCTTGAGGTGGGTAGTGCGCTCCCCGAACGCGAGCACACCTGCAGCAATGTGCAGCTCATGCTGTACAACGCTGCGCTGTGGAACGGCCACCGCATTCACTTCGACGAGCCCTATGCCAAGGAGGTGGAGGGTTACCCCGGGCTGGTGATCGCCGGCCCTCTGCTGGGTGACTGGATGAACCAGTGTGTCGAGGAGTGGCTGGGTGACGGCGGTGTGCTGACCGGGATCGAATACTCCAACCGCGCCGCCAGCTACATCGGCGAGACCCTGGTGGCTGGCGGCACTGTCACCAGCTACGAGCCCTCCAGCGGCGAAGTTGTTATTGACGTCTTTATCCGCAACCAGGCGGGCGACGTGGTAGCGCCAGGTGTGGCCACTGCCAGACTGGGGGCGCAGTAAGCTTCCATGGCCGATTCCCTGCGCGGCAAGCTGGCCATCGTCGGTGCTTTCGACACCGCGGTCGGTGTGGTGCCCGGGAAAACGCCGACGGAACTCTGCGTAGAGGCGGCCCTGGGGGCAATGGCAGATGCCGGTATCGGCAGGTCCCAGGTGGACGGCCTGATCACCTGCAACGCCTTTGCAGAGCCCATCATGTATCACGCCGAAGCCGTGGCGGAGTACCTGCAGATATTCCCACGCTACTGTTTCAGCGTGAACACCGGTGGCGGCACCACCTTTACCGTACTGCACCACGCCGCCTCGGCGATTGCCACCGGCATGGCGGAGGTGATCGTGATCAGCATGGCTGACAGCCTGCGCAGTAGCATGACCCGCGAGCAGGCAAAGCGGGTGCAGTCGTCTACCGGTCACCCGCAGTTCGAACAACCCTATGGAATCACTGTGCCGGCCTATTATGCGCTGATCGCCCAGGCACATATGGCTGAGTACGGCACTACCGCCGAGCAGTTTGCCGAGGTGGCGGTGTCTTGCCGGGCCCACGCGGCGGGCAATCCCACCGCCCAGAAACGAGAGCCCATCACTGTTGACGATGTGCTGGCGTCGCCGCTGATCGCCGACCCCTTGCACCTGCTCGACTGTTCGCTGGTGTCCGATGGCGGCTCGGCGGTGGTAGTGACCTCTGCCGAGCGTGCGAGGGACTGTGCCCAGGCACCGGTGTACCTGCTGGGGGTGGGTGAAGGCCACAGTCATGAGCACATCAGCCAGGCGCAGAACCTGACCACGTCTGGGGCAGTGGACTCCGGCCGCCTGGCCTATGAGATGGCGGGCCTCGGACCTGGGGATATGGATTTCGCGCAGCTCTACGACTGCTTTACGCCGACCGTGTTGGTGGAACTCGAGGACCTCGGTTTTTGCGACAAGGGGGAGGGCGGCGCCTTCCTGCAGACCGGTGCCACTCGCCCCGGCGGCAGCCTGCCGGTCAACACCCACGGCGGCATGTTGTCGCACTGCCACCCCGGCAACCCGGGCGCGATGTTTGCCCTCACCGAATCGGTCTGGCAGCTGCGCGGGCAGGCCGGTGAGCGACAGTTACCGAAGGCCGAGGTGGGCCTGGTGCACGGCCAGGGCGGCATCATGTCCAGCCATACCTCGATCATCCTCGGCCGGGAGGCCGCCTGACATGGGTGCCGGCAACGAAAAAATCCTGCCGCCAGTCACGGCCCTCACGGAACCCTACTGGGCCGGCTGCCGGGAACAGGAACTGCGCCTGCAGCAGTGCGATGCCTGTGGACAGTATCAATTCTACCCCCGCAGTATCTGCAGCCACTGTGGACACAATGAGCTCACCTGGCGCCGGGTAAGCGGCCGTGGCCGGGTGGCGAGCTTCTCCGTGGTGCGGCGGCCGATGTCCGAGGCCTACCCGGCGCCGACGGTGATCGCGCTGGTTGACCTGGCGGAGGGTCCGCGCATGATGAGTTCCCTCGCCGACGCCGACCCGGATAGCCTGGCCATCGGCCAGGCGGTGGCGGTAGATTTTGCCGAGTGGTCAGAAGATATTTTCATGCCCGTTTTCAGACTTGTTACAGAGGAAAAGCAGCCATGAGTGCCGACACCATCCCAGTCGCTATCATCAACCCGGATGCGCCGGCAGGCTCGCTGGAAGCAAAGCAACCCCACATCGACAACGGCGCCGAACGCTATGGCAAGGAAGGCTATTTCAGCCGCGACTACGCGCAGCGCGAGTGGGAGAAGGTGTGGACCCAGAGCTGGCTCATTGCCGGCATGGCCTCTGACCTTGTGAAAGAGGGCGACTACTTCCTGTTCGAGATTGGCCATGAATCCATCATCGTGACGCTGACTGACGAGGGCATACGCGCCTTCTACAACGTCTGCAGCCACCGTGGCGCCCGCCTGCTCTATGAGGAGCGTGGCAACAAGAAGGTGTTCGTCTGCCCCTTCCACTCCTGGAGCTTCCACAACAATGGCGAGCTGCGGCGCATCACCGATGAGGAGACCTTCCAGGAACAGGTGGTGGCGCACCGCCCCGGCCTCACCGAACTGGCCTGTGAAAACCACGCCGGCATCATCTTCATCTGCATGGCCGATACCCCGCCGCCGCTGCAGGAGGCGATCGGCCTGCCCGAGGGCTACCTCGAGGGCTACAACATCGACAAGATGAAAGTGGTACGCCACGTGCGCAGCGAGTGGGGCGCCAACTGGAAAGTCGGCGTTGAAGCCTTTTACGAGAGCTATCACCTGCACGCGGTGCACCCGGAAACCCGCGGGGTGATGGGCGACCTCAATGTGCAGTACGACCTGTACCCCAACGGCGCCAGCCGCATGATTGTGCCCCTCGGGCAGGTTAGCCCACGCGCCCACGACCAGCTAACGGTCAATGAGGGCCTGCAGATCATGCTGCAGGACGCCGGCATCGACCCCGACAGCTTCGAAGGTACGGCGGCGGATGTGCGCCGGGCCATCCAGGTGTCCAAGCGCGAAAGGGCGGAGCGACTCGGGCTCGACTATTCGAAGCTGGTCGATGGCCAGCTCTCCGATAGCTGGGCGACCGGCATCTTCCCCAATGTGCAGATCGGCTGCCACCCGGAGGCCGCCTTCATGATGCGCTTCCTGCCGCATCCCACTGACCCCGAGCGTTTCTACTACGAGACCATGACCTTGTTGCTGCCGGTGGAAGACCCGGACTACTGTCCGCCGGGCTGGATGGGCCTGCCGGAGGGTACCGACGTTACCGGCAAGACCCGCCCGGCCACCGAGCACTACACGCTGGAAGAAGATGCCAATCTCGGCCTGGTGTTGAGCCAGGACGCTGCCTTCCTGCCGGTGGTGCAGCAGGGCATGCGCTCACGCGGTTTCAAGGGTCAACTGTGGGGTGAGCAGGAGCAGCGGCTGCGGCACTTCCACGTGGAACTGGAACGCCGGCTCGCAGGGTAGAGCTGCGAAATACACCTATTAAATACCAGAGAATTTACTTGACAATAACAAGTAACCGGTTCATTCTTGAATAAGATTCAAAAACTATAACACCCGCAAAATCGACAAGGGAGCATAATAATGAAAGCCCTCACCCGATCCAGAAGTTACCTCAACTGGCAACGTTTCAAACTGTCACTGGCCGCCGGCCTGGTGCCCGGACTGGCTCTTACGGGTCTGCCCGTCATGGCCCAGGACACCGGTACACTGGAAGAAATCCTCGTCACTGCCACACGGCGAGCCGAGACTGACATCCAGCGCACGCCGGTGGCGGTAACTGCCATCAGCGACGTTGAAATCGACCGCGCCATCCCGCGCGATCTCGGTGATGTACTCATGTACGCGCCCAATGTATCGAGTGGCAAGCAACCGGGATTCAACTCGGCCAACTTCGCCATCCGTGGGGTAGGCCAGAACGGCATCATCCTCTACTTCGAAAACCAGGTCGGCGTGATGGTCGATGACTTCGTCATCCCGCACATCCAGACGGCCAATATCGAGATGCTCGATATCCAGACGGTGGAAATCCTGCGTGGTCCGCAGGGTACGCTGTTTGGTAAGAACACCACCGGCGGCCTGGTCAACGTCAAGACCAACCGCCCTGAGCTGGGTGAGAACACCCTGAGCGTTCGCGGCCAGGCTGCCGAGTTCGGCCGCTACGAAGCCGAGGCGGTCGCCAATATTGCCATCGGTGAAAACTTTGCCTTCCGCGCCGCCGGCCTCTACATGGAGTCGGACGGCTACTTCGAGAACGGTGCCAGCTATGGCCCGGTCGGCGACCTCGGCGTCAACTACCCGCTGGTGGGTGCCACGGGGCAGGGCGACGGTGACGACGTCGGTGGCGATGACGTGTTCTCCGGCCGCTTCAAGGCGCGCTGGCAGGCAACGGATACCCTGAACATCAACCTGGCCTATGAGATCGTTCGCGACGAGGGCGACTCGCCGCCCTCATTCAACGATACGCCGCCCGGCGGCGGCTACCTGTTCGAGCTGCTGGGCTTTACCCGCGACGGCGGGGGTGATGCTGTCGATAACGTCGGTATCACCAACCGTAACGACGTGCTGTTGCAGATGGGCGACCGCGGCCACGAAATCGATGTGGACGGCTACTACATCACGGTAGACTGGGAGATCAACGACAACTACACATTGACGGCTTTCGGCGGCTACCGGGAAACCGATTCCTGGCTGCCCAGCACCTACACCGGTGAAGTCGGGCCGGTCTCACTGTTCGACGCCACCCGTCAGGATGAACGAGAAACCACGCAGCTGGAAGCGCGCATCGCTTCCAACCTGGACGGCCCCTTCAACTGGGTCGGCGGTGTGTTCTACCAGGAGGATGACACAGAGTTCACGGTGTCCCAGGTCCTGGGCTTTGTCGACCTGACCCTGGATTCAGCAGCGGTCTTTGGCAACCCGTTCTTCTTCAACGAGAACCCGCAGGTGTTGTCCAACGCACAGGATGCCGAGTCCTGGGCAATCTATGTCGATGGCACCTACGAGCTCAACGACCAGTGGAGCATCGGTGCCGGCTTCCGTTACACGGAAGAAGAGAAGGACTGGATCGGTCGTAACCAGGTGTTCATCCAGGCCCTGGATGGCGGTTTCGACCCGAACTTCACCTGGGAAGACCTGGGTGAACCGCTCAATGCGGCCAACTTTAATCGCTGGCCGACTGGCGTGGTCGAGGACGACGAGGACTGGAACGAGCCCACCTGGCGCCTGACCGCGAGCTACCAGTACTCGGACGATATCTACTACTACGGTACCTACTCCCGCGGCTTCAAGAGCGGTGGCTACAACGACCAGACCGGCACGGGCGGTAATCCCATCGAGCCGCTGCAGGCCCGTCCCACCGACCC
>JASJBK010000216.1 GCA_030066555.1 Halieaceae bacterium
GTGTGCGGCGGGCAAGGTAAAGAAGCTCGTGTTCGCCTTCGTGTCGCTGGATTTCATTCCCCTGGAGCCATTTTTTCGCCAGGCCCGGCAGGCGGCCGGCATCGAGGTGCGGGAAGTCGACGAGGGCATGATGTTGCTGGGCCTGCGCGCAGCCGCCTGGGGGCTGCCGTTTATTCCCACCGAGATCGGCCTGGGTACCGACATCATCAAGATGAATCCGGAGCTCAAGCTGGTCGACAGCCCCTACGACGACAAGGAGTGGGTGGCGGTGCCGGCGCTCAAGCTAGACGCCAGCCTGATCCACGTCGATCGCGCCGACGCTCGAGGCGTCTGCCAGATCGCCGGCCCCGATCACTACATGGACGATATGTTCGCCCGGGCCGCCGACGAGACCTTCGTGTCCTGCGATGAACTGGTGGACACCAGTTTCTTCAGCGACCCGGCCCAGGCCCGCCTGGTGTTCTGGGAGCGGGCCGCCACCACTGGCGTGGTGCACCTGCCGGGTGGCGCCCATCCCTCATCCTGCAACCCGCTGTACGGCTTCGACGTGGCGCACTTCAAGGAGTACGCAGGTTTCGCCAAAGACGAGGCGGGCTTTGCCGGCTATGCCGCCAAATACCTGGGCGCCAGCGAGGCTGACTACCAGGCCGCGGTGGGTGGACTGGACGCCATTCGCCAACTGCCGCTGCCGGTCTACTGAGGAGGGCACCATGAGCTACAGTCTTGCTGAATTGTGTATCTGTGCCGCCTCCCGCGCCTTCGACGGCGACGGCGAAGTGCTCGCCACCGGCATTGGAGTCATTCCCCGCCTGGCTGCCAGCCTCGCCATGAAGACCGGCAATACCGAGCTGATGATGACCGACTCCGAGGCCTTTATGCTCTCTGAGCCCAACCCGCTGGGGCAGCGGCCGGATGACTTTGCCCAGGCCAACGAAAGCTGGATGGGTTTCTCGCGAATCTTTGACAATGTCTGGTCCGGCAGGCGCCATGCCATGCTGGGGCCGACCCAGGTCGACCGCTTCGGGCAGTCCAACACCTCGGCGCTGGGCGGTAGCTACGCGCAGCCCAAGGTGATGATGCTGGGCGCCCGCGGTTTTCCCGGCAATTCCATCAGCCACCCCAACAGCTTCTTCGTACCCGGCCACAGCACCCGCGTCTTTGTCGAGGGCGAATGCGATTTCGTTTCGTCGATTGGCTATAACCCGGAGCGGCTGCCGAAAGGGCATTCGCTAGATGACGTCGATATCCGCCTGATCGTCACCGACCTGTGCGTGATGGATTTCGGAGGCCCTGAGCACCAGGCGCGCCTGGTGTCCCTGCATCCGGGCATCTCGGCGGAGCAGGTGCAGGAGAACACGGGTTTCCCCCTGCATATTGAGGGCGAGGTCCCGACTACGGCGGCGCCGACGCAGGAACAGCTAGACATCATTGCGGCGCTCGACCCACACAACCAGCGTGCCGCGCAGATCAAGGACAACCCCCCAGGGGATCGCAGCTGATGCTCGACACCCGTCTCACCCGACTGCTGGGCTGTCGCTACCCCATCGTGCAAACCGCGATGGGCTGGGTGGCGGACCCGTGGTTGGTGGCGGCGACGGGCAACGCGGGAGGCTTTGGCTTCCTGGCCGGTGCGACCATTCCGCCGGAGCAGATCGAGGCAGACATACTCAGGATCAAGGAGCTTACGTCGGCACCCTTCGGTGTGAACTTCCACATGTACCAGCCCAATGCGGCCGAGATTGTCGAACTGGTCATACAGCATGGCGTGCGGGCCGTAAGCTATTCGCGCTCGCCCGGCCCTGAGTTCATCCAGCGCCTGAAAGACGCCGGTGTTGTCTGCATGCCCACCGTGGGCCTGCCCAAGCATGCGATCAAGGCAGTGGAACTGGGCGCCGATGCAGTCACCGTGCAGGGCGGCGAGGGCGGTGGCCACACCGGCGCCATTCCCACCACGGTGCTACTGCCCCAGGTAGTGGATGCCGTCGGTGGCAAAGTACCGGTGGCAGCGGCCGGCGGATTCAAGGATGGTCGCGGCCTGGTGGCTGCATTGGCCTGGGGCGCAGACGGTATCGCCATGGGTACCCGCTTCCTGCTCACCAGCGACAGCCCGGTACCGAAGGCGACCCTGCAGGCCTATCTGGATTGCCGAGATCCGGGTGCCATCATCCGTTCCACGGCCATGGATGGATTGCCCCAGCGCATGATTACCAATGAAGTGTTGGGCCGGCTGGAAAAAGCAGGCCCTTTGATGAAGCTCTGGCTGGCGCTTCGCAATGGTCTAGCCTTCCGCAAGCACACCGGCGCCAGCCTGTTTGGACTTCTGCAATCCGCTCTGGCCATGCAGCGCGACGACGGCCTGACCGCGGCCCAGGCCATCATGGCCGCCAACGCCCCCATGATCATCCAGCGCGCCATGGTGGAAGGCCGGCCCACGGAAGGCGTGCTGCCCAGCGGCCAGGTCGCGGGCGTTATCGATTCACTGCCCAGCTGCAGCGAATTGATCTCGCAGATCGTCGTCGAAGCCGAAGCCCGGCTGGCGTCCCTGGCCGCGCAGCCCACGGAGGAACACCCATGAGCACACCGTTTACCACCACCATTCGAGATGGCGTTGCCGAACTGATTCTCGACCACCCGCCGGTCAATGCCTTCGACAGTGCAGGCTGGTTTGCCATTGCCAGGGAACTGGATGCGCTGGGAGCCAATGACGAGGTGCGCGTGATCATCGTCGGCGGCGAGGGTAAAGGCTTCTGCGCTGGGGTGGATATCAAGGAGCTCGCCGCCGACAGCTCAAAAATCCTCGACGTGAACCGCGGCAACTACGAAACCTTCCGCGCCATCCATCGCAACCGCCGGCCGGTGATCGTCGCCCTGCACGGCTTCGTTCTCGGCGGCGGCATCGGCATGGCCGGTGCCGCCGATATCGTCCTCTGCTCAGACTGCGCCCGCTTCGGCGTCCCCGAGATCGATCGCGGCGCCATGGGTGGCGGCGCCCACCTGCAGCGGCTGTTCCCGGTGCAGAAGGTGCGCTACATGTATTTCACCGGCGAGTTCATCGATGCCGCGGAAGCCTACCGACTCGGCGCCGTGGAACGCGTCGTGCCGCGCGATGAACTCATGAACACTGCCCGCGAGATTGCCGGCAAGATCGCCGCGAAATCGCCGGACATGATCCGCATTGCCAAGGAATCTCTCACGGGGATCGAGGACGGCAATCTCGAAGACAAATACCGCTGGGAGCAGGGCTTCACCTACGAGGCTTACACCTACCCCGATTCCCAGGAAACCCGCGATGCCTTCGTCGAGAAGCGGGATGCCAAGTTTGATGACTAGCGCAGTTTTGGTGTGTGCCATTAGATGGAACTGCGTTGGCGGTCGCTGCGCGCATGGACTTTCCAAGACACGCCGTGAACCCGTCCCTGGGGGCTCGGGGCGCGCGTCCATGCGCGCCACGGTCCTGGAAACCGAATACACACATCGCCCGCCCCCAGATTTCGAGCTCTCGAATCTGGTATCCGCTCTCTGCAGTGATTGGAGGTTCAGCTCGTCCTTGTTCGCTTCGTCATCCGATGTGGCACAAGCGGATCGAGCGTTGGTACTCCTTTCACGAGACCGTACGCGACATGGATGTCGCGTCCGAGCCCCCATGGACGGGTTCACGGCGTGTCTCGTGAAAGGGGTACCAATGATTGAGCCGCGTTCTGGAAGCCGAAGATGAATTTGACGTTCACCGACACCCAGGAAGCTTTTCGACAAGAGGCACGTGAGTGGCTCAAGGCTAACGTGCCTGACGAGCCGTTGAAAAGCTTCGATACCGAGGAAGGGTTTCAGCAGCATCGGGAGTGGGAGGCGAAGCTCAACGAGGGGCGGTGGGGCATGGTGACCTGGCCCGAGGATCTCGGTGGGCGTGGATGCGACTTGATTGAGTGGCTGGTGTTTGAGGAGGAGTACTACCGCGCTGGGGCGCCGCTGCGGGTGAACCAGAACGGGATCTTCCTGCTGGGTCCGACCTTGATGGAGTACGGCACCGATGCGCAGAAGGCGCGCTTCCTGCCAAAGATGGCGACCGGCGAGGAGATCTGGTGCCAGGGCTGGTCGGAGCCGAATGCGGGCTCGGATATGGCGGCGATTCGCTCGCGGGCGGATCGCGATGGCGACCACTACGTGATCAACGGACAGAAGACCTGGTCGACGCGGGCGGTGTGGGCGGACTGGTGCTTTGGGATGTTTCGCACCGACCCGGAATCGGAGCGGCATCGCGGGCTGACGTTTATCCTGGTGCCGCTGGATACGCCGGGAATTACCGTGCGGCCGATTCCGCAGCTCGACGGCTTGCCGGGCTTCGCCGAGATTTTCTTTGACGACGTGCGCGTACCTGTCGACTGTCGACTCGGCGGCGAGGGTGATGGCTGGTCGGTGGCGATGGCTACCGCGGGGTTTGAGCGTGGGCTGTTGCTGCGCTCCCCTGCCCGTTTCCAGGAGACGGCGCGGCGCCTGGTGGAGCTGTACAAGTGCCATCGTGCCAGTGCCGATCGTGACCCTGCCGTGAAGGCGGCAGTGATGCAGGCGTGGATGGATGCCGAGGCCTACTGCCTGACGACCTACCAGACCGCCTGCCGGATGATCTCCGGCGGCAAGATCGGCGCGGAGGCCTCCACCAACAAGATTTTCTGGTCCGAGCTCGACCAGGCCATGCATGCCACCGCCCTCAGCATTCTTGGCGCCCGCGCTGAGCTTATGTCCCATGCGCCGGATGCGGGCGATGTCGGTAACTGGCTGGACGGCTGGCTGTTCTCCCAGTCGGGCCCGATCTATGCGGGCACCAATGAAATCCAGCGCAACATCATCGCTGAACGCATGCTGGGGATGCCGCGCTGATGGACTTCAACTTCACCGAAGACCAGCTCCTGTTCCGCGATTCTGCGCGCGACTTCCTGCGCAGTGAAATCACGCCGGACCGAGTGCGCGCGCTCTGGGACTCGGGCCACGACGAAGCGCTCTGGTCGCAACTCGCCGAGCTCGGCTTGGTGGGCATCACCGTGCCCGAGGCGCACGGCGGGCTGGGCATGAATGAACTGGATTTCGTGCTGCTGGCGGAGGAGTGCGGTTACGTCGCACTGCCGGCGCCGCTGGTGCACACCGCGCTGGTGGCGGTGCCAACTCTATGGGCGACTGGCGGCGAGCTGGCCGCCAACTGGTTGCCGCGGATCGCAGCGGGCGAGGCTCGGGTGGTCGTCGCCGTGAGTGGCGGCGTCGCTGGGGATGTGCTGGTAGAAGACGCCGACAGCGCACAGCTGATTCTGGTGGAGCGCGACGGGGCTTTGAATGCGGTCGATCCGGCGAGCGCAGGATTGCAGCGCAATGAGTCAG
>JASJBK010000217.1 GCA_030066555.1 Halieaceae bacterium
CCCGAGAAAGCCGGGCTGGAAGCGAAGTGGCTGCCGCTGCTGGCCTACCTGCGCAAGCTAACCCTGACGCCGTCAAAGGTGACCGACATCGATGCCCGCGAGGTTCTGGACGCGGGCTGGAGCGAAGATGCCTTCTACAATGCCATCCTGGTCTGCGCTTCCTTCAATATGATGAACCGCATTGTCGAGGGCACTGGCGTGGTGCCCTCCGACTTGGGCGCCGGCGCCCGCGAGCGCCACGAGGCATCGAAGGACAGCGCGACACCCTACCAGGACTTTGGCAAAATGCTGGGGTCGCCGACACAGGGCGATTAGAACAGACAACGATAATAAGGGCGCCGCAACAAAGCGCGTGCGGCACCACATATAGGACCATCGATGACCAGCATGATCGGCCTGGTCGGCGGCCTGCTGCTGCTGACCTTCCTGGCCCTGCGGGGCTGGAACCTGTTTATCGCCGCACCCTTCTGCGCGCTGATCGTAGGCATCAGCGGCGGCGTGCCGATTTTCCCTGACGGTGACGGCCCCGCCTTTGTGACCACCTACATGGACGGCTTTGCCAGCTTCGTGGCGGCCTGGTTCCTGATGTTCCTGTTGGGCAGCCTGTTCGGCAAGTTCATGGAAGATACCGGCTCTGCCGACAGCCTGGCGCGCTGGATCGTCGACAGGCTGGGCATGAAACACGCCGTCGCGGCGGTGGTGATTGCCTGCGCAATTCTTACCTACGGCGGGGTCAGCGTATTCATTGTCGCCTTCTCGGTGTACCCGATGGCGCTGAGCCTGTTCAAGGACGCCAACCTGCCACGGCGTTTCATTCCCGGCGCCCTGGCCTTCGGCTCGGTCACCTTCACCATGACCAGCGCCGGCAGCCCGGAAATCCAGAACTGGATTCCCATCAAGTTCCTCGGCACCACGCCCTATGCGGCCTGGGAAGTCAGCCTGATTGTGGCCGTCTTTATGGCCAGCGCCGGCTTCTGGTGGCTGAAGCGCATGATCGCCGAGGCGGTGGCCAACGGCGAGCATTTCGAGGTACGTGCCGGCGACCCGGAAATCCCCGAGCGCGACTACCCGCACCCGGTCACCGGCCTGGTGCCGCTACTGGTGGTACTGCTGGTGTCGTTCTTCTTTCACGAGGCCTATTCCCAGTACGCGCTGATTCTCGCCCTCGGCGGCGGCTGCGTGGCCATTATGGCTATCAACTGGCAGCACTTTCACAATCTCGACCGCGCCATCGGTGAGGGCACCACCGGGGCGCTGATTGCCATCGGCAATACCTCGGCAGTGGTGGGCTTTGGCACCGTGGCCAAGGCCAGTCCGGCTTTCGCCGTGGCGGTAGGCGCAATGACCGGCATACCGGGCAACGAGCTGATTGGCGCCGCCATCGCGGTCACCGTGATTGCCGGCCTCACCGGCTCGGCTTCCGGGGGCCTGTCAATTGCCCTGCCAGTGCTGGCGCCCTACTACCAGGAAACCGATGTGAACATGGAGCAGTTGCACCGCATCAGCTCCATTGCGTCTGGCGCCCTCGATTCGCTACCCCACAACGGGTACGTGGTTACCACTATTCGCGCGATCTGCCGCGAGACCCACCGCAGTGCCTACTGGCCGGTGGCAGCGTTAACCGTGGTTATTCCCATGATCGGCCTGGCCATGGCCGTGGTGCTGATGCACTGGATCTGAGTCAGGCGGGGGTCTGCTCCCGGCAGATCAGCTGTGAATCGTCATTACTGAGCGGGGCTTCCAGCAGCGCGCAGAAATGCGGCTCTCCCGCCTCGTGATGCTTTGAGAAGTGGACGCAATCCCGGCAAAACCCAAAGGGCTGACGCTCCCGGTTGTTGAGGGCAGCTTTCAGCAGACCTTCAAGTGCGCCCTCCAGTGACCGGCGTTCTGCAGCCGGCAGCGCAGACAGGTCGGCCCGCCAGCGATTGAGCGGGTCGTCCACCAGCAACTTCTTGCCCGCTGCCGTCAGGCGCACCTCGACTCCACGCCGATCGCGGGGGTCAGGCACTTTCTTCAGCAGACCCTTGTTCTCGAGGGCAATGATCGTTTGCGAGACCGTACCCTTGGTCACCCCCAGGTACTGCCGCAGCCCGCTCGGGTTGCGGGAGAAGCGATTGGCGCGGGCAAAAAATCGCAAGGCCTCCCACTGCACCGGGTTGAGCCCAAGTGCATTGCGGTCGTTGCCCGCCACCCTGGCCAGGCGGTCCAGCAGGTCTATCAATCTCGTCTCGTTGCTCACAAAAATTATAGTATCGACTAAAAACTAATATTGCAAAGCGTAATAATCGGTGTTAGCTTCTTATTCGGTATCGAGTCGATACCTTTATTCGAATCCAACGAGGACATGATGATGAAGACACTGATAGCAACAGTGACCACGACGCTGATGCTGCTGGCCCTGCCGGCATTCGCAGCACACGATAAACCCGCCGGCTATCGCTATGGCGACGGTTCCCTGGCCACAGCCCCCTACACGCTGGAGGACCTGGAGTTGCTCAAGAAAACGGTGCTGTTCACCGGGGAGGACGTGAAGTGGCTGCGCGCCAGTCGCGACGTACTGGAACCCCAGGCCGAAGCTGTACTCGATACCTGGTACGGCTTTGTCGGCAGCACGCCGCACCTGCTGTACTACTTCCAGAACAAGCGCGGTACGCCAGATGCCGAGTACCTGGCCCGCGTGCGCGAGCGATTCCGCCAGTGGATCCTCGATACGGCCGATGCCAACTTCGACCAGGACTGGCTCGACTACCAATACGAGATTGCCCGCCGCCACCACCGGGTAGGCAAGAATCGCACCGACGGCGCCACCGGCCCGGATCACATCCCCGCGCGCTATGTGGTGGGACTGCTGTACCCGGTGACGGCCACCCTGAAGCCGTTCCTCGCCAACAGCGACTACAGCCCCGCCGAGATCGACGCCATGCACCAGGCCTGGACCAAATCCGTGCTGATGCAGGTGATCCTGTGGAGCGAGCCTTACATGAACCGCGGTGATTTCTGAACAGACCAACAAGGAGTAGCAGCATGTATACAACAACACCTGACTGGGTCGTGAGCGCCTGGCTCAACACCCCCGAAGCGCTTGGTCCGCAGTCCTTTCCGGGCCGGATCGTCGTGCTTGAGGCCTTCCAGATGCTGTGCCCAGGCTGTGTGTCCCACGGCCTGCCCACCCTGCAGCGGGTGCGCGACAGCTTCAAGCCCGAGGACGTAGCCGTAGTGGGCTTGCATACAGTGTTCGAGCACCACGCCATCCAGGGACAGCGGGAAGCACTGGAAGCCTTCATCCACGAGTACCGCCTGGACTTCCCAATCGGCATCGACCGCCAGCGCCAGGGACAGCGACTGCCGGAAACCATGGCCGCCTATGAGCTGCGTGGAACGCCCTCTTTCGTGATCTTCGACCGCGAGGGGCGCCATCGCCACCAGCACTTCGGCATCGGCTCCGACCTGGCACTGGGTGCACTGATCGGGCAGTTGCTGGCGGAGCCCGCAGGCATCGCTGAGCCCGAGCCGACCGGCTGTGCTGCCGGTGCCTGCGCCGTGTAAGCCCGCTCTTGACTCTCCTCCAAGGGGAGAGTCCAGAATACCGGTATGGAACACCTCCACAGCATCGGCGCCTTCTCGCGGATCGTGCAGATCTCGATCAAGGCGCTGCGTTTCTATGAAACCTGCGGACTGCTGGCGCCGGCGAAAGTCGATGACCAGACCGGGTACCGCTACTTCAGCGACAGGCAGATTCCGGTAGCCAACGCCATTGTGACCTTGCGCTCGACAGGGATGTCGGTCGCCGAGGTCGCGGCGGCGGTGGGGGCAGATCCTTCCCACGGTTACACGGAGGCCCTGCGTCAACGCCACCGGACGCTGCTGGAAGAACGCCGGAATCTCGATCGGCAGATTGCCCTGGTGGAAACGCTGCTGCGCAGCGGCGCCACACTCGGCTCATATCGGCTTGTGCCGGTAGATCCGGTTCTGGCGCTGCACCGGATCGCAAGACCAGGAGATGCTGACTCCATTGCGCAAACCTTCGAAGCCCTGGAACGCCAGGCGGCATCATCGAACGCCCGGGCACCCACGGCCCCGTTCTGTGAACTGCACGGCGATGATGACTGGCGCGTGTGTGTTCCCATCACAGATGTCGCCGGCGACGAGCGCGAGGCGGACTTCCTGGGCAGGGTCGGCGTGGCGTGCTCTATCACCTATGTAGGCGCCTACGAGCAGACCCGGTCGACCCTGGAATCGATGCGCGCCTGGCTTGCGGAACGGGATATTCCCAGCGCCGGGCCCGCGCGGGAAATCTATCACCGCTTTGGGGCGGACCAGGAAGGTTACAAACTGCCAAGCCATGTGCTGGCGGCGCAACACACGCACTACGTTACCGAGTTGCAGATACCCATTGAATTGCCGGGAGTCAGAGAATGATGAACCGATCCCAAGTGCTTGCTTTCATTTTGCTGTCAGCTTTCGCGGTTCCACCGACATCGGCGGGGCCGGCGGTGCTGGACACGGACGACCCCCTGCCGATCCGCACCGATTCACCGGAGCAGATTCCCGGCGTCACCACCTACTATCGCTCGGTCGCGGTGGGCGACGACACACGCCTGCGTGTTCTGGTCACGCGGCCCGATGGTGTCGAAGCACCGCTGAATCCGCTGTTCCTGACCCAGTGGGTGTCTTGCGGACCCCTCCATTACCGTCCTCGGAGCAGCACCTCGAAATCGCTCGCCCTGTTGGCCCAGCACAGCGGGCTGTCGCTGGTGCGGGTGGAGCGCTCCGGTTCCGGCGACAGCACGGGCATTCCCTGCTCCGAGCTCGACTACGATACGGAAATCGCACACTACCGGCAGGCTTTCGGGCAGGTGCTGGAGAGTGGCGACGTCGATCCCTCGCGCGTCTATTTCTTCGGTTCCAGTCTTGGCTCTACAACGGCGCCATTGCTTGCGCGCTACTTTCAGGACCAGGGTTACACGCTCGGCGGCGTCGCCGTGCAGGGTGGTGGCGCCTACTCTTACCTGGAGAGGATGCTGGCCTTTGAGCAGAACTACCTCGATCGACGCCCTTCCCAGACTCGCCTCGAAGATCGCACCGTTCAGTACCAGCAGCGTGTGCGCTTTCTGGTCGAGTACCTGGTAAATCAGCGCCACCCCGATGACATCGCCGGCGACAGCAAAGCCATGGCCGCAATCCGCGATGACATACTGGGCATGGGCGACGAGAGCCACTACGGCCGCCCCTATCGCTGGCATCAGCAGGCGGCGCAATACAACTTCGCCGCCGCGTGGAGTGCGCTTGAGGCGCCGGTACTCGTGATCTACAACGAATACGACCAGTATGAGGCGCCCTACGGCGCCACGCTGCTGGCAGATACGGTCAACCGTGGAGGCCGGGGATCGGCAGAGTT
>JASJBK010000218.1 GCA_030066555.1 Halieaceae bacterium
CGTGGATCTCCCCAATGCTCCGGCCCTGCTCGAACAGGGAATCATCGATATCGTTATGTCGGGTGTGGGAGTCACGCCGGGGCGCCTTCGCGACTTCAGGTTTGGCACCTCACCGATGGACCTGACACTGGGGCTACTGGTGCCGGACTACCGGCGGCGTGAATTCCAGAAGCATGACGAGGTGCGGCGAATCCAGGACCTCAAACTGGGGATCGTCCAGCGCGACCCGGCGTTCCTGCGCGAAGCACAAAAACAGTTCCCCAATGCGGAGCTGATACCCATCGATTCGCCGCGAAATTTCCTGCGTGGCAGGAACACCGGGCTGGACGCCGTCGTGTACTCGGCCGAGGGCGGCGCGGCCTGGACCCTGATCTACCCGGGCTACGCGGTGGTTGTGCCGCAACCGCTCAGTTACAAAGTGCCGCTAGGCTACCCACTGCCCAAGGGGGATGAAGCCTGGATCCTGTTTGTGTCCGAGTGGACCCTGCTGCGGCAGAAAAACGGCACCGTGCAGTCACTGTTCGACCACTGGATCAGCGGTGCGGGCGCCGAGGCACAGCAGCCAAGGTGGTCGGTCATTCGCGATGTATTGCACTGGGTCGAGTAAGGACTAGCGCACAAACCAGGCCCGAGTGATGAGGCCGTCCTTCACTTCATAGATCGCCACAATCGTCAGTTCGCTATCGCGACCGGTGATCAGCTCGTGGTCCATTACGAAATTGCCCTGCACCAGGCGGCCCATCAGGGTGGACTTGTTCTGGGGATTCTCCTTGAACAGCTTGCCATAGGCGGCGTGGATGGCGGCGCGCCCCTTCATGGCCGGCTCGACATCACCGATGTTCCTGAAGACCTCGGCGTCTTCGGCAAACACGGCGGCGAAGCCATCGATGTCCTGGGCGTTGTAGGTATCCAGCTGTCGTTGCACGACTGCCAAAGGGTCCTGGGCGAGTGCGAGCTGGCTGGTAAGGAGGGATAGAAATAGAACAAAGCGCAGCATGATGGGTAACCTGTAGAAGTAGGTATGTAGGGTCGAAGAACGCTTATATATCACGAACACCAATTCTGCTTTAAACTCCCTGAAAAAATATAACAATCCGAGGGGGCCGCAGCTTGTCTGCCAATCATTCCACAGCATCCTATCCGGAGCTGACCTGGATCGCCGTTATCGTCGGCTGGATCCTGGGGTGCATCATCGCAGTATCCATAGGCTACGCCGCCCTGATTCTCGGCTTCTCCATCGAGGGCTCGGAGCTCGCGGCCATTCTGGGCTTCGGCGTATTGCGCGGAATACTGCGCCGCAAGAGCATTATCGAAAACAACATCGTGCAGACCATCGCCAGCGGCGTGAACGGCGCCTCGTCGGGCATGATGTTCTCGGTACCGGCAATCTTCCTGCTGAATTTCCAGGATCGCTTCGACCCGGTCATCCTCACCTTCGGCTGCATCGCCGGCGCCTTCCTGGGGATCGCCTTCATCATCCCGCTGCGCAAGCACATGATCGACTACGAGCGCCTGACCTATCCCGGCGGTGTTGCCGTGGCAACCATTCTCAAGTCACCCGGCGCCGGTGTCCGCAAGGCACTGATTCTGCTGATCGCCGCCCTGATCAGCGCCACCGTCCATGCCATCACTATCAAGACCGGGGTTTCCAACTGGAACCTGGGCGAAATGATCGGCCTGCCGAGCTATATGAACGGCATCTGGTACCTGTCACTGATGACGATCGGCGTCGGCTTTATTGCCGGGCGCGGCGGGATCGCCTTTATTATCGGCGGCTTCGTGGCCTACTGGTTCCTGTCGCCGATGCTGGCGCTGACCAACGGCTTCCCGGTGGACCCGGCTACCGCCGAAGTGATCCGAGAACCCGGCCCGCTGCGCCTGCTGCTCTACCGCCCGGTGGGCATCGGCATGCTGATCGGTGGCGCGATCATGGGTGTGATCCTGGCAGCGCCGCTGATTCTCAGCGCCATCAAGTCGATGCAGAAAGCCGCCCAGGTGAAATCCGATGCCTCCAACGACGAGATGCCCATCAAGCTGCTGTATATCGCCATCGGCGGCGCGCTGGTGCTGCTGTGCTACATGGCGGTAACCGCGGTAGAGACCATCGGCATTGGCGGCGGCATCGCCATGGCAGTGCTGGGCACGCTGTGGATCTGGATGGCGGGCATCATCCTCTCCGAGGCCATCGGTCGCACCAACTGGTCACCGCTGTCGGGCATGACCCTGGTAGGCATTACCCTGCTTATCGTGCTGACCCAGGCCCTGGGCATGGACCGCGCCGACTCCATTGTCGCCGCGCTGATGGTCGGTGCCGCCATGTGTGTTGCCATGTCCCAGGCCACCGACCTGATGCTGGACCTCAAGACCGGTTACCTGGTGGGCGCGACGCCGCGCATGCAGCAGCTTGGCCAGTTTATCGGCGCCTGGCTGGGGCCGATCGTCGTGATCATGGTGATCTTCGTGCTCGACAAGTCCCACGGCCTTGGCTCGGAGGCCCTGCCGGCACCGCAGGCCCAGGCGCTGGCAAGCACCATCGACGGCATCATGGGCGGCGACGTGCCCACCGAGAAGTATGCCGCCGGCGCCATACTCGGCGGCGTGCTGTCGGCATTCATGGGTGGCCTTGGCATCACAGTGGGCCTGGGTTTTTACCTGCCCTTCAATATCGTACTGACCTACTCACTGGGTACCCTGTGCCGGGAGCTGTCTGATCGCTTCCAGGGCCAGACCTGGAGTGAGCAGGTGGGCATACCCATCGCCGCGGGCGTGATCGTTGGCGAGGCCCTGGTCGGGGTGGGTCACGCCGTGGGCATTGTGCTGGAAACGCTGTAACGGGAGATCGATCATGAAATCCATCGGAATGATAATGCTCTTCGTCGGCTTTCTGGCTGGAGCTTATGCCACGGCGCTGGATGTCGAGCGCGTTAACTGGATGCTGTTCGGGTTCGCAGTCGTTGT
The DNA here is from genome assembly GCA_030066555.1 of Halieaceae bacterium. Taxonomy (GTDB): domain Bacteria; phylum Pseudomonadota; class Gammaproteobacteria; order Pseudomonadales; family Halieaceae; genus JANQIO01. The sequence continues at coordinate 2,959 of JASJBK010000218.1, forward strand.
CGCCGTCGTCGGCATGCAGTTCGTCAAGCGCGCCGACAGCGCCCACGCCCAGTCCGAGGCGGTCCTCGCGAACAATCGTAACGAATTGCGCCAGTCACTCGACAATGTAGTGCGCGACCTGCAGGAGATGGCTCAAGCGCCCAAGCCCGAGGGCGAGGCACTGCGCGCGAAGATCGACGACCGGCTGCGCGAGGACCTGCGCCGCTTCGCGGAAGCGCGGGAGAGCATGGTGCACCTGTTCGGGCTACAGACTTACGCCGACATCATGAGCAGCTTCGCCGCGGGCGAACGCTATATCAACCGCGTCTGGTCGGCGTCGGTGGACGGCTACGACACGGAAGCAGAAATCTATCTAGAGAAGGCCGCCAGCCAATTCGCCGATGCGCAGGGCCAGCTGGCCAGGGCGGCGGGCGCTGCCGGCTAGCACCGGGCGGGCGTCGTCCGCTTCAACCGCCAATACCCTGCTGCCACTCCGGCTCTTCTCCAAACCTGTCAGCCAGGAAATCTATAAACATACGAGTTTTGGCTGACAGGTACCGCGCCTGAGGGTAGACCGCATAGATACCCATCTCATACCAGTCATAGTCGGTGAGCAAAGGTTCCAGCAGCCCCTTGCGCAGTGCGCGATGGACGATGAAGCTCGGCTCGCAGAGGACGCCCAGACCCGCTATGGCTGCATGTGCCAGTGCGTCGCCATTGGACGCGCGAAGTCTCGGCGCTACACGTACTGAGCTCCAGCTTTTCTCACCGCGCCCACGATAGCTCCAGATGTCAGGTGACTTGAGATTCGAGTAGCAGAGGCAGGCATGGCCGGTGAGGTCATCGGGGGTTGTCGGCCGACCATTGTGGCGCAGGTAATCCGGTGAAGCACAGACCACATGATTGACCGGTGCAATACGACGAGCCCGGAGGCTTGAATCTGAAAGGTCTCCTACACGAATCGCCACATCCACTCCCTCGCGAATCAGGTCCACTCGCCGGTCACTGAGATCCAGGTCCAGTTGCAGGCGCGGGTGACGATGCATGAATTCATTGATTGCCGGTGAAATGTGCGCGACGCCAAAACTGAGTGGAGCTGCCACGCTGAGACGGCCACTGAGTTCCCCGAAGCTTTCCATGGCCTCGGCTTCGGCCTCTTCCAGGTCATCGAGGATTTGCGTGCAGCGCCGGTAGTACTGCTGTCCCGCTTCGGTTAGCTGCATGGTGCGGGTGGTGCGCCTCAACAGCTGGGTACCCAGGCGTTCTTCCAGCTCCTTCAGTCGTCGGCTGACCGCCGAATTGGCTACCTCGAGGCGCTCGGCGGCCCTGGTCAGCGAACCTGCCTTTACCAGTTCCACGAACACTCTCGCCTGGGCAAATCGGTCCACGCCACGCTTCCGCGATACTTTTCTGTTTTTCAGAATAATGATTTCAATTATCGATTATTTATCTCCTTATTGGAAATTCCTAATCTGTACACCGTAACGACGAACAACCGCGGTCAGGGACCGCGACAAACAAATACGAAAAAGGAGAGCATCATGAGCCAGTCTTTGAATAAACAAGCCCTTGTCCTCGGCGGAAGCCGTGGTATCGGCGCCGCCATCGTAAAACGCCTGTCCAGCGACGGCGCAGACGTTCACTTCACTTATGCCGGCTCCCCGGAAGCCGCTGCCGCCCTCAGCGCGGAAACGGGCGCGCAAGCCTCGAGAGTCGACAGTGCAGACAGGGCCGCCCTGACCGCATTCATCGCCGACCGGGGCCCCATCGATATCCTGGTCATTAACGCCGGAACCCTGGTCATGGGTAACCCGCTGGAACTCGACCCCGACGACATCGACCGCATGATCGACATCAACGTGCGCGCCCCCTATCACGCAGCGATAGAGGCCGCTCGCACAATGCGCGACGGTGGACGCATTATAGTGATTGGTTCGGTCAACGGTGATCGCATGCCCATGGCGGGGGGCGCTGCCTACGCCCTCACAAAATCTTCGGTACAGGGGCTGGTACGGGGCCTGGCTCGAGACTTAGGCGAACGCAACATCACCGTGAATAACGTTCAGCCTGGCCCGGTAGACACAGACATGAATCCGGAAGACGGCCCAATGCGCGACCTCATGCACAGCTTTATGGCCATCAAGCGACACGGGCAGAGCGAAGAGATCGCGGGACTCGTGTCCTTCCTGGCCGGGCCGGAGGCCGGGTATATCACCGGCGCATCCCACACCATAGACGGAGGTTTCGGCGCCTAGCGGCGCGCCGGATCCAAAACTGACTCAAGAGGCTGGCTGCATCATTGAATTGGAGGTAAACATGAATCACACAATCCTGCGTGTCGACGCGAGCATGCGCCGCAATGGATCCTATAGCCGGAAACTTGCCGACAAGCTCATAGATAAACTGCGTGATGGTGGCCCGGTTTCGCTGATTTCGCGCGATCTTACCGAAGGC
>JASJBK010000219.1 GCA_030066555.1 Halieaceae bacterium
ATCCGGAGCCCCGTGCCCGCCAACTGCTGATACAAAGGACGCTGAGAATGAGCAGTAAACACTTCTCCCAAACCCGAATTGCCCGCGCCCTCGCTGCACTGAGCCTGGGCAGCGCCTTCAGTGCGCCCGCCGTACTCGCCGCAGAAGGCGGACCGGTGCTCGAGAACATCGTGGTCACCGCCACCCGTGTGGAGCGAGACCTTTCCGATATCGGCCGCAGTATTGCCGTGGTTGATCGCATGGAAATCGAATCCATCGCCGGCCAGTCGGTGGCCGATGTACTGCGCTTCCAGCCCAACATCAGCGTTGAGGGCGGCCCCCGCGCCGGCAGCCAGACCGTCAACATTCGCGGCCTGGGCGGCAACAAGGTGCTGCAGACCATCGACGGTGCCCGCCTCTCCTTTGAGTCTGGCCACCGGCCCAGCTACTACCTGGACCCGGAACTGCTGAAGAACGTGGAAGCCCTGCGCGGCCCCGCCAGCAGCCTGTGGGGCTCCGGCGCACTCGGTGGCGTGATTGCCCAGAACACCCTGGAGCCCACCGACATGCTGGGGGATCGTGACCTTGGCGGTTTTGTGCGTACCGGCTTTAACGGCAACAACGACCAGCTCACCACCACCGTCGCCCTGGCCGGTCGCGCAGAGCGCGTCAATTGGCTGGTCAGCGGCTACTACCGCGACAGCGACGACGTGGAACTGGGCAACGGCGACACCCTGCAGGATTCAGCCACCGAGGACTATGGTGTGTTGGCGAAAGTGAACTGGGAAGTCGCTGAACACCACGACCTGCAGTTCAACGTACGCGCCAATAACGTCGACGGCAGCGTGCCCGCCAACGGCACCGCCGAACCCAATGACACCAGCAACTTCATTCTCGACCGCGATTCGGAGACCGTGAACGCCAGCCTGCGCTGGGATTTCAATCCCGACACGGATCTGGTCAATAGCCGGGTGCTGGCCTACTGGAACAGCATCGACATCGACGAGTCACGAGTAGCGGACGGCCGCGCCGACAATACCCAGCTCGACGAGTACGGCATCAACCTGCTGAATGTCAGTGAGCTGGGCTGGGCCAGCCTCGCCTTCGGGGCCGACATCTACCGCGAGGATTTCGAGGCCGAACGCAACGGCAGTTTCCGCCCTGCCCCGCCTGAAGCCACGACCGACGTCTGGAGCGCCTACGCCCGCGCGGAAATTCCGCTGGCGGAGCAGTGGCGCATGGATCTGGGCGCTCGCTACGACGACTTTTCCACCGAGGCGGATAACCTCGATGATGAACGTTCAGAGGACGACACCTCCATCTCCGCCGCGCTGGTCTGGACCGCCACGGAGTGGGCCACGCTGGCCCTGCGCTACGACGAAGCCTTCCGCGCACCGACTGCCGAAGAGCTCTACACGAGCGGCACCCACTTCTGCATCTTCCCGGGCTTCTGCAACACGTTTATCCCCAACCCGGAACTCGATCCTGAGCAGGCAGCCAACGTGGAGCTGGTGGGACAGTTCAATTTCACAAATACCCTCGGCGCCGACCGGATCGACCTGCAGGCCTCCGTATTCCAGAACGAAGTGGATGACTTCATCGAGCAGGTAGTAAGTGACCCGACCTTCGGCCCCTTCGGTGATGCCGGCACCACCACCTACATCAACGTCGACCAGGCTACCCTGGAAGGCTTCGAACTGCAGGGCACTTACCATCGCGATTCGCTGGTCTTCAAACTGGCCTATGGCCGGACCCGCGGTGAAGACGACAACACCAACCAGGATCTGACCAACATCCCGGCTGACACCCTGATCGCCGATCTCAGCTACGGCTTCTTGCAGAATTCACTGGTAGCCGGAGTGCGCGTCACGGATGCCTCGTCCCAGCGTCGCACTGACTTCCCCGAGAACGAGGACGGCAGCGTGTTCGACAGCTACACGGTCACCGACCTGTACGCGAGCTGGCAGCCGGCTTCACTCCCCGGCCTGAAGTTCGACCTCAACATCAACAACCTCGAGGACGACTTCTACACCCGCGCCTGGGACCAGGTCCCTGAGGCCGGTCGCGAAGTCATACTGTTCGCCCGTTACAGCTTTTAGTGTTGTGAGTCATAAGGAGACGAGCGCATGAACCAGTCAGTTGAACCTGCGCTGCAGCAGGACCAGGTACTACCACTGCTCGAGGCCCTGCCCCGCTGGGGCAACACCGTGACCATCGTATTCAGCGGTGGCTGCGTGTTCGAGTTCAAGGGACCGTTCCCGGACGGCGAGCATGCCGAGGGATTCTACAACCTCGACGGCCCGGTACCCGGCTTCCACGGCCACCTGCGCCTGGAGGCGCTGCAACGGGTGCGCTTCCAGGACAAACCCCACCGGGGCAGCGACAGCTACGCCTTCGTGTTCGAAGACGGCAGCGGTCACACCGTTTTCAAGGTCTTCCTCGGGCGCGACAGCGAGGGCGTGATCATTCCCGCCCAGCTCGAGGAGTTTCAGCGCATTCGCAGCACGCTCATTGTCTAGGACATTTTTGGGAGAAGAAACAGCATGAAGAACAAAGCCATGGAGACCCGCCTCGGTGACGAGGTGATGGCGTTTATCAATTCGCGCCGCAGCCTGCAGCTGGCAAGCATCGACTCAGAAGGTGTGCCCTTCGCGTCCTACGCACCCTTTGCCATCGGCGACGAGTGCCTGTACGTACTGCTGAGCGAAATAGCCCTGCACGCGATCAACCTGCAGAAAAATCCCACTGCCTCGGTGTTGATCATTGAAGACGAGGATACCGCCGGCGAGCTGTTCGCGCGGATTCGTGTGAACTACACCGTGCGTGCAGAGCGCATCGAGTACGACAGCAGCGACTGGAAATCGGCTATGGACGCCCTCGCCAAGCGCCATGGCGAACGCCCGCGCAACCTGGGTGAACACACCGACTTCAAAATGTTCCGCCTGGTGCCGGAGCGCGGTCGCTACGTCAAAGGCTTCGGCAAGGCTTATACCCTGGCCGGCGAATCACTGGCCGGCGAAGCGGTGGACCACCTGCGCGACGGTCACAAGCGCCGCTCCGCAGCCTGACACCAGTACACTAGAGGATCGCTGCCGGCACCCGACCCACGGTAATGTGCTTGGGTGCCGCGCCTACTCGCACCCGCGCCAGCTCGCGCTGCTCGCGGATCGAGATGATAGAGACATTGTTGCTGCGGGTATTGGGCAGGATACAGCGCTTGCCGTCCAGGTCGAGGGCCGCCCAGCTCGGCGCATCGCCCACCGGGATAATCGACAGCGTCTCCAGCGCCTCATCATGCACCGCCACCAGTGCCGCGTAGTCCGATGCCCGACCCGCCACACACAGGATGGATTCGTCCGGCGTCAGCGCCAGCCCATGGTGCGGCGCCTCGAAATCCCAGTCCGCTTCCGTCAGCCCCGGGCTGACCGGTAGCTCCAGGCGGGCCAGGTTGCGACTCTGCTTGAGATCGTAGGCAATAAGTGCGTGAGTATTGGAAAGCTGCGCGTACAAACGTGTTTCCGCCTGGTTAAAAACAAAGGGACGCACACCGGCCTCAAAGCGGTAGCTCTTCAGGCGCTTCAGTGAGACGGCATCGGCCACCGTGATCTTGTAGGCGTCGGGATCGGCATCCCGCGCGGCGCCGTCCTTGAGCATATTGCCCAGGCTCGCCGCGTAGATCCGAGCGCCGTCTGCCGTGGTGTGTACATCGTGGGGCCACTGGCCGGTGGTAAATGCGCCCAGGTGCTCACCGTTGGCCGTATCCAGCACCTCGACAATATTGCCGCCAAAGATCAGCGCGGAAACGTAGAGCCGTCGGCCGTCCGGCGAGATGTCCATATGGTCGGCGCGCATGCCCGAGATCGGCGTGCGCCACAGCACCCCACCGCTGGCAATATCGAAGGCCGCCACGTCGCCCAGGTAACCGCGGGAAACGAACAGCACCCGGCCGTCCCGGGAAAGGTCGGTATCCTGCGCATAGTTGAGGCCACCGCGGCTCTCCAGGTAGCCCTGGGCTGCCCACTGTAATGGATCGCGAAACAGGCCGACGCGTTTGCCGTCGGGCACCACGTTTATGGTATCCACCACCTGGTAGCTTTCGAGGTCGAGAAGGGAAACGCTGCCCTCGACCACATTGGAGACAAAGGCGATTTCGCGACTGCGGCCAGTCAGATCATCGGAGCTGTCCCGCGGACCCCAGCCGTAGCGCGTCTCCCGCCAGGACAGGTGGGAGGCGAAAATCAGCGCCGCCAGCAGCACCCAGATGAAGAGCTGCCGGGCCCTACGCATGCCGGTGCCGGATAGTCTTGCACATAGCGCTGAGTGTGCCACAGCTCATCAACAGCTGCGGTTTCGCCGTGGGATTTGTGACGCAGGGCTTCTATTTGCCGCTATTTGTATGCCGCTGGCGCATTCAGGCCGCAATCCCTACACTCTGCGCAGCTTTCGGAGATACCTGAACCGTGACGCCTCTGGACCCACGCAAGAGCGACAAGCCACTCATCGTCTACCTGGATATCAAGAGCCCCTACGCCTTTGTGTCAGTCAGGCCCACGCTGGAAATGATCGATCGGCTCGGCATCGAGGTCGACTGGCGACCCCTGACCCTGGATATCCCCAGCTACCTGGGATCGGCCAAAAAGTCCGGCGGCAAGGTGGTGCAGAGCAATCGCTCGGCCTCCCAGTGGTCGGCCGTGAAATATGCTTACCGCGACGCACGCCGTTACGCCGAGCGCCAGGGTTATGAACTGCACGGCACCGAAAAGATCTGGGACTCCAGCCTGCCCAATATGGGCATCAGCTGGGTCAACAGCACCCGGTCAGAACGCATGGGCGCCTACCTGGAAACCGTCTACCCGCAGTTCTGGCGCCGGGCGCTGGATATTGAGGATCTCGATACCGTCGTCAACTGCCTGGCGAGCGCTGGAGTGGATACCGAGGGCTTTGCAGACTACGCCCGGGGCGAGGGCCGCGAGCAACACGACACCCTGCAGAACCAGGTACTGGATGCCGGCATCTATGGCGTGCCGACCTATGTATTTGAAGACCGGGCGCTGTTTGGCCGGGAAAACTTGCCCTTTGTTGAGTGGTGCCTTGGCGGTCGCAACGGCCAGGCGCCGGACATCGGGATCTTCCCGTCATGACGCCCATCATCTACCTCGACTTCAAGAACCCCGCCTCCTACCTGGCGCTGAATCCCACCTGCGCCACGCTCGAACGGCTGGGCTTGAGCGCGCGCTGGCTGCCATTCAGCACCAGTGAGGAGACCATCCCGGAACGCAAGGAGCAGGAAACCCGCGGCGAGCAGCACCGGCGGGTGCGGTCACTGGCGCGGCGAGAAGCCCACCAGCTGTATGCCGGTGTGCAGGGTGTGGAAATGCAGTTTCGCGATGAGCCCGGT